>CAZEQC010000053.1:0-22829 GCA_964514285.1 uncultured Anaerolineales bacterium | reverse complement strand
GGCAAGGCGATCGCCTTGCCCTGCCCATCGATGAGAAAAGCGTAGCCGCCGCCCAAGACACGTGCCTCCTCAATGTTGGCGGCGATGTTATCGAGAGTGACATCAATGCCGATGGCACCGAGGAATTCGTCCCCGCTACCATAGACGGGAGAAGAGGCTGTCACGAGCAAGCCTTTACCTGTGGCGTCAAGGTAGACCGGGGACCACACCGTGCTCCGCTCTGGATTCTCGTCGGGGGTAGCGCCCACATACCACGGGCGCTCGGTCACCCGGAAGTCCGGGGGGACGACAGCCCCGAGATCGATGTTAGGATGGTATCGGGTGGTCTCTTGCTCCGTAGCCAGGTAGATGGCCACCGCGTTGGCGTTACCTTCATAGGTCGGGTCGAATATGAAGTCCAGGTATGCGCCCAACTCCAGCGTCTCCATCACTTCTTCGTCGACCTCCACGAAGGCGGGCACGAAGGCACTGCTAACATCCGTCTTAGCGTTCTTGTACTGTCCGTCGTCCGCTACAAACATCTGATCTTCAGCATGCCAATAGGCTCGGTCAGCGAAGGCGCCTGGGTTACTGAAGATGCCTGCAGCGTACTGAGCGACCCGTTGGGTGTCCTGCCGAATAGCGTCCAAGATGAGATCGGTTCGCCGAGATTCCTCCACGGCCAGCTGACGAAGGGATTGCTGCGCCTGGTCGCGCAGTGCTCCGGCGCTCGTCTGGCGGGCCGTCTCACCGAAACGCTGGATGGCGTTGACCGCTATGTAACCTAGGATCCCCACCGAGAGCGTGGTCAGCACCACCAACAACAGCAGCAACCGTGTTCGGATGCTTCTCTGAACGGTCGGTTGACGTCCTTGAAGACGTGGTTCAAAAGCATCCTGTGGAGATGACATTGGCTACTCCTCTCCTCCGCGTGTTGCTTCCCCTGTATCGGATCCATCGCCGTTCCCGTCAGAGAGAACCCAACGCTCGTCATCGCGCTGCCCTCCGTCGCTCGAGGCTCCATTGCCAGATTCGAGCTCGATCCAGGCATCTGAGGCTTGCAACGACCGTCCCAGCTCATGGACCGCTTTGCGCAAGACGGTGTCGACATCGGCAGAGCTCAAGACCCGGGAGCTGATCTCAGCCGTCAACCGATCGCGCTCTGCACGCTGTTGTGTCTCTCGATAGAGGCGGGCACTCTCGAGGGAGACGCCAAGTCGCTCAGCCATGGCTCTCAGCGTTTCAATCTCCTCATCCGACCAGGGTCCGGCCTTCGCTGGCTTGTAGGTATGGAGGACAGCGATCACCTTGCCAGCCACCCTGATCGGCACGGCGAGAGGCTGCCGATTCCCGTCGCCATCGGCACCATCGTCAGATCCGATGCAAACGACGTCTCCCTTACGAACAGCTTGCTCCATCTCCGGGCTCCATATACCTTCAGCGCTCGCGATGCCACGGTCGTCACAGTGATAACCAACGATTGACTGGGACCGCAGTAACTCGGACCAAGCCTGGCGGCTGTCCTCACCGGAAGCGCGACGTGCGGCCTCCAGAGCGCTCTCGGCCTCGGCGAAGAGATGGGCGTTGTCGAGCGCTACGGCCACCTGATCGGCCATCGTCTGCAGCACCGTGAGCGTGTCCTCATCGAAGGCTCTGGGTTCCTCACTCTGAACCGTGATAGCGCCAAGCATCCTTCCTCGCGATTGAAGGGGAAGAGCAGCCTCGGAGCGCGTGTTGGGGAGAAGAGGGTTGTCGAAGCGGACAGCCTCCTCACCGACGTCCAAGGCAACGCGAGCCTGGCCGCGATCCACGCACTGACCAATCATCGACTCACCACCCACCCTGAGCTTGTGCTTCTGCAGCAGCATCTGCTGCCCCGCCTCATCCGTACCAGCGCGAAGCTCAGCCCACTCGCCCATCTCATCGAGAAGGAAAAGCCCAACGTAGTAGAGGTCAAACCGCTCGCGCACCAGGCGGACCACATTCTGGACGAGTTCGTCGGCGTCCAGCACGGCTGAGGCGGCGCGCCCCACCTCGGCGGACGCCTCCAAGTAAGCCGATCTAGTCTCCAACTGCTCGGTACGCTCCGCCACGCGCTGCTCCAGCTGGCCGATCAGGCCACGCAAGCGTGCGGTCATGGTATTGAAGGCCTCGGCCAGCGTGCCGATCTCATCTCGCCGATCAACGCTGGCCATGCGATTCAGATTGCCAGCCGCGATATCGGAGGCTACCTGCGCCAGGTCATTCAGTGGTCCACCGATGCTCTGAGCAATGGAGAGTGAGATCGCTCCAGCAGCCAACACAGCCACGACGGCGATCGTACCGTTGAGGACCGCGGTCCGGTTGACCGCCTCCAAAGCCTCGGCTCGCTCTTGTTCGGCGACCAGAGCGACCCCCAGATCAGGGAGCCAACGGTAGACGCCAATCACGGAAAGCCCCTCGTCGTTGGGATAGGCACCGAAGCCGCCTTCCTTGCTCGTGAGCACCTCTTGCACAGCTTCGGTCTGCATCCGCTTCCCGGTCTCGCTGGCACGCGCGGGGGTCAGCAGCCGCCCGTCCGCGCCGACGAGATACGTCTCGCCAGTGTTGCCCAAGCCACTCTGCTTCTCCAGACGCATGACCTCCTCCAAGGCCACCGCGTCGGCCCGACCAACCAGGACACCCAACAATCGCCCGTATTCACCCAGCAAGGGGCGGGAGACGAGGACCGCCGCTTGGCCCAGAGAATCATCATAGGCAAGAGGGGCAACGAAGGGTCTCGAGGTACCCCTCTTGAAGTAGGTTTCTTCAGCCAGAACTTGACCCTCCAACTCCGGATTGCTGGAAGCGAGAACCTCCCCGTCACGATTGATGAAGAACACGGTATGAAAACTAGGGGACCGGTCCAGCCACTGATTGAACCTGGAAAGCAGAGCATCGTGCGCTTCCTGGTATTCCAACGAGTCCTGGGACGAGTCGATAAGCGCACTCATAGTCTCCGCAACCTGAGCCTCGACGTAGCGCTGTTCCGGTGCCTGGTCCACGGCCTCACCAAGCCTGCCCCGAACATCGGCACTCCAGCCTTCGATCTCAACCTCGCGGAGCATAGCGACAAGCTGCAAGCGGTCGATCGCCTGCTCACGACCATTCCGGAAGCCAATGATGGTCGTCCCGGCCGTAATGGCTGCGGCTGTCAACACTACAGCCAGGATGGAGACAACAAGCAGTCGAACACGAATCGTGGTGACCTGTCGATAAGCACGGAAGGCCTGCCAGATGAGGATTGCAGCCAAGATCGTGCTGACGATGGGGACGTAGGCGCGAAGCAGCGGTGACTGCTGGATGTTGAAGCGTGGGAGAGGCTCAAACCGGTTGATCAGGAAGACCGCCAGGGCAAAGGCGCCAAGGACAGACAACCAGCTCCCCCACTTTCGCGGAAGCAAGGCGGCTCCAGCGAAGAGAATGACCAGCGCTCCGCTAACGATCAGATAGGGCGTAGCTTGGGACCAGACTAACTCACCGGCAACATAGATGACGGCCAGCACGACTAAGACGATGAATCCGGCAAGGTCAAACCGGTCACGCCGGGCCAGGAGAAGGGCCAGAAGGACCAACAGAAGACCCGAGACAACCGCGCCCCCGGGCACCATCATCTGCCATGCCCCAGTGCGCAGAAGGATCGTCAGGAAGAAGCCAAGACTGACCAGACCAACGACGGCAAAGACGACAACGATTCGCCGAAGTGCTGTGACCCGGCGCACCTGGTCAGCCGCCCCATCGGCACGCTGGATAGACGCATCAGATGTCATCGATGGTCTGCTTACATGTTCTTCGGGCATACCAGCCTCCAGTCCTCAAGTAAGCAACGCAGCATCTGTGATCCCATACTACGATCGTGTGCGGCTTGACTCATGGGGTTCCCCCCCCATCTCCACCACCGCCCTCCACCATCCGTACAGTCACAGCCGGCAGTCCCATAGCCTCGCGGATGCCCTCGACTCCGGTCTTCAGAACCGTCGCCATATCCAGGGACTCGCGCATCTTAGCGGCCACCTCACCGACCGACTGCTCGCGAGCCGCCCGCCGCTGCGTGTCTTGATAAAGCCGAGCGCTCTCCAGCGCGACGCCGAGCCGCTGGCTTAGAGATTGCAGGAGGTCGATTTCCTCCGGCGTCCAGGTGTCGGATCCCGGCTCGCCGTCACCTGACCGACGAGCATCGAGGACGCCAATCACGTGCCCACGCACTTGTATGGGCACGACCAAGGCATCCGAAGAGCTGGCGTCCTCTGACGACTCGTCTTGCGAAGAGCCGAGAACGGGCTTCCCCTCGTCCACCGCTTGTTGCATGTCCTCACGCCATTCCCTCTGGTCGGCCATGAGGCCCTGAGGGTCGTAGCGAGCCCCCAGCTTGCGGTTGGCGGTCAGCAGGCGCTGCCACGCCTGACGACTGAACTCCCCATACGCTTGCCGCTCCGCCTCCAGAGCCTCCTGAGCCTGCTGGAAGAGCCGTGCATTGCTGATCGCCACGGCAACCTGATCGGCCAGAGTCTGCAAGACCTCCACATCCTCATCGGCAAAGGCGCCCGGCTCCATACTCTGCACGTCGAGAGCCCCGATGATCTCGCCACGAGCCTCCAGCGGCAGAGCCATCTCGGATCGAGTCTGGGGTAGATCTGGGTTATTGAAGAAGACGGCATCGGCACCGACGTCCAGGGCGATACGGGGTTCGCCCTGCCCGGTCACATAGCCCACGATGCCCTCCTCACCGACCCGAAGCTTATGCTTACGAGCTAGCATACGCTGCCCACCCTCGGAAGAGGTCGCGCGCAACACGGCAAAGTCATTCGTCTCGTCGAGAAGGAAGATGCCGGCGTGGTAGAAGCCGAAACGGTCGGAGATGAGACGAACAGCCTCATCGAGGAGTTGCTCCATATCGTGAATCGCGACCGCCTCCCGAGCGATCTGGGCTGCAGTCTGTAGCTGCGCGCCTCGTTCCTCCAGGGCGACGTTGACCTCCTCTAACCGCCTCGCTATCTCTGCCAGCTCTTGCGTGCGATCCTCCACCTTCTGCTCCAGGTTCTCAGTCAGCTCGCGCAGGGGGTTCAGCAACTGCCTGCTGACCACACCATACCCCAGCACCACCACGCTGAGGGTGACCGTGACGGACAGGATTGGTGCGGGGAAGAAAGGACGGAGCATCCCACCTATCAGAAAGCCCGTCAACAGAATCAAGACGCTGAGGGCCAGATAGGTGGCTCGTGCCTCACGACGGTTGCGCCAGAAGAGGACGAAGGACCAAGCGAAATAGGGTATGGGGAGAAGGGGAGCAATGAACCCCCAGCCAAGCACGTCGTAGGTGCCAACGCCGTTGGGCTCTATCTGAGGATTGGTAAGAAACTGACCGCTGAAGGTAGGAATCGCCAGGGCGACCAAAACGAGGAAGCCGAGGGCAACCAGCTGATCGGCAAGCCGCGTGGGGCGTCCCACGTAGCGGACGGCGAACACAGGCAGAATGATGCCCATGCCGTTCAAAGCAATGGCAGCCAGCTCCAACCAGAAGGTCGGACTGCCCATCTCCAACCAGAGCATGAGGCGCAGCAGCACGGCCGAGACGGCCCAGACAGCCTCCAATGTCACGAAGACAGCGAAGAGATGGTTAAGCGTACGCTTGGGCCCGGTACCCAGGACCATCATAGCCAGGGCCAGCGCGCTCACGGCAGCGAGCGTATAGGCGCCAATCTCTATCCAGAAGAGCAATGGCATCGGCTAATCCTCCTCTTCCCGCCGGTTCTCCGACCCGGCCCTATCTCCGTTGCCGCGCATGGGGTCGTCTCCATCGGACGATGTGGGGGACGAGCGTAACTGCACGTCAAGAGCAGCCAGACCCAACGTCTCACCGATATCGCGAACCGCTGTGCTCAACACGCTCTCCAGGTCCAGCGACTCGTGCATACGCGCCGCCGCCTTGCTGGCAAGTTCCTCTTGCTGGGCACGACGCTGGGCCTCCTCTAGCTGGTGAGCGCGCGTCAACGCCACCGCGGCCTGCTCCGCCAACATCTCCAACAGCCGCAGTGACTCTTGGGAGAAGGAGCACGCCTTCCTAGAGGGGACGAGCATGTGTCCGACGTCCCGACCGTCGGCGCGGAGCGGCACGTTGACACAGGCCCCGATACCGACATCCTCGAACATCTCGCGGACCTCACCAGACAGTCGGTCGTCGCGGGCTACGTCCGCCACGGACCAGAATTGCTCCATCAGAGCAAGGGGGAGCGGACTCTCGGAGAGCGGCCGGGCCAGGCCCGGTCGCAGCCTCTGCTGCCCTTCTTGGTCGACGACCTCCGCGTGAGAGGCGTCTTTTGGTTGGGGCCATACGCCCATGTATCGTAGACGGTGGGACTGCCCCACAGACGATGGATCGAAAAGTCCGATCAAACATCCATCCGCCTCTGTCTCGGTTACTGACTCCACAATAACCTGAACAACCTCGTCCACAGTCGTGGCCGCGCTGAGACAGCGATTAGCGCGGTAAACGGGGCTAGTCGCCTCGAGCAGCGCCACTTCGTCCGGATCCTGCCGGGCATTCTGGACAGCCATAGCAAGTTGATCCGCCACTGCTCGAAGGACCCGTATGTCGCTCTCTCCCAGCGCGGCTCTCGCCCCGGCCTGAACGTCCAAGACACCCAACAGGAGACCATCGGCCTTCAGTGGCACGGCCACCTCGGACATCGTCCCTCCCAATCCTGGGTGGGGGCGAAATAGAGGATCGGAACTGACCTCCGGTGCGACGTAAGGCTTCCGATGCTTAGCCGTCCATCCGACGATGCTCGTGTCGGCGACCTCCAGGCTCAAGCCCTCGGCCTGCAGCTTCGCGCCAAGAACCCCGGTTGCCGCATGCAGCTTCACCTTCCTACCGCTTTCTTCGAGTAGGAAGACGTTAGCCATATAGCAGTTGAGATAGTCAGGTATCAACTCAACCGCTCGATGCAACACGCTGTCGATGTCTAGCTTGGATGCTGCTCCACGTCCCAGCTCGATCAGAAGATCCAGTCGCAGAGCAAGCTGCTTAAGTTCCCGTCTCTTTCCTTCCGCGCGAGCGCGGGAATCCGCTAGAGCTCCCGTGAGCCTGCGACCACGCTCCAAGGCCTCCTTGAGGTGAGGGACGATGCGATTCTGAAGCGAGAGCATCCCAGCCCCCATCAGGAGGAAGACCAAGACACTCACCCACCACCAGCCGGTCACCGCCGTGGAGGCAGCGCCCTGCTGCAGGGGGATGAACCGATCCACCGCCACTGCCCAGCGCAATAGAGCCTCAGCCAACGATGAGACGAACAGAGCGATGGCACCCTCAAGCCTCCCAAGGAAGAGAACAGCCGCGATCGGAAGGACAAAGAGCAGGATCTGTCCACTCCCCTCAGGGCCGAACTGAACCAAATCAAGCGCGCCAACGCTGAAGATCAAGACAAGGAGGGCAGCTGCCTTAGCTCCGTACGGGACTTCTTCCCAAAACGTGACTGCGAAAAGAAGGAGGTAGGGAACGATGTAGAAAGGAAGAAGGATGGTCTGCCCACCCGTATAGGCCGCATAGGCCCCCAAACTTACAACGAAAAGACCGATGGCGAGGGCACCGTAAAGCACGGTCCGTAACAGGTCTCGCTGCCAGGCCGTGAAACGCGGCGGCTCATCCGGCGAGAGAAAGGCCTCTTCCTCGATCTCCCGCGACTCGGGCCGAGGTTGCCGATGGACCGAGGACAAGAGATCTGGCTTTGACGAGGGAGTCTCCGACGGCGGCGCAGGGGCAGGCACACGGGCATCGGCGCGTGGGTCTGGACGTGTAGAAGGGGGAGTGGCCTCCCTCGTTGCCCCTTGCTGTTCCCGTATCTCATGGTCTCCAGACGCCTCTGGATCGGGTAACGAGATGTCGGAGAAGAGATCCTCCAGGGAGCGATTGAGCTGATCTTCATTCATCGGCCATTACCCCCGATTAAGAACCTCGACACGGGCTTCAACCTTGGCTCCAGCTGCTCTTCCTCTGGTGTCTCCTGCATGCCAGAGGAGGCTTGTTCTTCCTCCGTGTCGCCGGCCCCACGTTCGTGGTCGGATGTGGAGACGGTGAATAACGTTTCTGTTGGATCTGACGCCTCTTCTTGCTCTGGGCCGAGACAGTCCATCAATTCCTGGGCTAACTCCCGGTACTGACGCGCTGCTCTCGTATTGGGTGCATAGCTGGTGATCGGCTTGCCGTGGGCCGGGCTCTCGCGTAGTTTCGTGTCGATCTGGATGCGGTTCTCAAATAGGGCGTCTGGGAACCGATCGCGAAGATACTTGAGGATCATAGGATGGACCTTGTTTCGCATGTCATACATCGTCACCAGAAGACGATATCGGAGCCCAGCATTGGTCTTGCGACGCGTCAACCGCACCATCTCCAGCATACGGATAAGGGATTGAACGGCATAGTGCTCGCACTGGAGAGGGATAATGAGAAGGTCAGAGGCTGTCAGAGCATTGATGGTCACTGTCCCAAACGTAGGAGGGCAATCAATGATCACATAATCGTAGAGCCCACGACGGCTATTCTCGATATCCGTTTTGAGACGGTACTCGTAGCCCGGGTTCTTGTACAACATCTTGTCGATGATGACTAGTTCGTCATTGGCCGGGGCCAAGTCGAGACCAAAGACCTGGGTCTCTAAGCTGATGGAGGCCAAGGAGTCCTGATTGAGCAGCACGTCGCTGACCGTGCGCCGGAGCTCGCCCGGCTTGATGCCGAGCGAGGAGGTCAAGTGGGCCTGAGGATCCAGATCCACCAGCAGCACCAGATTCCCCTGTTCCGCCAGGCTCCCTCCCAGGGAAAGACACGTCGTCGTCTTTGCCACTCCCCCCTTAGTATTAGCCACCGCAACGATTTTCATGTCTCGCCTCCCTCGGCCTGCGTCGCCTCTTCTCTGGAAAGCCTTTCAGGCTTCGGCTTGAGGGGAAGGCTGAAGGTGAACGTGGTTCCCTTCCCCACTGAGCTCTCCACCCAGATCTCTCCGCCGTGCATCTCGACAAATTCCTTGCTCAGAGCCAACCCAAGTCCAGCTCCAGTCGGATGGCCCCCGTTTCCCAGTTCGCCTTGCTCGAATCGCTCGAAGACCCGCTGCTGGTCCTCAGGAGGAATGCCTCTCCCCGTGTCACTGACACTGACAAGGACCCTATGATCCTCCGACCAAGCTTGTACCGTGATATTGCCCTGTTCAGTGAACTTGGCTGCGTTGGTCAGAAGCTTCAAGAGAACCTGTCGGATACGGGTCACATCGGCCCGCATCGTCGGCAGATCGTCGATCTGCCGACGCAGGTCGATGTCCTTGTCCCGAACCAGAGCACTCGTAGTCGCCATCACACTGTCGATAACGTCTGCGAGATCGAACGCCTGAAAGTTCAACTCCATCATACCGGCTTCAATCTGCGACACGTCCAGAAGGTCGTTGATCAACCCCAAGAGATGCTGACTATTGGCATGGATGATCTGGAGGTCATGACGCTGTCTCTCGTTGACAGGCCCATCAAGCCCCTTGAGCATCAAGCGGGAGAATCCGATGATATTCGTCAGAGGCTCGCGGAGCTCGTGGCTCATGTGGGCCAGGAATTGAGAGCGGAAGGCCTCGGTCCTCTGCAGACGCCTGGCGGTCTCCTTCTGCTTCTTATAGGTCCGTGCATTCTCCAACGCGATCGTCGTCTGGTTGGCGACATTCTGCAGGACCGAGATGGCGTCCTCGTCAAGGGCATCGGCCTCCGTGTTCAGGATATCGAGCACGCCGATGGTCTCCTGGCCCATCTTCAAGGGCAACGCCGCCTCGGCCCGGATGTAAGGAGAGGAGAAGAACGCCTCAGCGCGATCGGCATCCCACGAGACGACCGAGGGTTCACCGGTGCGCATGACCCGGCGGACCGCCCGACCGACACAATCCGAAGCGCCGTTTTCCTCAGACGAATCCGTGTTCAGGACGACCGGCTTTGTCTTGACGGATTCCACAACCTCACCGCCACCGGTCCCCTGGCGGAGGCAGAGGCGCTGCTTCGCGCCTGCAGCCCCCGGTTTCAGAAGATAGACCCCCACATAGGAGTAGCCGAAGCGATCGTGAACGAGCCGAACGACCTGTTGTAAGAGATCGGCCGGGTCCAGGATGGAAGTGGCCGCCTGGCTCACCTCGACCGTAGCAGCAAGCTGAATGGCGCGTCGCTGGATCTGGTAGTTGGCCTGCTGGAGCATGGCCGTGCGCTCGGCCACCTTGGCCTCCAGATCATCATAAAGGCTCTTCAGCTCGGACGCCATACGGTTAAACACATAGGCCAGAATCCCTATCTCGTCGCGCGAGGAGACTGGGACCTGCTGCGCCAGATCTCCTTCGGCGATGCCGAGAGCCGATTCCGTCAATTGCACGACCGGCCGCGTGATCTGCCGAGTCACAACAGCGGCGATGATGGCGGTGACCAGAGCGACCAGAAGGGACGCCCCAACGATCGCCGCGGTGACGTTATCGGTCACCGCGAGAGCGTCCTCCTGAGACTGCTCGGCCACCAGAGCCAAGCTCAGGTCGGGCATCCAGCGATAGACTCCGATCACAGGCACACCAGCATAGTTCTGATAGAGTCCTTCACAAGTCTGGCCGGACAGCGCTGCCTCAATCCCGGCGCTTTCTACGACCTCCCCCTGCGGAAGGGCTGTACTGCTCGAGTCGACCAGATAGACTTCCCCCCCGCCGCCCAACTCCTGGGGAGCACGAAGCTTAGTGGAAAGCATCTCTAGGTCGAGCCACCCGACGAGACGACCAACGGTCTCGCCTTGCGTTGAGACGACCGGCTGGGTCACGACTACACCGTGCTCGTCCGATGGGTCAAGCGAACCGACGTGAACGCCCTGCTCTTGCAGGGCTATCACTTCCTGCAACGACAGGTCTAAGGGACTGGTCGACACCAGAACCTGGCCCTGAAGGTCAAGGAAGGCCAACCGGCGAAAAGCCTGATCTCTTTTCAAGACGGCCTCAAACTGGCTGCGCAACACATCTCGCCCTTCTTCCGCCCGTTCCGAGTCACGGACCAAAGCAACTGCGCTATCTCGCGCAGAGGGGATCGATGCCAGAAGGCGCACACTGCCGAGGCAGCCCTGGGTCCACTCGCGGACCTGGCCCTCCATCATCGTGGCTACAGATGAGAGTTTGGCGGTGACTTCGCGTTGGATGTCACGACGTTCGCGACGGGTAGCATACCAACTGAGCGTGCTCAGAGGCACGATGGCCATAATCAGGAAGGCCGTCAGCAGAGTCCTGCCCAATCCTCCCCGCATCCCGGTCGTTGGGACACGAGACCGTTCCGTCTGATCTGAAGAAGTGATCATGGTTTGCAGTCATCCGCCGCCCTTAAGCCTATTCGACTTCCCAGACAGCGTCTCCTTGCAGCACGCGGCGGATTTGGTTGGGGAACCGGTCCGGATCAAGCGGTTTACCGATGAAACCATCGAAGCCAGCCTCTTTGGCCCGCTGCATATTCTGAACAGAGGCGTCGGCGGTGACGGCGACGATGAGCGTTTCCTCGAACCGAGGATGATGACGGAGAGTGTCTAACGCCTCGTAACCGTCGGCTTCTGGCAGAAATATGTCCATAAGAATCAAGTCAACCTTGGACAGAGATTCAGCGAACTCCAGCACTTGCCAACCCGATGCTTTCCACTCACAATCCTCCACCCCAAGATAGGCCAGCAGACGTGTGATCAGCACAAAGTTCTGGAAGTTATCCTCTACAACGACGACGGTGGCATCCTCTGGCCGCATAGTGCTCTATCCCTGCCTCGATTTGTGAAGGGCTTTTGCGATCTGTCCAGGCAACCGATCGATGTCAATGGGCTTGGCGATGTAACCGCTGCAACCCGCTGCCAATGTACGTTCCCGGTCCCCTTTCATCACGTTGGCCGTGACGGCCAAGACAGGAACGTCTTCCAGCTCCGACATATCCTGGAAGCGTTCGGCGAGGGTATAACCGTCCATCTCTGGCAAGCTGATGTCGAGGAGAATCAGGTCTGGCTCAATCTCTCCGGCCGACTCTAGCCCGGAAGGGCCATCAACAGCCTCGAAGACTGTGTAGCCCTCGGCCTCCAGGACACGCCTCACAAGCAGCCGATTCTCGGGATTGTCCTCAATGTAGAGGATACGGTTGTCACTCATTAGTTTCTCCCTCGGGACTTGGATTCAATAGATCTGCGTAGAGCTAGAGATTGAAGTATCCGATCCCAATTATATCAGTGCACCATGATCATGACAATGACCCCACGATTACGAATACGTTACAGTGCCAGACCATGGAGACACCCAGCAGGATCACCTCCGAAAGCGGACCTATCGACTCGGACCACACAGGGGACATCCGCCACCAAGAGCTGACAGTAACAACAATAATATAGCACGAGATGCTAATAGTTTACATAGGAGGTTGGTACTATGCCTTGCGACGCGCCGAGATGACGTTTCGGGCGCTTAACCGACGGATGCCCGCGGGCGGTTTTTACTCAACTGAGAAGCTGTGCTACAATAGAGACGTATGGAACGATGCTCGATGGAGCACGAGAGATGACAGCAAGCAACTGTTCATCCCCTGCTCCTAGCGGATGGCTCGAAACAAGCAGCTCGACTTTTAGGCGTGAAATCGCCGGATTATGGGCGGAGGGCCCTCTATCCGGCCGGAGTGGGGGGTATCTAAGGTGCATGAATGGAAGAACGGTGCGCCGCCAGCGATACAGGCGTGCACGATAGTCGCCCAGGGTTCCGTTGGACAGCGGTCATGGCGTCCGATCAGATGAGCGACAGCACTTGGTTTCTCTACGCTCTCCGCTGTGCAGACGACACCCTTTACACCGGTGTAACCACGGATTTGGCACGGCGTTTGAACGAGCACAACAGCGGCCGAGGAGCGCGCTACACGTCGGGGCGCCGCCCTGTACACCTGATAGGAGCCTGGCCCTTTAGCGGGCGGAGCTCGGCACAGCGAGCGGAGGCTCGGTTCCGGCGGTTGCCGCGGAGGAAGAAGCTACAGCACGCCGCGCAGAAGATGGCCGTTGCCGGATCACCTTTCTGCAAGGATGAGACGCTCGAGGAGCTCCTGGCCCCGGTTCGCTTCTGTCCCCGCTGTGGCGGGCTGCTGAAGGCCGTGCGGTCCTCCGAAGAGGAGCGGCGACGTCAGGTCTGCATAGACTGCGGACACATCGCTTACCAGAACGCCAAGCCGTGCGCCAGCGCTCTGGTGGAGCAAGATGGACGTCTGCTGCTGGTCAAACGAGCCAAAGAGCCATACAAGGATCACTGGGACATACCTGGCGGGTTCCTGGAGGTGGACGAGCTTCCCAACGCAGGGGCCACCCGCGAGGTAAAAGAGGAAACGGGCCTCAGGATTCAAACAACCGAGCTATTCGGATTTTATATGGGCCGCTATGGTTATGGCACCAGCGGTAAGCTGTGTCTGAACATCTATTTTCTAGCCCGGGTGACCGGAGGTGCCGAGCAGCCCGGTCCTGAAGTGACCGACCTGGCATGGTTCTCGCCCCGAGAACTGCCAGACGTGATCGCCTTCAAGCACGCTCAGCAGGTGCTCGACGACTGGGCTGAGCGGACGATGAACGAGGCCACACCTTCGAATGAGACCATGCGAGGTTGACTATGCGGATACTTTGGACCAGCCCTCACTGCCGACCTGATTGGCTCGACCGCCTGGGCGAGGAATCTCAGGGGGGGCAGACCGTGGTGATGAACAAACTGCCCCACGCTCTCAGCCGCATCGACCCGGCTGTCAGTATCGACATCTTCACCCGTCTGCAGGATGACGATCCTCATGCCGACAGCCGGGTTAAGCACCTGGATGACGACCCAAACGTTAGGATCATCCGCCTTCCTTGCGGGCCTACTGACCGCTACGTCCCGAAGGAGAGCCTGTACGGCGAACCGATCACCGAATTCGTGAGACAGATCGCAGGCTTCGCTGAGAAAGAAGGGCTGCAGTATGACCTGATGCACGGCCACTACGCGGACGGATGGGAGACTGTCACGACGCTGAAAGCCTGCTGGCCTCACCATCCCGCTGCGCTGCTGACCACTCATTCCCTGGGCAGGCGGAAGCGCGAGGACAGCCTGAAGCGAGGTGAGGGAACGACGAAAGAGCTTGACGAGATCTACAACTTCCCAGTGCGGATCGCCTCGGAGGAGCGATCCCTGGTGATCGCCGACCGTATCCTGCCTCTCTCGACACCCGAAGCCGAGTACTTATTCGATCACTACGTGGCGGTGCCGGCAGGGGACCCACGGGTGACCGTCGTCTCGAATGGCATCGATCCCGCAGCATTCCCCCCTCCTCCACCGGGAACCCGGGAGCAACTGAGAGAGAGGCTCGGCGTTGCCGACGAAGAGTTCCTGCTGCTCATCCCATCGCGGGTCGATCCGCGTAAAGGCCAAGGTCCGATGCTGCGAGCTCTCCATCATGCCCAAGGGGAACTGGAGCAACACCGCTACCGCCTGCTTCTCCTGGCCTGGCCAGAGCCAGCGACCCCGTACGCCATTCGATTGAAAGGTTTGATGACCGAGTATAATCTCGAAGATCGGGTGCTGATCCATCCACCGGTTCCCCACGATGAGATGCCTGGTTTCTTCGCAGCCGCCGACGCCGTCATCCTGCCATCACAAGAGTATTTCTCCATCGTCATGTTGGAAGCTATGCTGTTAGAGCGCCCTCTCATAGCGAGCGTCCACGGTGGTTCACGTGATGTGATCAACGATGGTGTCAACGGGCTCCTGGTTGATCACAATGAGATCGAGGAGCTAGCTCATGCCACGCTGCGGATGGTGACGATGGAGGAGAAGGCACGCCGGGAGATGGGTCGTCGAGCGCGTCAGACGATTCTAAGGACGTATACCTGGGATCGGATCGCTCACCAACTCCTGTCCATCTACCGGGACACGTAGGCCAGCGCGACCTGGTTTGACCCTCCAGGCTCTCTGTGCTAACATGCGCGCAGCCAGTGGACGAGCGACGCCTCTCAGGGCCGATCTGACGAGAGGTTCGTGGGCCAGAGAGTATGCTTGACCTAGGAATTGTTATCGTCAGCTATTGCACTCGCGACCTACTTCGCGACTGTCTGCGGTCGGTCTACGCCAATCAGGGATCCTTCACCTTCGACGTCTGCGTCGTTGACAACGCATCGAGCGACGGCAGCGCCGATATGGTGGCTACCGAATTCCCGCAGGCGACGTTGATTGCCAACGAGGAGAACGTCGGCTATCCGGCCGCCAACAACCAGGGGCTGGAGATCTTCAGCTTTCGACGATCTGGAGATGCCTCTCGTGGAACGGAGCCCCCTCGCTTTGCCCTCCTGCTCAACTCTGACACGAAGCTTCCTTCGGACGCCCTGGGGAAGATGCTGGACTTCATGGCCGAGCATCCCGACGCCGGTGCCGCAGGTCCCAAGCTGGTGCGCCCCAACGGATCGCTGGATCTGGCCTGTCGACGATCGTTTCCCACACCGGAAGTCTCCTTCTATCGGATGATTGGGCTGTCACGTCTCTTTCCGCGCAGCCGTCGCTTCGGCCAGTACAACCTCACCTATCTGGATCCTGATCAAGTCACCGAGGTGGATTCGGTCGTTGGCGCCTTCATGCTGGTACGTGGAACGGCGATCGAGGACGTCGGCTTGATGGATGAGACGTTCTTCATGTACGGCGAGGATCTGGATTGGGCCTACCGCATGAAAGCTGCAGGGTGGAAGATCTACTACAACCCGACCGTGACGGTGCTCCACGTCAAGAAGGCATCCACCCGACAGAACCCTCGGGCCCAGGTGGCGTTCTATCACGCCATGGATATCTTCTACAAGAAGCACTTCGCAGCGCAGACCCCGTGGTGGCTCCATAGCTTGATCGTCGGGGCCGTGTCTGCGCGTCTGAAGCTGGAGCAACTGCGGGTGGCGCTTTCAACATCGTCGAGTAAGCAGAGAGCTGGATCATGAGGTCTGAGTCGAGAGTTCGCACTGTTTTCGCTGTTACATTGGCCCTCACAGACATGGTGATGGCCGGACTAGCCTTCTGCCTGGCTTACTGGATGCGCCGATGGATCCCCTGGCCCGAGGAAGCGCAGAACATGGGACAGCTCCTCGACTACGCCAGTTTGATCGGGGCACACATTCTCTCAATCGTCACGATCTTCGGCTTCTCCAAGCTGTATTACGTGACCCGCAACACGTCGCGCATTGATGAGTTCTACTCGGTCTTCAAGTCCACCTCCTTGGGGACCTTGATGGGGGTGGCCCTATCCTCACTGCTCTTCAAGAACAGTTCGCTGGCGCTAGACTACTCGCGCGGCATGGTGCTCTACGGCTGGGGGCTGAGCATCGTTTTCATCACCCTGGGCCGTATGCTCCACGCCAACATTCGCTCCCGACTCCGACGACGGGGATGGGGTTGCGACCGGGTGTTGATTGTGGGAACGGGCGACGTGGGACGGATGGTCCATCAGAAGATCCAATCAAACCCAGGTCTGGGCTATGAAGTGGCTGGATTCGTCGCGGTGGACGGCTCAAGCAGTGGGGTGCCGCTTGGCGCGGAGATTCTAGGTGACGCCTCTCAACTAGCTCCCCTCATCGACCAACACGACGTCGACGAAGTGATCATCGCGCTGCCAGAGGCGACGCATCAGGACATCCTGATGCTACTCTCGGAGTGCGAGCGGGGACAGGTCACGATCAAGGTCTTCCCCGACGTGTTCCAGATCATGGCCAGCCCGGTTGGAATCGGCGATCTGGGGGGCCTGCCACTGGTGACGGTGCGCGACATCGCCCTTCGTGGCTGGAGGCGCGTCGCCAAGCGGTTGATGGACATCGCCGGCGCGGCTGTGGGTTTGATCCTGCTCTCTCCGGTCATGCTCTTGGTAGCGGTGCTGATCAAGCTGGACTCGCCTGGCCCGGTCTTCTACGTCCAGGAGCGGATGGGCCTGGACGCCAAGCCCTTCAATATGCTGAAGTTCCGCTCTATGCGGCAAAACGCCGAAGTCAACGGACCGGGTTGGACGGTGGAGGACGACCCCCGTGTCACCCCACTGGGACGCATCCTGCGCCAGCTCAACCTGGATGAGCTGCCCCAACTGATCAACGTCCTGCTGGGGCAGATGAGCCTGGTAGGACCGCGGCCCGAGCGCCCCATCTACGTCGACCAGTTCCGACGCTCGATTCCGCGCTACATGGACCGTCACTGGGAGAAAGCAGGGTTGACAGGCTGGGCTCAGATCAACGGCCTCCGCGGCGACACGTCTATCGCCGAGAGAACCAAGTATGACCTGTGGTACATTGAGAACTGGTCGCTGCAGCTTGACCTGAAGATCCTGCTCCGCACAGTCTTCAACATCTTCGAACTGCCCAACGCCTACTGAGCGCCTGGCTAAAGGGAACTATCTCGGCATCGCAGACAGGGATCTTGGGTGACTGCATCGATCTACGATCCCTGGCGAGCGTGGAAGTGGTGAAGGACTTCCGCCCTGGTGTACTAGTGGAGAATCTGGCTCAGGAACTCCTTAGTGCGCTCCTTCTCGGGATCGGTGAATAGCTTCTCCGGCGTGGTCACCTCCACCAGCGCCCCGTGATCGAGGAGAGCAATTCGGTCAGCCGCTGCCCGAACGAACCCCATCTCGTGAGAGACGACGACCATGGTCATGCCCTCCTGCGCCAGGGCGAGCATCACGTCCAGGACCCCCTTGATCATCTCGGGGTCAAGCGCCGACGTCGGCTCGTCGAAGAGCATGATCTTGGGTTCCATGGCCAGGGCCCGGGCGATAGCGACGCGCTGCTGCTGACCACCGGAGAGCTGAGAGGGATAGGAGTCCCACTTATCGCCGATACCGACCTTATCGAGCTGCTCGTGAGCGATTCTCTTTGCCTCTTTCTCACCCCGCTTGCGGACGACGCGCTGGGCCAAGGTGATATTCTCCAGCGCCGTGAGATGGGGGAAGAGGTTGAAGAGCTGGAAGACCATACCGATCTCAGCCCGGACCTTGTTGATGTTCTTCGTCTCGGTGATGGAGTACCCATCGACCACGATCCGTCCCTCGTCGATCGTCTCCAGCTTATTGATGCAGCGCAAGAGCGTAGACTTGCCGCCCCCTGAGGGCCCAATGATGACCACAACCTCACCGGGATAGACGTCGATGCTGACGTCAACGACAGCCTTGACGTGACCAAAGGACTTGTAGACGTTCTCTATGGTGATAATAGGTTCGCTATTCAATGGCAGCCTTCCTTTCAACGATGCGCACCATGAGGGAGAGGAAGAGGGTCATCGTCAGGTAGAGAAGGGCAACGGAGTTGTAGCCCTCAAAGGCCCTGTACGTTCGCGAAACGTAGAGCCGTCCGGTCTGGAGGAGGTCGTTAAGAGCGATCACCGATATCAGGGATGAATCCTTGAGCATTGAGATGAGATTGTTGCCCAAAGGAGGGAGGATGCGTCGAATCGCCTGAGGCAGGATGACGTGGCGCATGGCTTGCATGTAGTTCATCCCCAGAGAACGAGCAGCCTCCATCTGACCGTGCTCGATAGACTCGATGCCACCTCGATAGACCTCGGCCATGTAGGCCCCATAGCAGATCGCTATGGCAAGAATTGCCGCGGGAACGCCCTGAAGATCGATCTGCCCACCGGTGGCCTCGCGCAACCGGGGCGTGACGACAAACCCCATATAGAGGATAATGACCAGAAGCGGAACGCCGCGCATCACCTCAACGTAGAGGGTGGAAGCAGCATAGAAGATCGGATTGTCTGAGACCCGCATCAGACCGAAGATCAAGCCCACCACCAGACCAATAAAATAAGAGATGATGGTGACCTGAAGGGTGAGTCTGACGCCGTCAATGATGAAACCAAGCGCGTCTAAGTAAGCCTCGGAGGTCAGGACCGACCAACCGACAAAAACCCCCACCACGGCCAGAATAACAGCCCACCAAGGGACGCTTTCCCAAGGGATCTCGAAGGGCAAGATCCTTCCTGCCCCTGCCTCTCGTGATTCAGCAGCCATAACCTACTCCTTGTTCGCTAGTCTCTGCTAGCTGGGAGCATCGATGAAACGTCCCGATGCTCCCAGCTGATCCTTCCACCTACTCAGTGCCGAAGTACTGATCGTAGATCTCGTCGTACTGTCCGCTGTCTCTTACGGCGGCTAAGCCCTGGTTGATCGCTTCCAATACATCCTGACGATCGGGATTGACCGCGATGCCGTACTGCTCGTCGGTGTAGGTACCGGGCAGGACCTTCAGGTCCATCTCCGGGTTGGCCTTGATGATGTCCACCGCCGTCGGCCCATCGGCCACCGCCGCGTCCACGTCGCCGTTCGCCAGCGCCTGGAAGGCCAGCGTGTTCTCATCGTAGCGCACCACCTCGGCCTCGGTCTCGTCCGTCAGCCAGATGTCGCCCGTCGTCCCCAGCTGGACACCAACTCGCTTGCCCGCCAGGTCCTCCGGTCCCTCGATCTCCATCTCACCAGCCTGCACCACGATCCGCTGCCCGGCGTTGAAGTAGGGATCGCTGAAGTCGACCATCTCCTCCCGCTCCTCCGTGATGGTCGCCGCCGAGATCACCGCGTCGAACTCCCCCGACGCCAACGCCACGAAGATGCCGTCCCAGCGCGTGTTCACGAACTCGTACTCGAACCCCGCCTCCTGGGCGATGGCCTCCATCAGGTCGACGTCGAAGCCGGTGATGTCACCCTGCTCATCCACGTACTCAAACGGCGGATACTCGGCGTTGGTGCCGATCACGACCGTGCCTAGGCCAGCACCACCCTCCTGGCCCTCCTCGGCTCCCGTACCGAAGTACTCGTTGTAGATCTCATCGTATTGTCCACTCTCCTTCACCGCCGCGAGGCCCTGGTTGATGGCCTCTAGCACGTCCTGGCGATCGGGGTTGACCGCGATGCCGTACTGCTCGTCGGTGTAGGTACCGGGCAGGATCTCCAGGTCCATCTCCGGGTTGGCCTTGATGATGTCCACCGCCGTCGGCCCATCGGCCACCGCCGCGTCCACGTCGCCGTTCGCCAGCGCCTGGAAGGCCAGCGTGTTCTCATCGTAGCGCACCACCTCGGCCTCGGTCTCGTCCGTCAGCCAGATGTCGCCCGTCGTCCCCAGCTGGACACCAACTCGCTTGCCCGCCAGGTCCTCCGGTCCCTCGATCTCCATCTCACCAGCCTGCACCACGATCCGCTGCCCGGCGTTGAAGTAGGGATCGCTGAAGTCGACCATCTCCTCCCGCTCCTCCGTGATGGTCGCCGCCGAGATCACCGCGTCGAACTCCCCCGACGCCAACGCCACGAAGATGCCGTCCCAGCGCGTGTTCACGAACTCGTACTCGAACCCCGCCTCCTGGGCGATGGCCTCCATCAGGTCGACGTCGAAGCCGGTGATGTCACCCTGCTCATCCACGTACTCAAACGGCGGATACTCGGCGTTGGTGCCGATCACGACCGTGCCCAGCCCTTCCTCTTCCTCAGCCGGGGGCTCGGTCGGCGCTTCTGTGGGCTCCTCAGTGGGCTCTTCCGCCGGGGCCTCGGTGGGTGCCTCGGTGGCCGGGGCACCACACGCCGCGACCAGGGCCACGAGAACAGCCAACGTCACTAAGATGAACGTTCCTCTCTTCCTCATCGTTTCCTCCTCCTAATTATAGTCTCTTATTGCCTTCTGCGTAAGGAACCTGTCGTTCCAAGATCTAAACAGACCTGTGAGCATGCATTATCCACTCAGCCAACCACCTCCTCTCGGGACCTCGTCAGCATGTCCCAAAACTTCACGCTGTATCGTTATCATCAGAGCGTGCCAAGAAAAAAGCCAGCCTCCGTCTGGAGGCTGGCTTTTGGTCGCTTTCGAAAACGTAGCCCAAACAGGCCCTACCCAGACGGGGGTGGCACTCTTCGGGGCTTTCGCTTGTCAGAAGCGGTCATCTTCATCATCATTTTCGCAATCCTCACTAAAAACTATACCATAGGGGAGAGAATTGTCAACCTACGATGTCGCTGTGACAGGCTTGACGATCTTCGGCACGGCGCTGCTGACCATCGCGGTGGCTACCGCCTCGTACAAGGGGTCGAAGGAGAGCTCATCTCCGAGGCGAACCGGCGGGTTCGCCTCGGACACATCGACCACCAGATGATCGGAACTGGCCCCCACGATGGTCACCCCGGGGCGCTTCGGTCGCAGGCCGCTTATTCGCATGTCCTGCTCGCCCAAGGCGAGAATAGCGCGCCGCCGCGATCCAAGATCCTCCCACTCGGGCACGCGCCCAAAGGCATCGGTGGCGACAGGCCCATCGGGCATTGAAGGCTTCGTCTTGACCTCGATCACCTCAGCGATGACATCGAAGGTGTCCTGATGAGGGCAAGGCAGCGGGTTCTTCGTCACACTGTTCACACCGAGCAAGATCCCTTCCCCGATGCGAAGCTGGTTGACGCGGTCCGGCATCTCACAGCGCAGGACGAAGTCAAGGCTGTAGGTATTGCCGCCGGAAATCACACGAAACTGCGTCCCAAGGGATCGCTCAATGGATTCGGCCAGATCGATGAGGGCCTGCGTGTTTTCTATCGTGGGAAGAACCCCCCCAATACAGACTAGATTGGTCCCCACGCCTATGAGGTCGATAGCAGGAAACCCTTGAATGCATCGAGCCGCGTCCAAGGCGCGTTCGGGCATGACGCCTTCCCGACGATCGCCCATCTCGATCATAAGGATGACCTGGTGCCTCACTCCACGCCGTTGGGCAGCCTGGGAGAGAGCGTGGACGGTCTCGGTCTCGGAATTGAGGCTTATCTGCGTGAGCTCCACCACGTCGTCGACCTCGTGCAGGCTTGGCAAGCGAAGCAGCATCACGTTGGCCTGAATACCGGCCTCTCGCAGACGACGCACGTTGCGCAGTCGAGAGTCAGCCAAGGTGGTCACGCCGCCTGCCAGCATAGCTCGAGCCACATCGGGGTGACCGGCACATGACTTGGTCACACCAACGACGTCGATCCCGCTGGAAGCACAAAGATCGACGATAGTTGATGCATTGCGGCGAATACGTTCACAGTGTACCTCGAGTCTCATCAAGCACCTCGTCCAAGAAGCTTCCAAACTGTATAGGCTACGTATCAGTAGCCACTGATCCGGCAACTCTATGGCCCACACCGCGGGTCACGGCTCAGAGCAGGAGGTGAATAACTGCTCGTATTTTACTCAAGCAAAGCGCCGTGTCAAAGGGAAAAAGGGCGCTACCCTGTGCGACAAGAGCAATGGGGCGGCCCGCAGGGGTCTGTCGAAACAGACGAAGACTCCCCCAATGACGTCTGTTAGCGGACGGCAGGACGCTGTGCCGATCGACCGAAGCTCTAAAGGTCTGGAGGACGTGCTCCTGCCCCGCGAGATCGGATTTGACAAGCCCTTAAATATACTATACACTAGCCGTCGTCCCCAGGTTTGTGTTGTCGTCGCCCACAGCAGGAGGTGATGCTATCGACAAAACGTTGACCCTGTTGGTACCTTTCGAACCATACCCCCGGAGAAGACTAAATTAGGAGGAAGAGCATGAGAAGCCGCATCAGGATCAGCACGTTTTTGACCATCTTAGGCATCATCGCCGTGGTATCAGCCGCCTGCGGCGGCGGGGCCACGCAGGTGCCCCCTACTGCCCCTCCCGCTACCGAGGCGCCGACTGAGGCGCCGACTGAAGAGGCCGAGCCCACAGAAGAAGCTGAAGCAGAGGGCGTCCTGGACGAGGTGCTCGAGGCCGGCACCCTGAAGGTCTCCACCGATCCCAACTACGCCCCCCAGAGCTTCCTCAACGACGAGGGTGAGC
>CAZEQC010000052.1:19508-23297 GCA_964514285.1 uncultured Anaerolineales bacterium | reverse complement strand
TCCAGTGCGTTTTAACGCACTTTGTGGTGTCAGCCGACGGTTTCAACCGTTGGCATGGGATGCGTCAACGTGTGGCCACGAGTTTTGGGGAATCGGCTTCTGGAAACCGTGGTGGACCAACCAGCGTTCAATCCACGACAACTCTTTAGTGCACCCTTCGCCGCGCTGCTGCTTGACGAGAACGACCAGAAGCGGTATACTATAATCCAACGGGGCGTGGCGCAGACGGCTAGCGCGCTGCGTTTGGGACGCAGAGGTCGCCGGTTCAAGTCCGGCCGCCCCGACTGGTTGCAGGCGCGCGGGTGTTGCAAAATGGTATTGCCGCAGCCTTCCAAGCTGCTGTTGCGGGTTCGATTCCCGCCACCCGCTCTCAAGGTCGCCCCTCGCAGCGGTTGGTGAGAGCCAGCCGCTGACTGACGTCACACACGATGAAAGGGCCCATAGCTCAGTGGACAGAGCGGCCGGCTCATAACCGGTTGGTCCTTGGTTCGAATCCAAGTGGGCCCACTTTTTGACCCCTTCTTGAATGCGCGGTTGCTCCGCGGATGGCTCAGTGTAGTTCTCGTTGATCACCTAGGTTGCCCCTCTGCACTCTTTCAGCGACAACCCCGTCTACGATGCTTCTCAGGTTAACGACCGTCAACTTGAGCGTAGGTGTCTGGCCTCAGGTCGACAGGAGGTGACAGGAGATGAAGAAGTGGAAAGGGGCCATAGTGGCCGAGGGGCTAAGCGACCCCACAGTCATCAACAAGCTTTCCGTCTACGAGGCGACGATCTCCGAGGCCAATATGCCCATCGACTACGAAGGCCATGTCGGAAGGTGGCACGGCTACAGAGTAAGTTGTTCAAGAGAGGAAATCGATGCCCTGCAGCCCTACATCCTCCCCGGCTGGTATGCCCACTTCTGGAAAGCAGACAGAATCATCGTGGTTTACTATGATAAGCAGTTTGAACTTCTGAAAGGCGACAAGGGCAGGCGGCGAGAAGCTATTGAGCACGGAAGGGCGCAGGGAATACATTATAGGGGCTTATCATTCTCGCCAAACCTTGCGAAGGGTCCGATTGTACCGACATCTGGAAGCCTCTATGTGCCGCAGATGGCCCTCACAGGCGGCCTATGGGCTAACCTTCGCAAGGGTCCCCTTGAGAATGATAAAGCCGTGGAATACCTGAGGAGGAACTTGACTTCCCGACAGAGTGAGATGCCTGCAATGACGCGCAGCACCGGGCACGCCATCCGCTCTGTGGGCGCGTACACGCAGCGTCCGTGCGACAAGGTATTAGGAGTCGCACCGTGTCCTGCAGGTTGCATTATCCCTTGACCTTGCGCATTGTCTCTCGTACGATCTCAGCAACTGGCCGCCCATCAATGTCCACGTCGGCACTCTGGTAGCCGGTGAGCCCCGCAATGCGCTGTCCCACATCCTCCGTTGACAGCACGCTGCAGATGGAATCCTTCACCGTCAGGCTTGAGTGTATCAAGTAGAGAGATCAGATGCGGTCTGCTCGGTGAGCTCGAGAGAGGAAGACCTACTCGGCTTCTTGGGGAAACTCGCGATCGAGAAAATCGTCGACAGTGAGGATGGGGATATCCGCATATTCCTCTAGATCTAGGAGGTGATGATCGCCAGACACGACGTAGGCCGCCCCGGCTACGACAGCGCATAGGAGAAAGACATCGTCCTCTGGATCGGCCTGCACGATCGCGGCTTCCATCTCCGGGACCTGGAACACGGAGGCAAGATCTATCGCGTAGGCCAGTAGGTCCGCGGGGGATAGATTGAGTTGCCCAAGGCGCGGCTGGAGCTTCTCATAGGCGAGTACCTGGGCCAGCTCTTCGATCATCGCCGGTGCTATGCACAACTCCATCTCTCCTGCCTCGGCGAGGCGCAGTAGCTCCCAGGGCCGTCCCTTCCACAGAAGGCCAGAGACCCACACGTTGGTGTCGATGACGACGCGCAATGCTCAGTCCTCTTGTCGCTGGCGCCGCACCTCGTGAACGATCTGGTTGATCTCGTCCATCGACATCGGCTGTTCCTCCGGAGCCTCAGCCACGATGCGCGTCACCGGTGGGGGCGTGATGCGTTTCAGGTGCAGGGTGTCACCGTCGGTCCATATGACGAAGCGGTCCGAAGCGCGAAACTGCGACGCGACCTCTGCCGGCAGCTTGAGTGTGTCTTTTGCGGTCATCTCTGCGATCTTGAGCATGCTACTCCCTCCATTACTCTGCTCAGTGGGAGTGTAGTATACTATGCTCACGACTCAGTGTCAACGAGGAGAAATGCCCCAAGATATGGGTGCGATCGGAGGACCTGTCGCCTTCAGCTTTCTTACCACTCCCACTGCAAGAGATAGTTCTCGTACAGGCGAGGCCGGTGGGTCTCCCAGGTGGCTCGCGAGCGACCATCTGGCAGCATCTCGGTCCTGTTCGCTGAGTCGTGGCTGCGTTGGCGGTTACCTTCAATCAGAACAGGGTGCCGCGGAGGCCTGGTTCCGGGGAAGACCACGCTAATCTTGCGGTGCGGTGTGTGACGTGCGTCTCCCACTGCTCAGCCTGCCGCAATAAGCCCTGACGGATGTCCCACTGTCGTCGGGCGGCAGGTGGTTGAGATGCGTTTGTCCTGCCGCATGCACCCGACCTGCTTGACGCGTGCACAGGAATATGCTATCCTAGGTTCATTCTTCAGTGATGCCGCCAAGGCTTCTTCGCAGCAAACGACGCATTAGCCGCCTGCCGTTCTCGCACTTCGCGCTTTCAGGTTCTGCACCGTTTTCACCTGAGAGACGATCTCCAACTCCAATTCTGGGACAAGGCGACCTACCGTGGCGGAGATGGCGCGCCCCGTGCCAGAGTCAAGGCGGAGGGGGAGATAGAGAGCTACCTGGCGTTTGTGCGCTTCATAGTCGGGCGCTTCAAGACCCATTGAATCAGCAGACCAACGGTTGATGCAGAGGGGAAGCGTCTTGCGCCCCTCGATAACCAGGCAGGAGGCAAATCGAATGAAAACCAGAGGTCTACTACTCTCATTGACCCTGGGGTTGGGCCTGACGCTGGTCGTGCTGGGGGGCTTGGGCGGGAACCTGCCCCGCGTCCGCGCAGACACCTACACCGTGACCAACACAACGCCAGCGGCCCTGGCTCCTTGCGCCAGGCGATCCTCGACGCCAACGGCAACGCTGGCCACGACGCCATTGATTTCAGCGTCAGCGGCGCCATCGTGTTGACGGATGCGCTGCCGACCATCGACGACGACCTGACCATCGCCGGGCCGGGGGCGGCCCAGTTGGCTGTGAGCGGGGGAATCGTTGCCGGGTCTTCTCCATCACCAACGGCGTCGCGGTGACCATCACCGGGCTGACGGTGCGGGACGGCAGCGCCAGCAACGGTGGGGGCATCTGGACTGCGGGCGACTTACACCTTGAAGGCGTGACCGTTCTGGGCAACGAGGCTACTGGGTCATATCCGAACGGCAAGGGTGGCGGGGTGTACGTTGACGCTAGCAGCGCGAAGCTTAGTGATGTGCAGGTGGTCAGCAACTCGGCCTCCAGCGCGGGTGGCGGGGTGTACGTTGACGGTGGCAGCGTGACGCTGAGTGGAGGAGAGGTTGGCGGCAACTCGGCCCACTGGGGCGGCGGGGTACTCGTCTTCTGGAGTAGCGCGACGCTGAGCGGCACGCAAGTGGTCAGCAACTCGGCCAATGCTGGCGGCGGGGTGTACGTTAACGGTGGCAGCGTGACGCTGAACGGGTCGCCGGTGATCAGAAACTCGGCCGTCTACTCCGGCGGCGG
>CAZEQC010000052.1:2504-19408 GCA_964514285.1 uncultured Anaerolineales bacterium | reverse complement strand
GGCGGCGGGGTGTACGTTGACGAGGTCAGCGCGAAGCTGAACGTGGACGCGGGAGCGGTTGGCAGCAACTCGGCCTTCGTCGGCGGCGGGGTGTACGTCAGGTATGGCAGCGCGACGCTGAGCGGGACGCAGGTGGTCAGCAACTCAGCATCCTACAACGGCGGTGGGCTGTACCTTTCGTCCTCCACCGGCGCTATCACGGCCACCGACGGTTGTGTCGTCTACAATAGCGACACGGCGGTGGATAACAACAGTACCGGTACGCTGAACGCGACAGACAACTGGTGGGGTATGGCGGACGGTCCCTCTGGCGTGGGACCGGGCAGCGGTGATTCGGTCAGCGCGAACGTGGACTATGCCAACTTCAAGACCAGCCCGCCGCCCGGCTGTCCCCCGTATGTCGACCTGACCATCGTCAAGGCCGTCGCGCCGACCATCGCCGCGCCCGGCGATGCCATCACCTACACCCTCGCCTTCTCCTCCACCGACCCGGGCCTGGCCACCGGGGTGGTGATCACCGACGGGGTCCCAATCAGCGTCACCAGGGGCAGCCTGGGGTATGTCAGCAGCGGCGCAGCCATCACGGCCACCGGCAGCATTAGCTATGTCTGGAACGTCGAGGACTTGAGCATGCACGAGGGGGGTGTGATCGTCATCACCGGCGTGCTCAGCGGCTCCTTGAGCGCGGGGCCCTTCACCAACACCGCCACCATCGCCAGCGGAGCGGCGGAGAGCTCGTTGGGCAACAACGTAGCGGTCGTCGCGCTCTGCGTAACCCTCCCCCACGACCTGGATCGGGACGGTGACGTCGACGTGGGGGACATCATGCAGGTGGCGGCTCGCTGGCGCTGCGCGCTCGGGGATGGTTGTTACGACGCACGCTACGATTTCGATGGGGACGGCCAGATCACGGTGGTGGATATCATGCGGGTGGCGGGACGGTGGGGGGACGTCTGTCCGTAGACGCGCTGTGGGCTGGGCCTGTCTTGAATCCACCAGGGGAGGGATCCGATTTGTCGATCGCTATGACGTGAGTATGATACCTCAGACAGACAAGGAGGCGCAGAATGGGTCCAGTCAAGACGTTGGAGGTACCTCAGGACATTCTCGATACGGCTCGACTCACCATCGATGATTTGAAGGTCGAGATGGCGGTCTACCTGTATGCTCAAGGCCGGCTCTCGATCGGCAAGGCGCGGGAGCTGGCCGAGATGACGCTGTGGGAGTTCCGGCAGTTGCTGGCCTCCCGCCGTATCCCCCCGCATTACAACGTGACTGATCTGAATGAGGACGTGGCGACGTTGCGGGCGATGGAACGCCTATGATCGTCGTCAGCAACACGTCGCCCTTGACCAACCTGGCTGCCATAGGTCAGTTTGATCTGTTGCGCCAGCTCTACGAGCGGCTCCACATCGCTGAAGGTGTCTGGGACGAGTTGAATGCGAGGGGCCTGCGCTGGCCTGGGAGCGAGTCGGTCGCCGCTGCGGAGTGGGTTGAACGTCACGCGGTGAAGAATGAACCGTTGGTCGCCGCACTACGGCGGGATCTCGATTATGGGGAGGCCGAGAGCATCGCTCTAGCCTTGGAGCTTGAGGCCGATCTCGTGCTGATGGACGAGAGAGAAGGGCGACATGCAGCCCAGCGGATGGGCCTGCACGTGGTCGGCGTGGTTGGTGTTCTGCTGGAGGCGAGAGCAAACGGGGCGATAAGGCGCCTTGCGTCCGCACCTGGACGAAAACAGGTTTCTACTTGTCTGAGACGGTCTATCAGCACGCGCTGGTGCTGGCAGGGGAAATCGAGGAGTAGATCCTTTGTTGTGGCACCTCACAGGTGCCTATCTCCGAAAGAGCGAGCCGATCCGAGAGAGGCATGCAGGGCACTGCAAGAAGCTGGTCAGCTGTCCTACGCCTCGATTCTAGGGAGCCGTGGCCGAAAGGGCACGGTGGGCATAACCGGTCGGTCCTTAGTTCGAATCCAAGTGGGCCCACTTTTGACCCCCTCGTGAATGCATCGTTGGATCATAATCCATTCCCACAACAGACACCGCTGAGCACCGCGCCTACCAGTCCGCAGACGATCGCGCCGATAACCGTATGGACCAGCAGCATACCCAGTGGGCCCGCCGGGGCCCACTAGGCGGCGAAGAAACGCTCCCCGCGGGCTACGAGAAAGAGCCCCAGGCCCGCCCCGGTGAAGGAGCCAACCACGACGGCGGTCTCGACCTGCTGTAGTCCAGCGATAGCAGCCGCAGCCAGCGACCCAAGAACGACCGCGCGCATCCCGTTCGTGACGAACATAGCAGCTATGCCGACGGCGATCCCGGCGACGATGCCCAGCGGCTTTCTAGCCCCACAGAGCGCATCCATAGGTCATGCCTCTCTCTCCATCCCTCGGGCAATCGGTTGCCGGTGTGCCTGTTCTGGGACGTGTCACCCCGTGAACCCTATTGTATCACAAACGGAGCGTCCAAGATTCCGTTCAGCCTCCCGAATCCGAGCTGCGAGGAGACGCTCAACGATATGGAATTGGATGGCGACGGCTTCGGCACTTGCCAATTCTACCCTGACTCTGTTAGAATAGCGCCTCTGTAAGATTCGTCGTCCGTGAACAGAGCAAGGAATACAGCAAGGGGGTTTCGTGCGTAGGAAGATCATCTGGATAGCAGTTGTCTCTCTCGGCGCCTTTCTGGTCTACTCTTTCGCACCGGATTCGCTCACGTCTCAAGGCCAGGTGGTGCTGGCCGTGCTCTTCGTCGCCGCTGTGCTCTGGCTTTCGGAGATCCTACCCCTCTTCATCACCTCCTTCATCATCGCATTCCTGCTCATCGTCTGGGGAGGATTTGGCACCCAGCAAGTCTTCCGTCCCTTCTTCGACCCCATTATCGTCCTCTTCCTGGGCGGCTTCATTCTGGCTCGAGCCTTTTCCCGCTACAAGCTGGACCAGTTGATCGCTGAGAGACTTCTCCAGGTCATCGGCAGAAACACCAATATGGTGATCTTCGCGCTCATGGCCCTATCGGTCACCCTGTCTATGTGGATGTCGAATACGGCCTCGGCTGCGCTCCTCCTGCCCATCTCGACTGAAATCCTCCTGGCATCCCAGGTAGAGGAGGATGACCCGCTTTGGAAGCGGTTCCCTCTCGCCGTGGCCTATGCTGCTACGTTAGGCGGTCTCGGCACCCTGATCGGCAGCCCACCGAACGCGCTGGCTCAGCGGTTCCTCCAGGAGGGTGGGGTGGATGTTTCGTTTCTCGATTGGATGATCTATATGGTGCCCCTCGTGATCATCCTGCTGCCCGTCATCTTGTTGGTGCTCACCCTTCTCTTCAGAAGCGAGGTCGAAAAGCTTGAGATGGTCGAGAGAGAGTTGCCAGAATTGACCCCCAAAGCCAAGATCGTGGCCGCCATTACGGTCCTCTGTATGCTCCTCTGGCTCACGGGAGAGCAGACAGGGTTGAGCTCGTACGTGGTGGCGCTGATTCCCATCATCGTCTTCTTCACCTTCGACCTCCTGGGGGAAGACGACTTGAAGGTTCTCCACTGGGAGACGCTGATCTTGTTTGGGGGCGGGATCACTTTGGGAGAGGCGGTCAGCGCCTCGGGTGTCGACGCATTGATCGCCGATTCGTTGTCTGCCTTGATCACCGGCCTTCCTTCGCTAATTTTGTTGATCGTCACCGCATTTGTTGGCCTTATCATGACCATTGTGGCCTCTAACACCGGCGCTGCCGTGCTGATGATGCCCATCGTCATGGGACTGACCAGGCAGATCGGCTGGGATCCCCTGCCGATTGTGTTGGTCACTACCTGTGGCGTCTCACTTGATTTCATCTTGCCTGTGGGCACGCCGCCTTCTGCTTTAGCCTATTCCACCGGACACATCAGGACCGATGAGATGGCGAGAGCGGGGCTCGTGTTGACCATCTTCGTCATTCTGGTTCCGGCCCTTTACGCCTACTGGGTGTTTTGACCCTACTTGACTTGCCGCACCCCCCCCTCGACTGGAGCCCAGTTGCTGTCGTGGAAGCCCCTATCCGCCTCGGCGACCGCCACGGTGTCCCTACGACGAAAGAATCCGGCTGAGCCGATTCTATGGTTGTGCCGGCCCGTGATCGTGTCAATCGTGCCTGGTCGTCGTGCAGCGACATGGCATACTCCTTGACGGTCCGCTGCTGTAGGTCGACGACCGTCACGTTGGGCGATCGTCACTCGGGTTTGCTCAAAGGGCGCGTCGGTGATAGCATGCCGTTGATTCTCGACAAGCTCGTAGAAGGAGATGGAGATCGATGCCTGAGGTCGCTGATGGAAGGCCCGCTGACCCCATCTACAAGAGCCTCTACCGGCTGGGCGGCGTGGCCGCGTGGTTCGTGGCCTTTCTGACCATGGCCGAGGTAGTGGCCTTCGCGCTCTTCCCGCCGCCGAGCACCATCCGGGGCTGGTTCACCCTGTTTCAGGCCCAGCCGATCGTGGGCCTCGTGGACTTCTGGGGTCTGGAGATCCCTATGTACGCCATGTTCGCCGTGGTGTTCCTGGCCCTCTACGTCGCGCTCAGAGAGGTCGATGCCGGCGGGATGGCCATCGCTCTCGCCCTGGTCCTCATAGGGGTCGCGGTCTTCTTCGCCACCAACAACCCGTTCTCGATGTTCTCCCTCAGCCGCCAGTTTGCCGCTGCCACGACGGACGCCAGAAAGGCCGCGCTCCTGGCAGCCGGGGAGGCCCTTCTGGCCAATACCGGCCAGCGAGCCGTGGGAGGCTTCAACATCGGCCTTCTCCTGGTCTCCGTGGCGGGCCTGATCGTCTCATCCGTCATGCGCAGCGCCCCTGCCTTCCGCAGGTCGACGGCCTACGTCGGCATCCTCGCCTTCGGGCTGTCGCTGGCCGACTACGTGCGACAGGCTTTCACGTCATCGGCCGTCATCGCGCTTCTCGTGATCCTTCCCGGAGCGCTTCTGCTGGTTCTGTGGTTCGTCCTGGTCGGTCGAAGGCTACACCACTTGCTTGATTGAGACGATGATCGTCATCCACGACTATGAGCCAACCTGGCCCGAGGAGTTCGAGCGCATCCGCGCCTCTCTCCTCGAGATCCTGGGGCCTTTGGCGCTGCGGATCGATCACGTGGGCTCCACCTCCGTGCCGGGCCTGGCGGCGAAGGACGTCATCGACGTCCAGATCACCGTCGCAGCGCTCACGCCAGAGGTGAAGGGGAGACTGGTCCGGGCTGGGTACCAGCACAAGCCCGGGATCACGCACGATCACGTGCCCGCGGGCGCGGATCCGGACCCCGCGTTGTGGGCCAAGCTCTTCTTCAAGCAGCCGGAAGGGGAGCGCCGCACCAACGTGCACGTCCGCGTCGAAGGCCACCCCAACCAGCGCTATGCCCTGCTCTTTCGGGACTATCTGCGGGTTCACCCGAGGTCGGCCAAGACGGTCGAGCGCATCAAGCGGGAGCTGGCCAAGCGGCACGCCGCCGACGTCGACGCCTATTACGCCATCAAGGACCCAGCCTATGACCTGATCTGGGTCGCTGCCCAGGCGTGGTCGGAACAGAGGATGCGCGATTGGCTACCGAGGAGATCTCGATGAACGAAACCTGGCGCCGCGTCGGGCCTGTGCTGGCCTCCATCGCCGTCATCATCGTCATCGCCCTGTTGCGGGGGCGATCCAAGGTCCTTTCCGCCATCGTGGCCACCATGCCGATCAACGTGGCCCTAGGCCTGTGGCTGATCTACGCTGCCGAAGGGACCGATCAGGCGGCTCTGGTCGACTTCGTCCGATCGATGGTGATCGGCGTCATCGGCACCCTGATCTGGCTCCTGGCTGTCTGGATGGCGGCGCGGGCCGGATGGGGGCTGGGGCGCCTGCTCCTGGTGGGCTACGTGGCCTGGGGAGTGTCGATCGGTCTATCGTTCCTGGTACAGTCCCTCCTCGGCGGGCCGCCCGTCCTCCCTCGCTGACGTGCAGTCCCCGGTGGGGTTTAACACCATGGATCCTCTCTCTTCCTTGCTCAAAGCTCGCGCTCCCGGGGCGTTCGGCGCAAGCTATCCTTCGCAACATACGTTGGTCAGCGGTCCTGCGGAGCTGCTTTCTCTCCATCGATTGCGTGCAACGTGCCCATAGGCCTATCGTAGAGTATGGAGGATCTCAACGTCGAGAGGACGAGCTGTTGGAGGAACAGGACCCAGTAGAGGAGGTTGTGTATGCCACTCACACCGGATCAGATGGATCAGATTCAGTCCTGGATGGAGGAGAAGAACGTCGATCCTACGTCTTCCATAGGTGATCGTCCTGGCTACAGGTCTGATCAGTCGCTTTCTCGTTGGGCTATGGGGCGTGCCACGTGACCTGCAGGCGCCGGCGATTGCACCGTGGGGCGATTGTGCTATAATAGGTTCTACGTTGGGGAGTGGCCAAGCGGAAAGGCACGGGATTTTGGATCCCGGGATCGTAGGTTCGAATCCTACCTCCCCAGCTTCCTAGATATGGCTTCAAGCATAAGATCGAGAGCCTCTTTCCCTCCCTATGGCCGTGGCACACCACGGCCTTCTCGTTACCTCGTGCGCCGGAGCCTTCCCCGGTCCAGCGATAGCTTTCTTCTTGATGAGCTCGCGGTGGTTGATCCTGGTAGCTCTGTTGGGGTGCGGTCGGCTGTGGGGGCGGAGGGCCGCCTGAGCCGACCTACCATTCCCGGCAGCAGCCCCGCCGTTGGAGCCTCGGACGTCCTGGCGCACCCTGATTGAGTCTGGAGGTTAGTGTGGATCTTTTTGTCGTCATCCTCGCCGCCGGCGAGGGCACCCGTATGAAGTCCGACCTGCCGAAGGTGCTCCACCCGCTGAGGGGACGCCCTCTCGTCTCTCGCGCATTGGAGACCGCCCGGGCGTTGACGGACCTGCCTCCGGTGCTCATCGTGGGCCACGGCGCCGAGGCGGTGAGGGAGACCGTCGGCGACGACGCGATCTACGTTACCCAGGCCGAGCAGCTGGGCACCGGCCACGCGGTGCTCCAGGCCCGGGAGGCGTTGCGCGGAGCTGATCTGGTCCTGGTCTCCTACGCCGACATGCCGCTCCTCACCGTGGAGACGCTCCAGCAGATGATCGACCGGCAGAGACAGAACCGCGGCCCCATCACGATGCTGACGCTGATGCGGGATAATCCGCGCGGCTTCGGACGGGTGGTGCGCGCTGAGGATGGGACGATCGTCGCCATCGTCGAGGAGGCTGTGGCGACGCCGGAGCAGCTGGCGATCCGCGAGCTGAACGCCGGGGTCTACTGCTTCGACGGGCCCTGGCTTTGGGAGCACGTCGATCAGATCCCCCTCAGCCTGCCCAAGGAGGAATACTACCTCACTGATCTGGTGGGGATGGCCGTCGACCAGGGGCGCAACGTGGAGGGCGTCATCGCGGACGAGGCCGATGAGGCGCTGGGCATCAACACCCGCGTCGACCTGGCCGCGGCGGAGCGGGTGCTGCGCCGCCGGATCAACGAGCGCTGGATGCGGGCCGGCGTGACCATGGTCGACCCGACTACGACGTACATCGACAGCGAGGTGGTCATCGGGCGCGACACGACTCTCCAGCCGAACACCCACCTGCGCGGCGAGACGAGGGTGGGGGAGCGGTGTACCATCGGCCCGAACACGATCATTGAGGATTCGACCGTCGGCGACGGGTGCGTGGTGGCGGCCTCGGTCCTGGAGCAGGCGGTGATGGAGGACGGATCGGACATAGGACCCTTCGGGCACCTGCGCAAGGGAGCGCGGCTTTGCGCGGGGGCGCACGTGGGGAACTTCGGCGAGCTCAAGCAGTCGACCCTCGGCCCGGGCGCCAAGATGGGCCATTTCGGCTACCTGGGCGACGCCGAGGTGGGCGCGGGGGCCAACGTGGGCGCCGGCACCATCACGTGCAACTACGACGGCGAGCGGAAGCACCGCACGGTGATCGAGGAGGGGGCCTTCGTCGGCTCCGACACCATGTTGGTGGCACCGGTGCGGGTGGGGAAAGAGGCCAAGACCGGGGCTGGTTCGGTGGTCACCCGCGACGTGCCCCCCGGTGCCCTCGCCTACGGGGTCCCGGCCCGGGTGCACGATGAGGGCGAGGAGGACGAGGAGCACGATGGAAGCGACGCCTGACGTCGACCGCGAGGCGCTGATTCGTCAGGCCGCGGCGGTCCGGGAGCAGGCCTACGCCCCCTACTCCCACTACACGGTCGGTGCGGCGCTGCTCACCGCGTCCGGAGAGGTCTACGTAGGCTGCAACGTGGAGAACGCCGTCTATCCGCTCTCGATGTGTGCGGAGCGGGCGGCCGTCTTCCGTGCCACCTGTCGGGGCGAGCGAGCGTTTGTGGCCATCGCCGTCGTCACGGAGAACGGCGGGGCGCCGTGCGGCTCTTGCCGCCAGGTGCTGCGCGAGTTTGGCGAGGAGATCCTGGTCCTCATCGCCGACGCTGATGGGAACTGGCGGGAGACCACCGTCGGCGAGTTGCTGCCCGACAGCTTCAGCGCCGCGGATCTGGGCTGATGGGGCTCAGAGGGCTCAGACTACGTCAGAGTGCTCGGACTACGTCAGAGGGCTCAGACTACGTCAGAAGGGCTCGGTCGCAGTCTGAGCTATGAAGAAGTCCAGGTTAGACGTGTGAAACGGCACCTATGTCGCTGCGCTTAGAATGTCGCTGCGCTTAGAATGCCGCTGCGCTTAGAATGCCGCTGCGCTTAGAATGCCGCTGCGCTTAGAATGTCGCGACGCTCAAAATGTCCTTGCGCTATGATGTGACGTTCGACCCACCTGCAGAGGCCGTCAAGGCCATCGAGCGCGGCCTCCACGCCCATAACCTGGCCCATCTGGGTGAGGACGTGATCGAGGACTACCATCAGCTCGTGGTGGTGGTCCGGGACGCCGAGGGCGATGTGGTGGCGGGCGTTCACGGCGAGCTGTGCTGGGATTGGCTCTACATCAAGACCATGTGGGTGGCGGAGGCGTATCGCGGTCGGGGCGTGGGGACGCGCTTGCTGACTGCTATGGAGGAGGCTGCTCTGAGCAAGGGCTTCGCTCATGCCCATCTGGAGACGACGGATTTTCAGGCCCGGGCGTTCTACGTGAAGAACGGCTATCGGGTCTTCGGCCGCCTGCCGGGTAAGCCGGCCGGTCACACGTGGTACTTCATGAGAAAGGATCTATGACACCTGGCGGATCTCTCGTGCTTGGGCGCTGGCGGGATCGCCGCTGCGGACGGGATTCTGACCGCGGGGACGGTTGGTCTGTCGGTTTCGGGTTACTCTGGCTGCGATGGTTAGGCTTTGCGATGGATTAGGATAAAGGAGATCTGCAGGTATGACGATTAGCAAACCGGACTGGGTGGTTGAGGGGATCGATCTGAATCGTCCCAACCCGGCTCGGATCTATGATTACTTGTTGGGGGGGCACCATAACTTCGCCGCAGATCGCGCGGTAGCGGAGAAACTGGCCGAGACGCGTCCCCACGTCAAGGTCGGCGCTGCTTACTGTCGTGCTTTTGTGCGCAGAGCGGTCAACGTCATAACCGCTGAGGGCGTCGATCAATTCCTCGACATCGGCTCTGGTCTGCCGACGGTGGGCAACGTGCACGACCTGGTGCAGGCGAGGCAGCCGCAGGCACGGGTCGTCTACGTCGACGTCGACCCGGTCGTTATCGCCCATAGCTCGTGGATGCTGGATGACGAGCCCTACGTCACCATCATCGAGGCCGATGCCAGAGATCCGGCGTCCATCCTCGGGCACCGAGAGACCCGCGACTTGCTCGACTTCTCCCAACCCATCGGCCTGACGATGACGTCTCTGCTCCATTTCGTTGTGGATGACGATCTGGCCTATCGGTCGGCCGCGACTTTGATCGATGCCCTGCCGACGGGCAGCTACGTCGCAATCAGCCACGCCTGGCTCAGCGCTGAATCCAGGGCGTCGTTTAAGGAGATGACGGAGAACTACAAGCCGGCGGCGAGCAGCAGGCCTCGTCCCCGAGAGTCTATCGCCAGGTACTTCGACGGGCTCGAGTTGCTCGAGCCCGGGCTGGTTCCCCCCCAGTTCTGGCGCCCAGAGGAGCCTGATGATCCCTTGCTTGACGATCCAGATGCCATCCGGGTGTTGGCCGGCGTTGGCAAGAAGCCCTAGATGCCGCCAACGATCCGATGGTTGCCTGTTGTCTGGTCGATATCGCTCCGCTGCCCACTGCCCTGCGCGACGCGGCGTGGCGTGGGGCGAAAGAAGCAGTAGCTGAGCCTGCGTGACGATGACGGGATCCGCCGACGATCTGCGGCAATGCCTGGACCATCGCTCTGGGACGGTGGTTGAGGCCTGGTACGAGGCTCTCCGGTCCTCCGCCCTTGCCTTCCGCTCGCCTGCCGAGGTGCGCAGCCACCTCTGGGACATCTGGGATGATGCGGAGGCGTTTCTGCTCTCGGAGGGCGGGCTGCCTCGCGACGCCGAGGCTATCGGTGCTCGCTTCGTCCCTCTCAGGCTTATGCCCGAGGCCACCGGGCAGATCGTACGTGCGCTCCTGGAGGAGCTTCTGGAGAACTCGCCGCGGCACGTCGATCAGGTCCTTCGGGGGCGGCTCTCGACCCTGATCGAGGGGCTCTTGGCCGGGCTCCATCAGGCCACCGAGCGGAACCTGCTGGAGCAGCAGGAGAAGATTCGGGAGGCCTACGCTCGCTCGCTCCGTCGGGCCGAGGAGCAGCTGCGGATCAAGAACGCCGGTATCGAGAGCTCCCTCAATGCTGTGGTTCTTTTCAATCTGCAGGGCGAGGTGACCTACGTCAACTCGGCGTTTCTGAAGATGTGGAGGTACCGGTCGGAGCATCAGGTGGTCGGCGAGCACATCGGCCGGTTCGGCGAATGGCGGGGCGATATTGAGGAGACTTTGAGACTCCTCGGGGAAGAGGGCGGGTGGATGGGCGAGTTGGTGGGCGTGCGCGCCGATGGGTCCCGCTTCGACGTGCAGGCCTCGGTGAGCGCCGTTCCGGGGGATGGCGAGCGTCCCACGCACCTGATGGTCTTCTTCGTGGATATCACCGAGCGCATCGAGACGCAGAGGGCTCTCCGGCAGCGTGCGGCTTACGCGAGGTTCCTCAACCTGATTGGCGAGGAGATCGCCGGGGAGCGGACGACGAAAGGGGTGCTGGAGCGGGCGGTCCACCTGGCACAGGAGACCTTCGACCTCCATCAGGTCGCCGTGCTGCTGCCCGACCGCGATCGGCAGGTGTTGGAGGTCGCCGCCGTCGCCAGCCCGATCGACGATGCAGCTTGCGAGGTCTGCTCGCTGGCTGTGGGCGAGGGTATCACGGGGTACGTCGCCCAGCGGAATGAGACGGTGGTTGTTGGCGACGTCAGCACGGATCCTCGCTACATCAGGCTGCTTTCTGCCAAAGGACTGACGCGCTCCGAGATGGCCGTGCCGATCCGAATCGGAGGGCGCGTCGCCGGCGTGCTCGACGCACAGAGCCCGGCCTACGACGCCTTCAGCGGCAGCGAGCGGGTCGTGCTGGAGACGCTGGCGGATCAGATTGCTGTCGCCCTAGAGAACGCCCGACTCTATCAGGCTCTGCAGGATGAGCTGACCCGGCGCGAGGAGATGGAGCAAGCCCTGCGGCGGAGCGTCCAGCGTCTGGAGACGGTACATGAGATCGACCAGGCTATCCTGGGAGCGAAATCCCGGGAGGAGGTGGCCGGGCCGCTGCTCGAAAAGGTGAGGCAGCTGGTACCCTGCGAGCGGGCCAGCATTGATGTCTTCGACTTCGAGGCCGGGGAGGTTCGCGTCCTTGCCGCCATCCAGATCGTCGGTGAGAACCGGGTGGCAGCCGGGACCACCTTCCCCATCACCCAGAGGCAGCTGCTCTTCGAGATGCTCGGGCAGCATCAGGTGGTCCACGTTGAGGACCTGCGGCAGCTACCCCAGTCCTCGCCGCTGATCAGCGCCCTCTGCAAGGATGGGATACGATCGGCCCTGGTGGGGGCGGTTATGGCCCAGGGCGAGTTGATCGGGATGCTGAGCCTGGGGTCACGCCAGTTGAGCAGCTTCAAGCCCGAGCACAAGCCCATCGTTGCGGAGCTGGCGGACACGGTGGGCATCGCTATGCAGCAGGCGCGCCTCTTGGATTCGATCCGGCAGCACAGGGAGCGTCTCAGCAGGACGATGGCCCGCCTGGCCGAGGCCGAGGAGACCGAGCGGCGCCACGTCGTGCGGGAGCTGCACGACCGGGTTGGTCAGAACCTGACGGCGTTGGACATCAATCTGTCGGTGGTGCTCTCCAATTTGGACCGGCATGATCTGGAGGATCTTCGGGCGCGGATCGACGATTCGCTCTCCCTCGTCGCTCAGACGAATCAGATGATCCGCCAGTTGATGATCGACCTCCGGCCGCCGGTGTTGGACGACTACGGACTCCTGCCCACGCTCCACTGGTATGGGGATCGGTTCTCCTTGCGGACGGGGATCGCTGTCGCGGTGAGGGGCCGTGAGGAGGCCGCCGCTGATCTGTCGCCGCACGTCGAGAACGCTCTCTTCCGCATCGCCCAGGAGGCTTTGAACAATATCGCCAAGCACGCGCGGGCCGACCAAGTGACGATTGCGCTGACAGCGGACGAGGAGGTGCTCCGGCTGACGATCCGCGACGACGGCGCGGGGTTCCGGCCGGAGGGTGAGCAGGGAGAGCGGAAGAGTTGGGGCCTGCTCACGATGAAGGAGCGCGCCGACTCGGTGGGCGCCCGCTGTCGCATCGAGTCTGAGCCGGGGGAGGGTACCTGCGTGACGGTCGAGGTGGCCGACTGATTCCGCTACACCATGAGAGCGTGGATCTTCTCCATCGACATCGGCCTCACGGTCACGACCTCTTCGACGCCATCCTGCCGAATCTCGACCTGCGCGGTCTCCTGCCCCTTGGCGCCGGCATAGCGGGCTGTGATCCGCGCTGCTTCCTCGATCTCCTTTCTCGTCGGCGCGCCGGTGACCAGCGACGTGGGGCCTGGCCGGTCCAGGGTCGTCATCAGAACGCCTTCGTCCCGCTGTGTGGCGATGTAGGCGTTCTCCTCCCTGTGGCGCCCCACGATCACCTTCTTGCCGGAGGGGAGGCGCACGTGTCGCCCGATGGAGAGTAGGAAGGCCCGTTGATTGGTCAGAGCCTCGCCGCCCTCGTGACCCAGGAAATCCTGCAGCCGACGGGCGTAGTTCTGATCGACCAGGAAGCAGCAGCCGCCGGCTGGCTGGGGGTAGTCGGTGATGCCGAATTGCCTCGCCAGCTCTATCTGCGGCTTACGGCTTCTCCCTTGGAAGGCGTGGAGCTTCTCTCGGTCGACCCAGCCGCGCTTCTCGGGGATGGTCGGCTCCAGAAGCTTGGCCGAGAGGGGGCGTAGCAGCAGGCCCTCCAGGCCGCTCTCGCGCTCCACAATCTTGAGCGCCGGTCGCTTCTGGCTGTTGGGCCGCTGGCTCAGAACCTCGCCGGTGAAGACGAAGTGGTGGTCGTGAGCCTCCATCCACCGTTTGGCCTGGCGCAGAAGAAAGATGCGACAGTCAACGCAGGGGTTCATGGCCGAACCGTAGCCGTGCTCCGGGTTGAGGATGACGGGGAGATACGATTCGAAGGCTCTGATGCGGACCAGTTCCAGTCCCAACTGACGGGCTGCCTGCTCCGGCCTGGAAGGGGGCGTCGGGCCGGGGCCGATGAGGCGGTTTCGCCTGGCGTAGGTGAGGCCTGTCTGGACGTGGAGTGGCGTCACCTCGATTCCCTGTTCCATCATCACCCGCGCCGCCAGGATGCTGTCCAGCCCTCCCGATAGCATGCCGACAGCCTTGATTCTCCCTCGTCTTTCCGCTTCTGTTTTCATGCTCGAGAGCATACCATGCCGGACATCGAGCGTCAACTGCAGGGCTCCTGGGTTGCAATTGCGTCTTGTTGACACGCTCGGATAGGCAAGTATAATCAGGCCGTGGAGCGGCGTCACATTCTATCCTGCGTGCAGAGCATCACGTGGGGGCGCCGTCCGGTGGCGACAGAGCTGGGCCAGCGCTATGGAAACCGCATACGTCTACCATCCAATCTATCTTGAGCACAACCGGCCGAGCCATCCGGAGAACGCCCGTCGTCTGGAGCGAATCCGAGAGGCCTTGGACGATCGAGGCTTGCTGGATCGTCTGCGACCGCTGGAGCCTCGGCCGGCGACCGAGGAAGAGATACTCCGCGTCCATACCAAGCAGCACTTCCAACACGTCGACGAGGTGGCCCAGAGAGGCGGGGGCTACCTGGACCCAGACACGTACGTGTCGCCCCGGTCCTTCGAGGCGGCGCTGATGGCAGCCGGCGGCGTCGTGCACGCGGTGGAGAGCGTGCTGGATGGCGAGATCGCCAACGCGTTCGCCCTCGTGCGTCCGCCGGGTCACCACGCCACGGCCGAGCGAGCTATGGGCTTCTGCCTGTTCAACAACGTCGCCGTCGCGGCCCAGGCCGCTTTGACGCGGGGAGGGATCGAACGGGTCTTTATCGTCGACTTCGACGTGCACCACGGCAATGGGACGGCGGACATCTTCGCCGGCGATCCGGGCGCCTTCTACGTCTCGACGCACCAGTATCCCTATTATCCGGGCACTGGGGCCGGGGAGGACGTCGGACGGGGCGCCGGGGCCGGGATGACGCTCAACGTACCCTTGCCGACCCGCGTGGGCGATGAGGGGTACGCTCGTGTCTTCGAGACGCTGATCTGGCCTTTGGCCGAGCGCTTCGATCCAGATCTGATCCTCGTCTCCGCTGGGTACGATGCTCATTGGGACGATCCGCTGGCGCAGATGGGTCTCTCCCTGGCCGGCTACGCTGCCATCGCCCAGACCCTGGTCGAGATGGCTGATCAGCTCTGCGAAGGTCGGCTCGTCTTCACCCTGGAGGGTGGCTACCAGCTGAGCGTCCTTGCTCACGGTGTCTTGAACACCTTCTATGCCCTGCTTGGGGAGGAAACGGTGATCGACCCGTTGGGCCCCTCCCCGCGCTCCGAGCCCTCGATAGAGGCATTGATTGACGACCTGAAGAAGCTGCACCGTCTCGACTGACAGTTGCCGCAGGTATTGGATAGTTAGATCGTCTGTATCGCCTGGTAGGAGGTGGACTCGTGAACCAGATTTCGCTAGCCGACTATCGTCAGCAGATTGAAGGGGCTATCGAGGGTGGACGCTACGAAGAGGCCGTCACACATGGTCGGCACATCCTGGAGGTGTATCCCAAGTACATCAAAGCCTATTGGCTGCTGGGTAAGGTAATGCTCGAAGCCGGTCAGGATGATCAGGCTTCGGACATGTTTCAGCGCGTGTTGAGCGCCCATCCGGAGCATATGCTTGCCTGGGTTGGTATGAGCGAGATAAGCCGAAGACACGATGCGTTGGAGGATGCCGTCTGGTACCTGCAGCGCGCCTTCGAGCTGGCCACCGACAACGAAATGGTGGCCCAGGAGCTCCGTCAACTGTACGGCAAGCTGGAGGGCAGTGAACCCCAGCGACTCCAGCTTACGGAGAGCGCGCTGGCGAAGCTCTATCTCCGTGGCGATTTGCTGACCCGAGCGATCACCGAGCTTCGCAAGTTGACCGAGGAGCATCCAGATCGGCTAGATCTGAAGGTGGCCTTGGCGGAGGCGCTCTGGCGAGATGGGCAGCGGCTGCAGGCCTCTCAGGTGTGCCAGGAGATCCTGGACGAACAACCCTACACCCTGAAGGCCAACCTGATCTTGGGGGAAATATGGGCCAGCAGCGGGAGAGTAGCCGAGAGTGAGCCCTATCTCCAGCGAGCCGAGGCCTTGGATCCGGAGAATGAGATGGCCCAGGACTTGTTTGGTTCATCCTCCCCCCTGCCTCCCGAAGACCCCCAGATCGAACCGCTGGCTTACGAGCGTGGAGCTGAGGAAGAGGACATGGGGTGGATGGTTGAGCGAGAAGAGACCGTGCTGGTGGAGGAAGAAGAGGCCATGGGCGCTGAGATCGAAATCCCTGCCTGGCTGCAGGATCTCGCTGGCGAACCCCCTGCCGATGTGGCTGCCGAGCCCGAGGAAGAGGCCTCAGAACCCGAAGCCGCCCCCTCGGCCGAGCCGGCCGCGGCCGAGGAGGCCCCCGTCGTGGAGGAGGTCGCTCCCGAGTCGATGCCGGAGGAGGACGTCCTGGATTGGCTCGACGAACTGGAGAAGGAAGAGGTGGCGCCCAGCCCTGGCGAGGAGGCTGAAGAGGAGGAAATGCCTGCCTGGTTGGCCGAGATCCAAGGGGAAGCGGAGGAGGACGTAGCGCCCGAGGAAGAGGAGGCCCTTCCGGAAGCGGGACCAGAGCCGGCCGAGATTCCCGATTGGCTGCAGGATCTCGCGCCACCGGCCGCCGAGCCTCCGCAGGCAGCCCCGGTCGAACAACCACCAGCGGCGGTCGAAGAGGCGGTGCCCCCCGAGGAACCGACGGTGGAGGAAAAGGAGATAGAAGAGGTAGGGGCGGAGGAAGCTGAGGTGGAGGCAGCGGCGCCGGAGATAGAGGAGGCGCCGGAGGAGGCCGCGGAGCTGCCAGCTTGGCTGGAGAGCGACGAGATGCCCTCGGGCGACGACGCCCTGGCCTGGCTCGCCCAGCTTGCCGAGGGGAAGGAAGAGGAGCTCCGCGCCCAGGCCCAGAGGGAAGGGGAGGCACGTGCAGCCGAGATCATGGGCGGCTCCCAGGCGCCGGCCGAGGAGGAGCCCCCAGCCGAGGAGGTCGAGGCTGAGCCCGAGGCTGAACCTCCAGCCGCGGAGGAGGAGGCGTTTGGCTGGACCGCGTTCGCGGAAGAGGAAGAGGTCGCACCAGAGGTCGAAGGTGCCCCGCCCGCGGAAGAAGCGGTGGCCGCGGAGGAGATGGTCGAGCCGGCCGCGGAGGAGGAAGAGATCCCTGCTCCGGAGG
>CAZEQC010000052.1:0-2404 GCA_964514285.1 uncultured Anaerolineales bacterium | reverse complement strand
GCCGTCCCGCCGGTCGAGGAGCCCGCGCCAACGCTGGAGGAGGAAGCCCCGCCAGTGGAGGAGATGGTCGAACCGGCCCCGGAGGAAGAGGAGATCCCTGCTCCCGAGGAGGAAGTAGCCGTCCCGCCGGTCGAGGAGCCCGCGCCAACGCTGGAGGAGGAAGCCCCGCCGGTGGAGGAGATGGTCGAACCGGCCCCGGAGGAGGAGATCCCCGCCCCCGAGGAGGAGGCCGTGGTTGCCCCAGAGGGTGTGGCACCGGCAGAGGCTATGGAGGCGTTGCGCACAGAGGATCTCGACGCGTTCATCGCTGCTCAACGAGCCTACACCGACGAGCACCCGGAGGACCACGAAGCTCAGCTGGAGCTCGGTCGGACGCTTTGGCAGGCCGGCACGCGGGAGGACGCCGTGGAGGCTTACGAAAGACTGATCGTCGAGCAGGCGCTGCTCGGCGACGTTATCGCAGACCTGGAGAACTACGCAGAGCAATGGCCGGACGCCAGCGTAATGCAGGCCTTGGGCGACGCCTATATGAAGCACGACCAACTTCAAGAGGCCTTGGATACCTATCGCCGCGCTCTGGCAAGCCTGTGATCGCTTTTCACCGCTCAACCCAACGAGGAGAAGACGATGGAACGTACGTTGATCATCATCAAGCCTGACGCTGTCCAGCGGGGGCTGATCGGTAGGATTGTCGTCCGCTTTGAGCGGCGGGGTCTACGCATCGCCGCGATGAAGCTGATGCACATCGACCGGGCCCTGGCGCAGCGCCATTACGCCATCCACGAGGGCAAGCCGTTCTACGAGCCGCTGATCGACTACATCACCTCCAGCCCGGTGGTGGTGATGGTTCTGGAGGGCAACAACGCCATTGAGATCGTCCGTCGCACGATGGGGGCGACGAATCCGACCCAAGCGGCGCCGGGGACGATCCGGGCGGACTTTGGATTGGAGATCGGACGCAACCTGGTCCACGGCTCCGACGGGCCCGACACCGCGGCGTTCGAGGTTGATCTCTTCTTCGAGGAGGACGAGATCCTCTCCTACGACCGGGACACCGATCCCTGGATCTTCGAGTAATCTGATACCCAAGGCCCCAGGGCTCATAGAAGTCTGGGGCCTTTCGCTTCCGGGTCGATTCGCTTATGGCCCCAACGCGGCCTCGCCACCAGGACCGCGGATCACAGATCCGCTCAGAGCAAGGGGGGGATGAGTCTCCGCTTTCTATGACCGGGCGTGTGGAACAGCCTCTCGTTGTATTGACCGGCGCCGGCATCTCCGCCGAGAGCGGCGTGCCCACGTTCCGGGGCGAGGAGGGGTTGTGGCGCGACTACAGCCCAGAGGAGCTGGCCACGCCCGAGGCCTTCCGTCGAGATCCCGATCTGGTGTGGCGCTGGTACGCCTGGCGCCGCGAGTTGATCGCGGCATGCCGGCCTAACGCCGCCCACGAGACGCTGGCGGAGATGGAGCGAGCGTTGAGCGACGTCACGCTGATCACGCAGAACGTCGACGGTCTCCATCAGGCAGCGGGGAGCGAACGCGTCTTGGAGCTCCACGGCAACATCTGGCGTCTGCGCTGTACCCGTTGCGACGACCTGACGGAGGATCATCGCGTCCCGCTGCCCGATCTCCCACCGCGTTGTCCCACCTGCGACGGCCTGCTGCGTCCGGACGTGGTCTGGTTCGGCGAATCGCTGCCCCGGGAGATACTGGACGCTGCTTGGGCCGCCGCGACGCGCTGCCGAACGATGCTGGTGGTCGGCACGTCGGCGGTGGTGCAGCCGGCCGCTTCTCTGCCCCTGGTGGCGCTCAGAAACGGGGCGCGGCTGGTGGAGATTAACCCGCAGGAGACCCCCGTTTCAGAGCACGCTGATGTGCTACTTCGTGAGCCAGCCGGAGACGCGCTGCCCCGCTGGTGGGCGGCACGTCAAGGGTAGAGAAGCGCGCTACAAGATGCGCACGACCACCTGCGCATCCTCCCAGAACCCCTCCAGGTCGTAGTAGTCCCGCGCCTCCGGGGCAAACAAGTGGACGACGATGTCTCCGTAGTCCATCAGCACCCACCCCGAATCCGGCTCGCCCTCGACCCGCCACGGCTTGACGTTGAAGTCCTCCTTCGCCTTGTCGATGATGCCGTTGACGATGGCCTTTGTCTGCCGCTTGCTGACGGCGCTGCCGATGACGAAGTAATCGGCCAGAATGGACACGTCACGAATATCTAGCAGCAGAATGTCCTCGCCGCGTTTGTCGGCGATCAGGTCAACGATCTGTCGCGCCAACTCCAGTGAATCCAGGTCTCCACCTCCTTAGCTTAACAATGATCTATGGTCAATGGTTGATGAGCAATGAACAATGGCTCTACTGAAAGAACGGAGCAGAGACCCTAAAGGTTTGAGAAGATTAAGGT
>CAZEQC010000051.1:0-24135 GCA_964514285.1 uncultured Anaerolineales bacterium | reverse complement strand
GATCAACCGGCCAATAGAGGAGAGTGTATGCCAGAAGCAACATTCCATTTTCCAGACGACTTCCGCTGGGGGGTCGCGACGGCAGCGCACCAGGTCGAGGGGAAGAACACCAACAACGATTGGTGGACGTGGGAACAGCAGCCGGGACACATCGCGCAAGGGGACACGTCGGGCCTGGCCTGCAACTGGTGGGAGGACGCTGAGGCGGACTTCGACCGGGCCGCTGCCCTGGGGGTGAACGGCCTGCGCCTCTCCGTCGAGTGGTCGCGCGTGGAGCCAGAGCCGGGAGCCTTCGACGAGCGAGCGCTGGCGCGGTACGTCCAGATGGCGGAGGGGCTGCGGGGCCGGGGCATCGAACCTATGGTGACGCTCCATCACTTCACCAACCCCCGCTGGCTGGCGGATGCCGGAGGCTGGGAGGGGTCCGAAACCGTCGACCGCTTCGCCGGGTTCGTCGAACGGGTGGTGGAGGCCCTCGGCCCGGTCTGCGATCTGTGGTGCACCATCAACGAGCCGAACGTCTACGCCTATCAAGGCTATCTGGCAGGCGTCTGGCCGCCAGGGGCGTCTGATCTGGGCAGAGCGATGCAGGTTATTCGGAACCTGATGCTGGGACACGCCGCTGCCTACCGCGTGATCCACGAGGCGCAGCCAGAGGCTCGAGTCGGCTTTGCGCATAACATGCAGGTCTTCGACCCAGCCCAGCCGGGCTCAGCGCTCGATCGGCTGGTCACCTCGGTCATCGACAGGGTGTACAACCAGGCGATCCTCGCTGCGTTGAGACGCGGGGTCTGGACGCCCCCCCTGGGCTTCGGTCTGGCGCTGAAGCTGCGGGACACGCTCGATTGGATAGGGCTCAACTACTACACCCGGGAGCTGGTGGCCTTCGACCGGACGCGGTCCGAGTCCTTCTTCAGCCGCCGTTTCCACGCCGACGATGCCGAGATGCTCGATGGCGGCTACGGGGAATTCTACCCGAGGGGGATAATGCGCTGTCTGGAGCGGCTGGCGCGGCTCGACCTTCCTATCTACATCACCGAGAACGGCATTCCCGACGATGACGACGATCAACGGCCGCGCTACTTGCTGACCCACCTGCATCAGGTGTGGCACGCCATTCAGCACAGCTTCCCGGTGATGGGGTATTATCACTGGACGCTGGTCGACAACTTCGAGTGGGCCGAGGGCTGGACGCTGCGGTTCGGGCTGATCGCGCTAGAGCCAGAGACGCGGATCCGCACGCCGCGACGGAGCGCGGAGCTCTATGCGAATCTGATCCGGGCTAACGCCATCACCCCAGAGTTGATCGACACCTATGCACCGGATCTGCGACCCGAATTGCTGCCCGGAGGGAAGGACTGAAGGCCTTGCGCCAGCGTAGGACCTAAGACAACGGGCTTGTTAGGACACGTATGGTACGCCAGCGATGAGTATCGAAGAGGAGCAAGCGTATTGCCCGCGCTGTGGGGCCGAGATGACGACCGGGGACGTGGGAGGCCGCCGGCGAGCGCTCTGTCCGGACTGCGGCTTCGTCTTCTACCACAATCCCGTTCCCGGCGTCGGAGTGCTGGTGGAGATAGGCTCGACCAGGGATGGAGAGGCCGGCCCCGCCGCAAGCTCAACGCCAGGCTCGGGCCAGGGCATCGTGCTCGTCCAGCGGGGCGAGCCGCCATTGAAGGGACGATGGGCCCTGCCTGCCGGCTACATCGAGGCCGACGAGAGTGTGGAGCAGGCCGCGATCCGCGAGTGCCGTGAGGAGACCGGGCTGGAAGTAGAGCTACTGGAGTTGTTCGGCGTCTACTCCTTTCCGGAGGGGCCGGTCCAGAGCGGCATCATCATCTTCTTCCGAGCCCGGCCAGTGGGTGGAGTGCTCCGGGCCGGCGATGACGCTCAAGAGGTGAACGTCTTCCTTCCCGAGGATCTGCCGGAGGACGTGGCGTTTCGTACCCATCGCGAGGTGCTGGAGCGCTGGGTGCGCAGCCGCTCCCCGGAGTTCCGGACCGATGTGCCGGGGACGATGATCCGCGAAGCTCGACCGGAGGACGAGGATCGGGTACTGGAGCTCTTGCCCCTGATCCCTGCGAATCAGGCTATGACCCATCTGGAAAAGGAGGCCGCGGCGCAGCGCCTCCGAGAGAGCCTGTCGATCGACGTTCTGGTGGCGGAGGTGGATGGGAAGGTGAGGGGGTTCCTCGTCCTGGCGTTCGTGCCCACGCTCTCGGGCCTACGAGCCCTGATCGATGACCAGGCCGTCGATCCGGACTATCGACGACAAGGGCTCGGCGCCGCGCTGGTGGAGGCCGCTATCCAGCGGGCCAGCCGACGCGGTGCGACGCACCTGCTGGTCGATACGTCGCGAGGTGACCCCGCAGCCCAAGACTTCTACGAAGCGTGCGGCTTTGAGGCCGAGGGCATCGCCCCTCTGCGCATCCGCTAGGGCGTTGAGTTCAACCCTCTCCCAGCATCTCCCTGAAGCGCAGGGCATCCTCCCATATTGAGACATGGTTGAAGGAAAGGGGAGGCCGGAGTCAACAGCAAAGGGCGGCCTCGCCATGAGAAGCCGCCCCCGATATGGCGGAGAGGGTGGGATTCGAACCCACGGAGCCCGAAGGCTCACGCGCTCTCCAGGCGCGCGCAGTAAGCCAGACTATGCAACCTCTCCGAGCCTGCTACGATCGGCATTATATCACTCGGCACCTCAGCTGACAAGTAGACGCGTGCGGCGACGATCAGAGTCGACTGGAAGAACGAGTCAATCCATGATACAATCAACCTATGAACCTGCTGGTCGCCACACAGAACCTCGGCAAGAAACGCGAGTATCGAGAGCTCCTCGCTCCCCTGGAAGCGACGCTGCATTTTCCGGACAGCCTCGATCTCCATCTCGAGGTCCAGGAGGACGGCTCAACCTACGCCGAGAATGCACGTAAGAAAGCCGAGCAGTACGCCAGCGCCTCCGGGATGCTCACCATCGCCGACGACTCTGGGCTCGAGGTCGACGCGCTCGGCGGAGCGCCCGGCATTCGCTCCGCACGCTACGCCCCCGGAAGCGATGCCGACCGGGTGGAAGCACTGCTGGATGATCTGCAAGGCGTGCCCTGGGAGGAGCGCACAGCTCGCTTTCGCTGTATAGTGGTCATCATAACCCAGGACGAGGAGATCTATGGAGGAGAGGGGATCTGCGAGGGCGTCATCACCCACGAGCCTCAAGGTGAGGGAGGGTTTGGATACGACCCCATCTTCTACCTTCCAGGGTACGGGGCCACGATGGCCCAGATCTCCAGGGCGGAAAAGAATCGCATCAGCCACCGGGCTCGGGCCGTTCGAGCAGCCCTGCCGGCGCTCAGGCAGCTCCTGGACAATGGGGAGCCTGGATGACTGTGTCGCCCCATGGCCCTCGATGCGCACCAGGGTCACCTTGAGCAGCGATTTGCCCCCTCTTGAAATCTGTGCTATAATCGCTCACTGAGGCTGAGGATAGCGACGTACGTTGCAAAACCTCGGATCAAAACCTATGGATAAACCACTGCCGGGAGTTGCCGACAGGGAGCGCCATCGGGCCGCTACGTCTTCTCCACGTTACCGATCCCTTCTTTCACGTTTAGCGACTTGGTGTACAACGACCGTCTGGCGCACCTGCGTGGATTGGCGCGATAAGCGCCCCCTCCTGATCCGCGTTACCGCTCACTTGACCATCATCGCTCTTGCCTTGATCGCAGTCGGTCTTAGCGGCGTGACTATCCCCACCCCTCAGATCGCCGCCGGCAGCTCTTCAGAGAATGCCCCTCTATCCGCCGCAGCGAACGTCTCCGCCGAAGCAGCGACACCCTCGCCTGTTCCGACAGCTGCGACGGAAACGGCGGGCCGAGGTGGAAACGGTGACACCATCACGCGGGAGGCGGTGCCGCACACGACGTTCCCAGATCGCCCACGCGCCACGGTGATCACCCACACGGTCGAGCAGGACGAGACGCTATGGACCATCGCCGCGCAATACGATCTTGCGCCCGAGACCATCGCCTGGAGCAACCGCGAGGCCATTCAAGATGCCCCCTGGCTCATCCAACCGGGCCTACAGCTCTTCATCCTGCCGATGGATGGCGTCTACCATACAGTGCGCGAAGGGGAGACCCCCAGGAACATCGCGGATGATTATGGGGTAGAGGCATCAGCTCTCTACAACGAGTGGAACGATCTAGAAGAGGGAGAGCCTCTAGAAGAGGGACAGCTCCTCGTGGTGCCAGGAGGCCAGGGCGATGAGATAGCGTGGGAACCGCCGCAGCCTGAGCCCAGCCAACCGAGATACAGCTACAAATACAGCGCCAGTTCCGCTGCTGCTCCGAGCCCCAACAACTCGTTCATCCTCCCAACTGGAAGCCGTCTCGTCTCGGGTTGGTACTTCCACGATCCGCGCAACCCGATGCACATCGGGCTGGACTACAAGTGCCACCAAGGCGACCCGCTGTACGCCGCCGATAGCGGCGTGGTGACGATCTCGGGTTGGAACGGCGGCTATGGCATTATGATCGAGCTCAACCACGGCAACGGCTTCACGACACGCTACGGTCACTTCAGCCAGCTGACCGTGGGTGCAGGGCAGGCCGTCCACCAGGGCGACATCCTCGGCTACTGTGGAAGCACGGGCTGGTCGACAGGTCCACACCTCCACTTCGAGATCCGTAGGAACGGGGTGCCGCAGGATCCTATGGCCTACCAGCCATAGGGAAGGACGCCCCTATGTCCAGCCCAGGGCGGGGCGTCCCGGTCCCGTCTAGCGCGCCTGAGCAGCAGACCTTCCGTCGTAAGCTGAAAGAAGTCATCCCACACGTCCTTGCCCGACTGGCGACCACCATCTATCGCCTCTCCGGAGACTGGCACGACTGGTGTCCGCTGCTCACCCGGACCAGCGCCCACGTAGCCGTTCTGACCGTAGCCCTCCTTGGCACTCTCCTGAGCACCATCGACTGGACAGCGGAGGTGATCTCCACCTCCTCACTATCGGCGGCTTTGCCTTATGCTGAAACCGAGCAAACACCGGAGACCGAACCAACGAAGCCTGGCGTCAACGTAGTAGTCTCAGCTCAGCCCTTGACGGTCACTAAGAGCACCGATGTCCTCTGGCGGCAGGCTAATCCACACACAATCGTCCCTAAGCGCCCCCGCCTGGAGGTGATCACCTACACCGTCGAAGCCGGCGACACAATCCAATCGATCGCCGAGAGGTTTGACCTGGAGCCGACCACGATTATGTGGGCCAATCCGGCGATAGAGGACGCCCCCGACCTGCTGCGAATCGGACAGGAGGTGCTTATTCTGCCGATCGATGGCGTCTATCACCAGGTCGAAGAAGGAGATACCCTGGCCTCCATCGCTGAGGCCTACAACGTAGCGTCCGATGAGATCGTTGACTGCACGTACAACGACCTGACTCGAGCAAGCCCCGACCTGGAACAAGGGGAGCACTTCATCGTCCCTGGAGGTGAAAAACCTTATGAGCCGAAGACAGTCACCGCCTATGCGGGTTCAGTGCCAGAGGGGGCTCGCGGCACCGGGCGCTTCCAGTGGCCGGTGCTAGGCACCATTACACAGGGCTATTGGTACGGTCATCGCGCCATTGATATTGGTGCTCCCACTGGAAGCGCCGTATCGGCGACCGATGGGGGGTTCATCAGCTTCGCAGGATGGACCGACGTGGGCTACGGCTACCTGATCGTCGTCGACCACGCCAACGGATTCGCGACGTACTACGCCCACCTGAGCAACATCTACGTCGCCAAGGGACAGGGGGTGAAGCGTGGCCAGGTCATCGGTGCCGTGGGCAACACCGGCAACTCGACCGGACCACACCTTCACTTCGAGGTACGCCGCCACAACACACAGCAGAATCCCCGGGCGTACCTGCCATAAGGGTCAACGCTTGAGCTAGCTACTTGGCGTACTGCTCTGCGCGCACCTCACGAATCACGGTGACCTTGATCTGGCCGGGGTACTCCATATTCCCCTCCAACCTACCCGCGATGCCCTTCGAGAGTCGGATCGCCGCCAGGTCGTCGATGGCCTCGGGTTTGACCATGACGCGGATCTCGCGACCGGCTTGCAGGGCGTAGGCCTCCTTGACGCCCTTGAACGACTTGGCAATCTGCTCCATAGTGCGCACACGCTTGAGATAGAACTCCAGACTCTCACGCCGTGCTCCCGGCCGGGCGCCAGAGATGGCATCGGCCGCCTCGACAATCACCGCTTCGACGGAGTTCTGCTTCACCTCGTTGTGGTGGGCCTCGACGCAATGAACAACCTCGTCGCGAATCCCGTGTCGGCGACAGATCTCCGCGCCGATCTCAACGTGCGTGCCTTCGTTCTCGAAGTCAACGGCTTTCCCAACGTCGTGCAACAGGCCACCGGCGCGAGCGACTTCCGCGTCTGCCCCTAACTCCTCGGCGATCATACCGGCCAGCTTTGAGGTCTCAATGGCGTGAGCATACTGGTTCTGCCCATAGCTGGTGCGGAACTTGAGACGTCCAAGCAAGTTGGTGATCTTTGAGGGGAGTCCATGGACGCCCGCCTCATAAGCTGCCTGCTTGCCCTCCTCACGAACGAAGGTTTCCAGCTCCTGTCCACTCTCCTTGACGAAGCGCTCGATGTTGGTAGGGTGAATGCGCCCATCCAAGACGAGACGCTCCATAGCCCGACGGGCGACCTCACGTCGCACCGGATCGAAGCAGGAGATGGTGACCGCTTCGGGGGTATCATCGACCACGACATCGACGCCAGCAGCTTTCTCGAAGGCACGGATGTTGCGCCCACCGCGTCCGATGATGCGGCCCTTCATATCATCGGATGGAAGGGAGACGGTGGAGACGGTCACCTCAGCGACGTGCTCGCTGGCGATGCGCTGGATGGCGGTGGTGATGACCTTACGGGCCCGCTTCTCGGCCTCCTCTTGCGCCTCGGCTTCCACCTGACGGATGACACGCGCCATGTCCTGCCGTGCATCTTCCTCGGCAGCGGCGAGGACCTCTTCTCTCGCCTCCTCGCGGGTGAGGCCGGCTACCCGCTGCAGCGCCTCCTCCTGCTCCTCCACAAGCTGATCTACGCGATTGCGCTGCTTGTCGAGAGCGCTCTGCCGTTTGTTGAGAGCCTGCTCACGACGCTCAAGGCGTTCCTGACGACCATCCAGTTTCTCTCGCCAACTCTGGAGACGCTCCTCCGCCCGGCGCACGCCCTCGCGGCGCCGCTCCAACTCCCGCTCCACTTCCTCTCGTTTCCGCAGGGTCTCATCTTTGGCGCTGAGCACGATCTCGTGGGCCTCTTTTCTGGCCTCCTCCAAGCGTTGTTCGGCATCCTCCTCCAGTTCCTTCAGTCCCGCTTGTACGACGTAAGCCCGAATCAAGAACCCCAAGCCAAAGCCAACAGCCAACGCCAGGACGCCTGCTATCAGCATAAGTATCCATTCAGTCATTCTCTTTCCTCGCTCTCTGCAGTCTCACGAGCGCGCCTTTCCTCGAGCTTCTGCTCAACCAACGGCTTAATCACGGTATAGGAGAAGCCTCGTCGTGCCATATAGGCCTTCAGCTTGCGGCGGAAGTCACGCGGCGCCGCCTGAGAAAGCCGGCGTGCGCCAGCATCCGCCACTTGGCGAGCTGCAGCATGGACGTCGAAACCGGTCAGAGCCTCATCGATAACGTCCCGTGAGACTCCCTTCTGCCGCAGCTCATAGCGCAATCCCCGAAGCCCCCGAGGATTGAAGCGCGCTCTGTTATCCACCCAGTATCTTGCGAACTCCTCATCATCCAGGAGTCCGGAACGCGTCAAACGTCCAATGACAACGTCGATGACCCGATCTTCCACGTCCTTCCTGCGCAGATTGCGACGTACCTCCGCCTTGCTGCGAGGACGGTATGAAAGGTAATTGAGCGCACGTTCATAGGCTCGCTCAACCTCATCCTTCATTTTAAGTTCAACGATTTCATCAGCGCTCAACGTCTGCCCGACGTGTAGGTGCATGGCTTCAACGGCAGCCAAGCCAAAGGCAAAAGCTCCGTCAAGGTAGACATTGACGCGGTCTTTGTTATGTTTCTGAAACTTCAGCGCTGTGATCTCTCTCGTCATCGTAGCACCAAAAAACCAAAGCCGTGGCTTACAAGCCACGGCTTATGACGTGCCGTCATAGTTATCGATCTCAATCCAGCTCTGGTTCTCCTCCCGTTGAGACCAGGAGGAAAACACCCTTCTCAGTCCACCAACGAGCTCGGTGAGCCGAACTGTCCCCACCGACTGTCGTCTAAGCGGCGTCTTTACGCTCTAGAACTCAACTCCTGTCTCGAAAAGCCCTTCCAGAATCACTACGACGCTTCCATCAATCAGCCTCCGTAGACTCAGTCTACTCGTCCTGGATCACCAGATCCGAGGATTTGCCGATCCTCTTGGAGCAAGACTGGCTCTACTGAGCCTTCTTCAGTATCACGTATCAGAAGCCCCCTGCTTCTCGGGCAGGTCATAGACAAAAGTGCGTTCGGAGAAGGATACCATTTAAACCAGTGATCGTCACGCCCTGGAGCGGTGACACCTGGTGAGATCTCCGCGTGGCTGTTTCTCATAAGCCGGTGATAAGTCTATTTGATTAGCTATTCAGCCTCGTCTTCCTCTTCAGATTCTGACTCAACGTCTGAGGCGGAAGGGGACTCTTCCATGGTCCCTTCCTCCACCATGTCCTCTCGGACAGCCGTCTCAATCGAACGGGCAACGTCGGGATTGTCACGCAGGAACTCCTTGGTGTTCTCCCGCCCTTGCGCCAAGTAATCGTCGCTTTCGTAGTAATAGTACGACCCGCGCTTCTCCATCACACCTAGGTCGATCGCCACGTCCAGGAGATCGCCCTCCCTGCTAATGCCCTCCGAATACATAAGATCGAATTCCGCCACCCTAAACGGCGGGGCCACCTTGTTCTTGGTCACCCGCACGCGGGTGCGCGTGCCGATCAGCTCACCACGGTCCTTGATGGATGTCACACGGCGAATGTCCAAGCGCACTGAAGCGTAGAACTTCAACGCCCGCCCCCCGGATGTCGTCTCCGGATTGCCAAACATCACGCCAATCTTCTCGCGAAGCTGATTGGTGAAGATGAGAGCGGCGTTCGACTGTTTGATCGCGCCGCTGAGCTTGCGAAGCGCCTGGCTCATCAAGCGCGCCTGAAGCCCCGGATGCGAGTCTCCCATCTCTCCTTCGATCTCGGCACGAGGCACCAGAGCGGCAACGGAGTCCACCACCACCACGTCTACTGCGCCCGAGCGAATCAGGGTCTCGGCGATCTCAAGGGCCTGCTCGCCGGTATCGGGCTGCGAAATCAACAGCTCGTCGACGTTCACACCAAGATTCCGCGCATAGGCGGGATCTAGGGCGTGCTCCATATCGATGTAGGCAGCGGTGCCACCCCGCTGCTGCGCTTCGGCCACGATGTGTTGGGCGAGGGTCGTCTTGCCCGCTCCGTCGGGCCCATAGATCTCGGTGACCCGGCCTCGAGGAACGCCACCGACGCCAAGCGCCCGGTCAAGGGCCAGAGAGCCTGTAGGAATGATCTCGACATCCAGGTGAGAGACCTCACCCATGCGCATGACGGTGCCCTCCCCAAAACGTTTTTTCAAGTTGTCCAACGCCCGACTGAGTGCTTGTTCTCGACCTGCTTCAGCCATGTTTTCACCCGCCACTTACTTACGCGTAGGCCCCAGCTCGTCATCGGCTGCCTACACTGGTCCTTAAGCTAGAAGTGAGTTAAGTGTACATCAAATGACATAAAATAGCAAATGAGACTTGACCACAGGCCACTATCATGATAAAAACGAGACTCGCCATGTTGGTCAGAAAGACTCGCCCCGACGATTGGCTAGCCATCGAGCTGCTCATAGAGACCGCACGTTTCGCCTCACCGACCATCTGGCGATGGCGAGAATCTCTCACTGCCGAAGGGTTTGTGGTGGTAGAGGTTGAGCGTCGGATCAAGGCTGCCCTGCTAGCCTCATCAGACCAGTCCCCGGTGGCCTGGGTACGGCTGGCGGCACTGAGTGAGGGGGTAGATGTCGGGTGCTGGCTGGACGTCTCTCTCCCACCCATCCTGGCCCACCTTCGAGCCCAGGACGTGCAAGCGTTAGCCTGGATGGACTATGAGAACTGGGTCACGCCAACCTTGGAGAAGTGGGGCTTCGAGCGATTGGCGAAGGTCATCACCCTAGCGAAGACGGATCGTGCCCTACCCCCGGTAGAGATGCCACAGGTCTCACTCCGCACGGCGTCGGACGCCGATTATGGGATTCTCTCCATCATTGACCGCAAGGCTTTCACCCCCCCGTGGTGGCGCAGCGCGACCAGCATGCGCCGACGAGCGAGAACCACGTCCCGGTTCCTCGTAGCGGCGTGTGGACACAAGGTGATAGGGTACGCGGAGCGAGAGCTAGATCCCCCCAAAGCGCACATCAACCGCATCGCCGTCGATCCAGCTTTCCAGGGACAGGGCATTGGTGCGGCTCTTCTGAAGTACACGTTGATCTCTATATGGCAGAGAGGCATCGAGACCGTCTCCCTCAACACCCAGCGATCCAATCGCCGCTCCCAACGCCTTTACAACCGCTTCGGCTTTGCAACGACCGGCGATTCTGCGACCGTCTGGACCCTTCGGCTCCAGCCATCGAAAACAGACAGAGGTAGCATTCAATAGGCCTCAATCATGCCCAGTCTCCGCAGGTTAGGGCTATCCTGTGACCAGAAGCAGGCACGCGCAAGGAACCTCCGCGTGCTTCTACGGCGAGCCTGGGGTCGGCGTGACCAGCGGGCTGGAGGGCTGAGTGGCGGTGGCAGCCGGCGTGGAGATTGAGGTCGGGGTCGACAATGGCGTGACGGTCGGCCTCGGCGTCGGGGAAGGTAGAGCGGTTGGCGTCGCGGGAGGAGACGCGATCCGGATCTGCACACGTGCCTCTACAACGTGCCCCTGCTTATCGACAGCTCTGATGCGGAGTGTATACGGTCCGGGCGTGAGATGGGTCGTATCCCAACGGGTCAAGAGGCCGTCACGCACCGGAGCCAGATGCGGTCCGCTGATCCATCCCCAGCCCTGAGGATCACGCCCGACGCCATATTGTACGTCATAGTGATCGAAGTCAGGTAGCTGGACTGTGCCGACGATCTGCACGACGCCGCGCAGGGACTCGCCGGTGACCGGCTGACTGATGAAGACCTGAGGGCGGGAAACGCTCTCTGTACATTCATTCAGGGGAGCCAATGGGAGACCCCCGAACTGTTCGGGATGAGCCTGAACCCAGGCCCGCCCCCGCTCGTCGGCGATATCCAACATCAGCTTCTCAACGACGTGATCAGGACAGAACTCGTTGGCACGCAGCCCAGTGAAAGCGTCAATCTCCACCATCTGGTACCAGTCGCGACTCTCGTCCAACGGCGGCTGTCCCTTCGCGAAGATCTCCGATGTGCGCTCAGGACAGTGCTTCGCTGGACGGGCGCCGGAATCGGCGCAGATTCGTTGCTCCACAATACCCGAGGGGCGCGCAAAGTCCCGGGCCGGCTGACCGTCGAGAGCGTCCTCCATGAATGCGTGCCATATCGGCCCCGCGCCGGCCGCACCAGGCACCTCGACCATGGACGTATTATCCGAGTTACCGACCCAGACACCGGTCGCCAGGCCAGGGGTGTAGCCGACGGTCCAAGCATCGCGATAGTCATCGGTGGTGCCGGTCTTCGCTGCGGCGGGGCGGTTCAACTCCAAAACGCTAGGACACGTGAACGCCGCGCAACGAGCCTCGTCGTCAGCAAGGATATCGGTGATCAGGTAAGCGTGCTCGGGTGAGAGAACCTGCCGCCCCAACGGAGCACGGTTATCGACGAGCACATTACCGCGACTGTCCTCAATGCGAAGAATCGGCGTCGGCTCCATCAGCACGCCTTCGTTGGCGAACGTAGCGAAAGCGCCCGTCATCTCCAACAGCTTGACCTCGCCGCCGCCCAGTGTAAGTGCCAGCCCATAGCTGGGAGGCCGGTCGTAGGGGTACTCAGGACACATCTCCTCGGGATGGCTCAGCGACTCGACACCTAGCCGCGATGCCATCTCCAAGAGGCCATCAACGCCCACAAACTGAAGTGCCTCCACGGCAGGCACGTTGTAGGAATTGGCCAGGGCATCGCGGAGCAGCACTGGGCCGTGGTACTCCCGGTCGTAATTGAGGGGCACGTAGGGCGGATTGGCGCCATCGGGGAACTCAGTGCGCATGTCCCAGAACAAGGTTGCCGGCGTCCAGTCACGCTCAAAACTGGCAACGTAGGTGAGGGGCTTGATGGAGGAGCCAGGCTGGCGACAGCGCAACGCGACGTTGACCTGACCATCGATCGAGTCGTTGTTGAAGTCGGCGGAGCCGACCATGGCGAGAATATGACCGGTCTGTGAATCGAGCGCCACCAGCGCACCATTGGTCACGTTTCGGTCTGCGAGGTTCGCCACCCCCTCACGAACCGCCTGCTCGGCCTTCGCCTGCAGGTCGGCGTCGAGGGTGGTGTAGATCCGCAGACCAGCACCCCGATAGAGCGCCTGCGGACCATACCGCTCCTCGACGAGGCGTCTCACGTAGACGACGAAATGAGGAGCGACGTCGATATCAACCTTCGGGGGGCGAAAGACGTGAGACGCCATCACTGCAGCAGCTTGCTCGGCCTGCTGCTCGGAGATATGGCCATCCTCGACCATCAATCGGAGGACGTCCTTCTGACGCGAGAGGGCCCGCTGGAGCCCTCCACCGAAGGGATCGTACGTGGCGGGCAACTGGGGCAAGCCGGCCAGAAAGGACGCCTGGGCAAGCGTGAGATCAGCCGCGTCGGTATGGAAGTACGTTTCGGCAGCGGCCTGAATGCCGTAGGCTTGGTTGCCGTAGTTGAGCTCATTGAGATAGATCTCGAGGATGGTATCCTTGCTGTAGACGCGCGTGAGCTCGGCAGCCAAGACGATCTCTTTGATCTTGCGCTGAGCCGTTTGTTCGAACCGCTCCTCGGGTAGCAGGACCATGCGCGCTAACTGCTGTGGGATGGTGCTGGCTCCAGAGACGATCTCCCGCTCCGTCACAACGTAGTAGATCGCTCGGGCCAATGCGACGGGATCAAAGCCAGGATGCAGCCAGTAGTCGCGATCCTCGGTGGCGATGGTGGCGTTGATCAGATGGGGTGATATCTCTTGCAGCGGGACGTAGGTCCTACGCCCTCCCTCAGGATCCATAACCTCATAGAGCAGGTGACCCTCTCGGTCGTAGATCTTGCTGCTCACAAAGGCTGTCTGTCGCTCCCGGAGCTCCGTCGGTGAGGGAAGCTGATCCGCGAGGACGACGTAGCCGACCACTGAGGCAGCAACAGTGAGGAAAAAAACCAACACGAGGCTCGCCACCGTGATGAAGCCGGCCTTCAACAGAAGAAGCCCCCAATCCCGCTCCTGGTCACCGTTCGGCTGGTCGGGTTCGCCAGGAGGTGCGGGGGGATGCGGCGGTCGGTAACCCGGCCGCTGCGGAGGGGGTACCTCACCCGATCTGGAGGGCGTTCTCGCTGGGCTGTTCGACGCTCGGTTCATACGATTCATTCGGTCCGTTGCCGTTGGATCCCGGTCCGAAGACCGAGGCGATCCAGGAGACTCGGAGGGAGCTGGCGCAAGCTGCGTTTCGGCGAGCCGCCACTGATCACGAAGGTGCTCCAGGCAAGACGCTTCATCCTGGTCCAGGTGTTCATTGGGCCTGCCCGGCGGACGATGTGCCGTTCTCTCTTTTGACATAAGTACCCTCTATACCCTAGACGAGGAAAGACCTCTCTGGGTTCCCGGCCGGGCGTGGATTATAGCAAGCAAGAAACGGAACGCAAATTGGTCAAGGAGGGTAAGGTAGAACGTCAAGGTCCGCTGCCGTTCCGCGCGAGAATCAGTGGGAGATAAAGGCGTCCAGAATGATCAAGCCGCACAGCCACACGATTCCCCAAATCGACAAACTCGTGACCTGCCTCGTCCCAGACGTGCGTTGTCAACCAGACGATCTGATTGCGGATGGGCAGGCAATCCCAGACCCACCTGTACGGGGCCTCATCGTCGGTTCCAAGATGGTGCCAGCGACCGTCATAGCGAGCATAGAACTCGACCTGTTCCACAGCGCCGACGCCCTCGCCGACCTGGGCCTCCACCGTGATCGGGGTGGTGCTGACGACCGTTCCACTGAGCGGCGACGCGATCCAGCTCGTCGGCGTGATGGCATCGGAGACCCGTTCCCAGTCGAGTCCGATCTTAGCGTGACCAGAGTTCTCATAGTGCTCAAGACTCACCTGGTAGTCACCAGCACTCAGCGAGACCGTGGGGGTGAAGACAGCGACTTGATCTTGCCACTCGTCCACGATCAGTAGATCGTCAATCCAGAACCGGACCCCATCGTCGGAAAAAAGATCAAAGCGCCAACGACCAGCCTGGAGTGGGACTGTTCTCCGGAATCGGGAACTGAAGTGATCAGCAGGCACGCTTTCGGCAGGCGCCCCACCATACCACCTTAGGTCCAAGGGGGCATCGCCTCCACTGAGTCTCATCAGCGGATCCCACCACAGCGTCTGATTGCCCCAGTATTCAGCGTACCAGCGCGAGGGATCACCCCACGTCTCTCGGGTCAGCTCAAAGCCCGGCCCCCACCAGAAGGCCGTCAGGGCAGCATCCCCAACCTGATCGTGATACTCCACACGCACCTGGTGGCGACCAGCCTCCAACTCACGCGACTCATAGTGCTGATTCGAGGCGTCCCAGCCGTCGAGCACCGTTTCCCCGTCGACGATCAAACGGGCGCCGTCATCGTATCCCAGAGCAAACGTGTAGACACCACCGGGGAGATCGATGGCCCGGGAGAAACGGGCGCTGAAACGATTCTCAGGACAGTCATCGGCGGGAGCGCCATCCCCCCAGGTCTCGAACAGATAGAGATCAGCCCGGGTGGAGCTGGCGCAGCGATCGGTCAGAGCATCGTCGCTGTAGTAGTCGACGGACCAACCGGGGTGATGCAGCCAGCTGACCTCCCCGTAGCTCGATAGCACACACCAGTCGCTAACGGCGTGCGTGCACTGCCCAGAAGGAGAGCTGTTCTGTTCCATCACCTCAATAGTTCCGTTGCCGGAGGCATCGACGTCCGAGTCGATCACGAGGGATGTGTGACCATACGTGGTGGTGAGCCCGTAGCTGAGGACATCGTCAGGCTGGGGTGCCTGTCCCGGCGTGCAGTTCGACACTTTCTCCAATAAGTCTCCGGAGTAATTCTGAACCACCTGACTCCCATGGGCAGAGTAGGGCGGGATCCCATAGGCCAGGTAGAGAAATCGCTTGCTTAACTCCGGGCATTGCCATTCAATCTGCCAAGCACCCCCGCCGAAGCTCACCCAGCGCTCGGGGCCGCCATCGGCCCACGGACGGGGCCCGCACGCTCTCAGCCCTCGGTACTCAGCGCCCAAGGGATAGGCTGGGCAACCGGTGTCAGCGGAGAAATTGACAGTGTCACATTCCCCTGCCCACCACGGCGGCGAGGGTAGGTCCGGCCCCGCCGTCGTCACGTGTAGGGTATCCTCGAGGTGGGAGGTGGGCTGCGGCACGGCCACCAAGCTGGAAGAAGGTGCGTTCAGATCGGGGCTTCTGAGCACTGAGCCAGAGAATGGAGGATCGAAAGACGCCGACGACGACCGTGAGGCTTCTGTTGAGTCCAGCTCCCGGCCAGCCCGAACGATCCACAGGCGTGGCCCGGCCTCGACGACCCACTCGGTGATCGCCACCGGAACGGCTTCCTCGCCGCGGATATGCAGATCCACCACGCTCATAGAACCGATGACTTCATCGCCAAACAGACGTATCGCCGCTCCGTCGCGAGGTCGTCCGCCCTGTTCTTCCCGGTAGGCTCGGAGGGCCAGACGGTAGGCCTCCCCTTGCCCAGGGCCGGCGATGGGAACGGCCTCGGTCGGCGGAGACGTGCCAAAGGGAACGGCCGTGATCGAAAACAGTTGGAAGAGAGGCTCCCTCTGCACCGCCGTGGCCATCTGGATGGCCGATTCTGGATCTGGGGCCGTCAAGCTCACATCGGACAAAAGGGGCGTCGTGAGCTCCAGTGCGACGCCGTCCAGCGAAAAGGCGGCAGCGGGTGGGAGAGGCGCGGTCTCTGGTGAGATTCGGCTGTGTGCAGTCTGGAGAGAAGCCGCGCCCTCAGCCGGGACGATTGCGAGGAAGAGACACGTTATGGCAACCGCAGCAATAACCAGCTTGGTCAGCGTGTCATTCACGTGACGGCCCTCCAGTGGGCCACGCCCAAGCGTCGCTCTTGCACGACCCGTCTCTGGATCTGGAGCCACTGCAGATGGCCGATAACCTCAGAGATGGCGAGAAAGGCATTGATGGGATCAAGGTCAGGGAAGAACAGGCCCGACGGGGAACGGCGTGGCAATAGAGACGGCCTGGAAGTACCTGGGCAGGGTGGGACTGGACTCGTCATCCGGCAGCCTCAGCCCAGACCAGGCTGGTCACGACGCTCTGAACAGTGTCCCCTATGTGGTGTGCCTCTGCTATGCTCTATCCTCCACGAGGCGGTTACGAGGACCGTTCTGCACGTTGACTGAGAACATCAGGGGGCACTCTTCATCAAGAGAGTCCAGCTACCCTTCTGTACTGTCTCGTCCTCCTGGTTCAAGACCAGCACGTTGAAGATGACAAACCCACCCCCCAGGCGGGCCATCTTCTTTTTCTGCTTCACCTCCAGGCGGGCCCGGATCGTATCGCCAAACCTGATCGGGGCGCGGAACTTCCATTCCAGCGAGGTGAACGCCTCCACGGTTCCTTCACCGAAGCCCAGCCGCGAGCTCAGCCCGCTGACGATGGAGAGCCCTAGCAGGCCATGGGCGATTCGCTCGCCGAACATGGTCTCTTTGGCATATTCGGCATTGGTGTGGAGCTGATTGTAGTCACCAGAGAGAGCGGCGAAGCGCATCACGTCGCTTTCGGTGACGGTGCGTGCAGCGGTCTCAATGGTCTCGCCGACTGCAAATTCTTCAAAGTATCGACCTCGGGATTCGCCCAGCTCGCTCATGCTCAACTCCTCGTCTGTGGTGTGCCAATCGGTGAGGCGAATTGTAGCATCCTCAGATCGATTATGCAACTACACAGCCCCCGACGGTGTGGTATAATGCGTGACCGCCGCAGCCCAAACGGGGTATCGACAGGCGCTAGCGCACCCAAGTCGCGCCTTTTCCAGACTCGGAATCCCCAAAGGCGGCTCGGCGGTGATCGCGACGTCTCGATCTGATCCGACGCGTTGGCTTGGAAGTATGAAACGACATAAGCGTCTCCAACACCTGCTCGTCGCCCTGGTTCTCGTCCTGGCCCTTTTTCTACGCATCCGACACCTGGGCACCACCAGGATTGGTAGCGACCAGGCATTCACATTAAACACCGCGATGCGCTGGGTCAACGGCGGGAGGATGCCCCTGGCAGCCAACAAGTCGTCGATTGGGGTGATGAACCCGCCGATGATCGAATACCTCTACGCCATCGCCCTGCGACTCTGGCCCGATATCCTGAGCGTGGCGATCCTGACGATGTTGTCGGGTGTGACAGCCATCCTCGCAGCCGGATGGGCAACGTATCGCGCCCTCGACGAGCGAATCGCCCTCTGGGCCATGCTGATCTTCGCCGTGAACCCGTGGAGCGTTCACTACAGTCAACTGATCTGGAACCAGACGATGGTACCCGTCTTCTCGTCCCTGATGCTGGCCTGCCTCCTGCTCTACTTCGTCGTTGAGCAGCGGCCAATCTTCCTGATCCTAAGCTTCTTATGGGCAGCCTGTATGACCCAGGTGCATCTCGGATCCGCAGTGCAACTGCTGACTATGGGCCTGATCTTCGTGATTTTCTGGCGCAGGTTGAAGGTCTGGCCTCTGATCATCGGGGCCGCTGTCTTTGCGCTGTCGTATGTACCTTTCTTGCTCTACGAGACCAGTGTGGGATGGGCCGACGTGCGAGCAGCTTTGGAGGTGACGGCTCAGTCGACGGCCTTGAGTCCGGCGGCCGTGTTGGTCAGCCTCGACCTTCTCCACGCCCAAGGCCTCAGCAAGGGGATCAAGCACGTAGCGACCTTTGACACCCTTGCAACAGGGATCTTCACGGTCGCGCTCGGGTACGTGGCCTACTCGGTGCTTCGCAAACTTCTGCATCGGCAGCGGGACCAGAAGACGGACCGAAGGACGAAGAGCGCCGTCATTCTACTTCTCTGGCTGGGCATACCGATCCTTTTCTATCTGCGTTCGTCCCACTATCTGCAAATCTACTATCTCATCGGCCAGCTTCCAGCTCACTTCATCCTGTTGAGCATGGGATTGGACGGGCTGCACCATCAGTTAGCTGGCCTGGCCTCATCCCTCCAGCGGCCGGCAGCGCGTCGCGGGGCCAAGATCGCCGCCTGGGGGCTGCTGTACATCCCGGTCCTCGTCCTGCTCGGGTGGCAGGCCCTCTTCGATCTCCAGGTTCAGAATCGACGGCTTCACGCCGCCCGGGGCCCCGCGCAGATCCGCCATCTGCGAGCCGCCATCAAGACCAGCAAGGACTTACTTGACAGCCACGAGCATTGCGCGCTGGTCGCACTCTCGGAGGGACATACAGTGGAGACATCCCAGCTCTCGATCCTCCGTGAGTTCGTCTCCAGAGATAGCGTTCTCCTGGCGGACGGCGAGCTGGCCGTTCCCCTGCCCACGCCGTGCGCCCTTTATCTAGATACCCAGCAGACAAGCCGGGCCTCCCGCTGGCTGAGGCAATGGGCGGAACCCATCAGAGATGAGACAATCGAGGTGCTGAACGAACGGTGGCGTTTCTTCGAGTTAACTGAAGCGGCAAGGGCGGATGAGCTTGAAGAGACTGCGTCTCCTCTTGCTACATGGGAGAACGGTGCTGCATTGATCAACTACGAACGCGGACAGCTGCAAGCCGGTGCGACGCTGCCCCTCACTATGACCTGGGCCATCAAGGAGGAGGTGTCAGATCACGTCTACCACATCGGCACCTATCTGTTGACGCCTGAAGATCAGGTGATCGCTCAGTCCGATGGGCCTGGCTTTGACAGCGTCCAGTGGCGAAGGGGTGATAGCTTCATCACCTGGTTCGAGGTCGCCGCCCCTGAGGATCTACCGCCAGGTGGCTATCGAATCGCCGTCGCGATGTACACATGGCCAGCAGTTGAGCGAATCGACCTGAAATCGGGCAAGACCATGGCTACCCTGGAACACGTGACTCTGGACTGACCTCGTTCAACCGCCAAAGCCCGTCCAGAGGGGAACAACAACGGCAGCCCAGTCAGGGATCGAAGCTCGTCAGCGGACAGACATCGTCGGCGCAGCGCCCCTCCCCCAGGTAAGCGGGGTACCGACCGTCTTGATTGAAGAGCCCCACCTGGATCGAGCAAGGAGAGGCCGCACAGGCCGAGACATATCTGACGTCGTGAATACGGTCACCGCGACGCCAGCTCCAAGGAGGGATCATCCCCCCCAACGCGGGACCGTCGGCTTGCATCACCATACGTCCGTTGGCATCGCGGACGTGAACGAAGACCTGGGCGTCCACTGGCCCTTGAGCGAGCCAGTCGATGGCCACCGCCCAGCCCTCACGAGCAGTCTTCTTCATCGAGGCCGATTCAATGGCGATCCCGTCCTCAAAAGTAACGAGAGGATCACTTGAGGCCACTTGAGCGTCAGCCTCGATGCTGCCCACCTGGTCCAACGTCATGCGACCACCGCGCCAGCGCGCCAGCCAAATCGACTCGTGCTCCACAGCGAACTGACGCATGTCATCCCAGGCAAGCCCCTCGCCACGCAAAGCACAAACATAGCCGCTGTCCACGACGACCGGAGAGAACACAACAGCATCGGCCTGCTGCAGGCCATTCACGGCAAAGAACTCCTGGAGGTCTGAATAGGGAGGAACAAACAGCACTGTCTCCAGGATCATAGCGTAGGTCTTCTCGGGATAGGCCAGGGAGGAAGGCAGATTCACAAATCCGGGCGCCGGCTCCCCACCATCATAGGCTGCAACATCGAGGACGCGCCGGTAGACCGCGTTGAGGGTGGTGAACAGGTGTCGCTGCCGCCGCAAGAAGGCGACATTCTGTGTCACGATCGCAGTGCTCAATGAGAGGGCAATACCGATCCGGAACCACCGCGCAGCAGCGACGCTGGCCAACTTGACGATGAGAGCAGCCCATACCATCGCAAGGCCAGGCGCAGCCAGAGAATAGACTCGGGGAGAAGTGTAGTTGTAGCCGTAGCTCAGGGAGACAGCCGCCGGCAGCACGCCACAAGCCCACCACCAGAGACCGCTAGCCATCCAACGCGGATCCCGATCACGAAGCGTCAGCGCCAACGATACGACAACCAATCCTATCGCCGCTATCAACACGAGGAGGAAATCCTGGATCCCAAATCGACTTACCAAGGTGCCAATAAGCGACCCCAGCGGGTAGACCAATCCGTGAAGCGAGAACATGGTGTTGCCGACCCAGTCTCGCAACCCGATGAAGGCCGCCCTCCCCGCACCCGGAACGGAGCTTCGCCAGATCAGCGTTGCGACGTTGAGACCGATGCCGAACACCAGCGGGGAAAGACGACGAACGCGGCCCAATCCCCGCTCAATCAGCAGGACCCCGGCAACCATCACACCACACAGATAGCCGCTCTCGTGCGCCATTGGAGCCAACACCGTCGCCAGCAGGCTGAGGCCCCACCAGCGCATGGCGTCTACCTGCTGCGACTTGAGCGCAGCTGCAACAGCCAGCAACGTGAGGACGGTGACCAGCGGATGAGACATCGCCGTGATCCAGGGGATGGCCATGAACGTGAAGGGAAACACCACAAAGAGGGTCGCGGCGAGAAGAGCCTCCTCATCCGAGCGACCGCGAAGCTTGACGACAGCTATGACCAAGCACGCGCTGGCCCAATGGATGAGGAGGCTGACAGCGTGCAGCGTCACCCGGTCAGCCCCTGAGGGAAGCTGTCGTCCAAGCTTGTAGATGGTGAAGGCGAGCGGTCGATAGAACTGATTCTCACTCGACCGTGTCCAGATCTCAGCCCAGCTCCGGCTAGAGAGCCAGGTCATGATGGGGAGGTCATCGCGAAAAAACGGGAGGCGAAGCACAAAGCCGTAACAGAACAGCGCCAACACGCCGGTGACGGCGACGGCTATCTCAACGGCATGGCACCGCCAAAGCTCCCGCACGCGCTCCGACGTCATGCTCAGGGCCCTCTAGCGGCCCCCGTTCAAGACCTGGTTGAGGAGCTGACCAGTATAGCTCTGGTCCATTTGGGCCACCTGCTCGGGCGCCCCCTGGGCCACGATTTCGCCGCCGGCATCGCCACCCTCCGGACCGAGGTCGATGATCCAGTCGGCGACCTTGATGATATCGGGATGGTGCTCGATAATGACCACGGTATTGCCCGCGTCGACCAAGCGGTTGAGAACGGCGATCAGTTTGTCGACGTCGGCAGCGTGGAGGCCGACGCTGGGTTCGTCGAGCACGTAGAGCGTCTGTCCGGTGGCACGCTTGCTCAACTCGCGGGAGAGCTTGACGCGCTGCGCCTCACCACCGGAGAGAGTCGGCGACGGCTGCCCCAACGTGATGTAGCCCAGGCCAACGTCCTGGAGCGTCTTCAACTTGCGCTTGATCTTGGGATGATTGGCGAAGAACTCAGCCGCCTCGTCCACCGTCATATCTAGAACATCGGCGATGTTCTGGCCCTTGTAGCGCACCTGCAACGTCTCCCGATTGTAACGTCGGCCGTGACAGATGTCGCACGGGATGTACACATCGGGCAAGAACTGCATCTCAATCTGCAGCGTGCCGTGGCCTTTACAGGCCTCACATCGCCCTCCCTTGACATTGAAGGAGAAACGGCCCTTATCGTAACCACGCACCTTCGATTCGGGCAGGGAGGCGAACAGCTTACGAATTGGGGTGAAGACGCTCGTATAGGTCGCCGGATTGGAGCGCGGGGTGCGGCCAATGGGCGACTGGTCGATGTTGATCACTTTGTCGATCTGCTCAACTCCCTCGACGTGATCGTGATCGCCAGCGGGCTCCCGAGACCCGTGGAGGAACTGCGCCATACGTCGATAGAGGGTGTCGATCAACAACGATGACTTCCCCGAACCGGAGACACCCGTGATGCAGACGAACTTACCCAACGGAATACGGACGTCGATGTCCTTCAGGTTGTGCTCGCGCGCGCCACGAAGGGCCAACCAGTCCCCATTGCCCTCACGGCGCTGCTCCGGGATCGGAATCGATCGCCGTCCCGAAAGATAGGCACCGGTGACACTCTCGGGGGCCTCAACGATGTCCTCCACGGTGCCAGCAGCGACAACTTCGCCACCGTGCTTGCCCGCCCCTGGCCCCAGATCGACGATCCAGTCGGCCGCGCGGATGGTAGCCTCGTCGTGCTCGACGACCAGAAGCGTGTTGCCCAGATCACGCATCTCGTGCAGCGTGTTGATCAACCGAGCCTGATCGCGGTGATGCAGTCCGATGCTCGGCTCATCCAAGACGTACAACACGCCGACCAGCCGCGATCCGATCTGTGTCGCCAGACGGATGCGCTGGGCCTCGCCGCCGGCCAGCGTCGTCGCTGTGCGGTCAAGCGTCAGGTAGCCGAGCCCCACGCTGACCAGGAAGTGGAGACGGTCGCGGACCTCCTTAAGGATCCGTCGGCCGATCTGCCATTGGGTATCGGTGAGACGTGGGGGGACATCCAAGACGTCAATCGCCTCCGACGTCTCCTTGAACCTGGCATCTGTCAAGTCGTCAATCCATTCCAGAAGCCGACTGACCGGCCAGGCAGCGAGCTCATTGATAGGCTTGTCGGCCACGGTCACCGCCAGCGCGACCGGTCGCAACCGAGCTCCGCCACAAGCCGGGCAAGGACGGTGGGTCATAAACCGCTCGATCTTGCCCCGGACGTAATCAGAGTCCGTCTCTCGATATCGTCGCTCCAAGTTGGGGATCACGCCCTCGTAGTGAGTTCGATATCTGCGATGGCGTCCCTCACGGTTGACGTACTGGACCTGAACCCGCTCGTCGCCGCTACCGTAGAGGATGATGCGCTGCTGAGCGCCGTTTAGCTCGCGCCAGGGTTTATCGGTGGGGATGTCAAAATGGTCGGCGACGGCGGTGATCATCTGCCAGCGATAGCCGCGCTTGTCATCGGTATTCCAGGCGTGGATAGCCCCTTCCTCAAGGCTCACGTCCCCGTTAGGCACGATCAGCTCGGGATCGAGCTTCATCTGGGTCCCCAGACCCTCACACTCCGGACACGCTCCGTGCGGGCTGTTGAACGAGAAGGTACGGGGCTCGATCTCCGGCAAGCTGATGCCGCAGACCGGACAGGCTAAGTGCTCCGAGTAGAGCACGTCGTGGGCCGGATCCGACGAGACGTCGTTGACGATCACCATCCCGTCGCCCAATTGGAGGGCAGTCTCCATAGAATCGGCGAGACGGGAACGGAAGCCGTTCTCGATATCCTCGGGGATGATCAGACGATCCACGACCGCCTCAATGGTGTGCATCTTGTAGCGGTCGAGAGCGATCTGCTCGTCCACATCGCGCACCGTTCCGTCCACCCGGACGCGCACAAACCCGGCCTTGCGCACGTCGTCGAAGATCGCCTCGTGCTCACCCTTGCGGTCCTTGATGAGTGGCGCCAGGACCTGGAAACGTGTCCCGGACGGCATGGCCATGACCGAATCCACGATCTGCTGAGCGCTCTGCTTCTGCACCGATCGACCACACTGGGGACAATGTGGAACGCCGACGCGAGCGTAGAGCAGACGGAGATAGTCGTAAATCTCGGTCACCGTTCCGACCGTGGAACGAGGATTGTGCGAGACGCCTCGTTGGTCGATGGAGATCGCGGGGGAAAGCCCCTCGATCTGATCGACGTCGGGCTTCTCCATCTGGCCCAGGAACTGACGCGCGTAGGACGAGAGGCTCTCCACGTAGCGGCGCTGTCCCTCCGCGTAGATGGTATCGAAGGCCAGGGACGACTTGCCGGACCCGGAGATACCGGTGATAA
>CAZEQC010000050.1:0-24149 GCA_964514285.1 uncultured Anaerolineales bacterium | reverse complement strand
TAGCACCCGTACGTCCGCGCCGTCTCGAACATCGCCACCACGTTCTCCGGCGGCACCTCGCTCTGGACGTTGTGGATGGGCGCGAAGACGAAGCCGCCGCCCGGCGCCAGGTCGTCGATGCGGCGCTTGACCTCGTCTGCCACCTCCTGTGGCGTGCCGAAGGGGAGCACCTGCTGGCTGTCGCAGCCCCCGCCCCAGAAGACGATCTCGTCGCCGTACTCCCGCTTCAGCAGCCTGGTGTCCATCCCGGCCGCCGAGACCTGCACCGGGTTGACGATATCGATGCCCATCTCGATGAAGTCGGGGATGAACGGCGCGATGGCGCCGTCGGTGTGGAGCAGCAGACGCGCGTCACAGTGCGCCTTGGCGAAGCGGAAGAGCCGAGCGTGGTAGGGCTTGACCACCTCCCGGTAGAGCCCGGGCCGGAGGAGCGGGCGATCCTGCATCCCCAGGTCGTCCTCGAACTGAATCACGTCGACGTACGGGGCCACCGTCTCCGCGTACCGACGGAAACGCTCCACGTTCGCCTCGGCCAGCCGGTCCATCAGCGCCTCGGCGAAGGGGCGGTTGATCAACAGATCGAGCAGGAAGGTGTCCCACCCGCGCAGCGACTGGCTGGCCTGGAAGATGTGGCCGCCGAAGAAGCCCACCAGCAAGTAGTCGGTCTCCTCCCGCAGCCTCCTAGCCTTGCGCCCCAGGGCCTCGTAGGAGATGTCCAGGTGGCTCGGCGTGTCGTAGCTCTGGATGGCGTCGAGGTGCCGGTCGATCTCCGCGACGGTGGTGGCGTCGGCCAGCGGCGAGTGGACGGGATCGAAGTAGTGGCCGCCGCTGGGCATCTTCAGCACCACGGTGCCCTCGTCGTCGAAGACCACCTGGGAGCCGTCGTCCTGCCGCTCCGGCCGGAACCGGTCGGGGAAGGCGGCGGACGAGCCGTCAGGCAGCGTGCCCTCCCGCCACGCCTCAGGCTCGTCCCCCACGAAGCGGACGTCGACGCCCAGGGCCCGTCGGACGTCCTCCTCCACCAGGGCGGTGTGTTGATAGACGTCGGCCACGCGGATGCGGCCGGGGCCGAGCCCCAGGTGCTCTCGCAGCCGGCGGTACGCCACGGCCATGATGGTGCTGTCCAGCGTGCCGCCCAGGTCGATGGGCACGCGGTCCGGCTCTCGATGGTCCAGGCTGGTCAGGACTCTCTCTCGATGGGTCATAGCCCTACGCGTTCAGCACCTCCTTGGCGATGTTGCGGCCCTGTTGAATCACCTCGGCGATCTCCTCCGGCTTGAAGTTGAGGAGGTCGAGGACGATCTCGTTCTCGGGCCGAATCACCGTGATCGGTATGTGCCGCCACTCGCTGAACGGCAGCTCGGCCAGGCTCTCGTGCATCTCCTGGCTCTCGGCCTCGGTCGTCTCCTGACCGCTGAGGAGCGTCTCCAGGTTGCCCTGGACCTCCTCGAACGTCTCGACCCACTCGTTCACCTTGCGGAAGCGGTCGATGTCGTTGTTGATCAGCTCGTTGGTGATCACGTCCATCAGCCGCAGGGCGAAGGCCATCAGGTTCCCGGGCCGGAAGCTGACCCCCTGGAGGTCCCTGGGCTGGCAGAGGATACAGACGACCTCCTGCGCCCCATCCTCAATCGCACGGCTCAGCGGGGCGACCTCGCGCACGCCGCCGTCCACGTGAGGCGCCTTTCCAATGGTGACATAGGGCATCTCGATCGGAATGGCCGTGCTGGCCATGATGTAATCCAGGATCCCAGAGTAATCCGGGCTGGCGTAGATCGCTTCGCCGCTGGCCAGGTTGATCGCGCAGGCGAAGAACGCGGTCGGCGAAGCGCGCAGGTTCTCCGGCCGGAGCTGGTCGTTGAGTAGGCTACGCAGCGGACTGGTGTCGATCAGACCTTCGAAGTTCTGCTGCAACAGCGAGATGACCAGAGGAATGGCCCTTCTCTGCGTCCCCACCTGGGCCGGTGAATGGAGCTCCTCCAGCCAGAAGCGCTCCAGCTCCTGCCCGAGCTTGGCCCAGTCGGGGGTCTCGCCCTCCCGGACGATCCGACCGGCCCGCTCCGCCAGGAAGGCGCCGTTGAGGCTCCCCACCGAGGTACCGTAGATGGCATCCGGCACGAAGCCGTGCTCCAGAAGCTCGGCGATGGCCCCGGCCTGGAAGGCACCCTTGATCGATCCGCCACTCAGCACTAAGGCCCTCTTAGCATCCATGGTCCGTCCTCCCTCTTTCCTTCGATAGGACGACGCTCCCGCTCGCCGATCCGAAGCCGGGGCCGGCAACAGGTCGCTGCTGGCCCCGGGCTGATGAGCCTTGAGAGCGTCGTCGAGCCGCCTCTCCTGCCCCCATAGGAGCAGATACGTCGTCCCTCCCGCTACGTCGCCGCCAGGGGGACGATCACGGCGTTGTTGACCGGGCAGATCACCGCACCGGGTTCCACGTCCAGAATCTCAATGGCGACCAGGTAGATCATACCGGTCTGATCGCCAACGTTGACGGTGAGGGACATAATCTCGTCCTCGGGCAACGGGCCCTGGTTCTGGTCGCCGCGGCGCTGGATGCGGAAGAAGACGTCCTCACCGTCGCGGTCGTCCAGAACCCGAAACCCGCTCTCTCGAGCGGCGTCGCTGGTCTCGATGGGCCCCAAGGTGCCTCCTTCCCCGGCGAGCACCACCTTCCCCTCCAGGACATCGACGTTGAGCGCGCCGTGCAGCCGCACGGGCACCGACACAACCTCGTTCCGACCCGCGATCTGATGGACGGGCATCAGGAGAGGCGCCTTCTTGGTCATCTTCTCCACCAGTTCGGCGTCGGAGTTGGCCAGGGTCGCCCCGACCGTTCGCAGGGTCTCTTCACTGCCGGTCTGCCCCAAGAGGCTCCAAAAGGCTTCGCGTATCCCCTGGTACCTCTCTTCGACGACCACCTCGGGCGGCGCTGCCAGGAAGCCGAACATGGGCTCCTCGCCCATCACCCGGTAGACGACGGGCGCCGAGTAGGCCCCCGAGAAGCCACTGATGGCGTGGAGCCGCTCACGTCCGGCGTGGACCGCGGTATCCACGTTGCCCGGCTCCGTGCGCAGCAAGCTCTTGAAGAACTCCCGGAGGAAGTCAAGGGCGTCTTCGCCTTCCAGACGATAGCGCATGCCCACCGCCACCTCCACGCCGGAGGAGCTGTTGACCAGCGCCTGCGCCATGCCCTGATTGCCGCGCATGGCCAAGGGCATGATCTCCAGCAGAGCATCTTGGATGTCGGCCGGCACTGCCGCTGCCGTCATGCACCCCACCAACAACACCACGGGAATCGGGTTGTTGTGCAGCTCCGTCGCCAACACGTCGGCACGCACCGCCTCCTGACGGCTGCCGTCCCTCGACTCCAGGTAGATCAGCGAGAGAGGCAAGACGTCATCCCGCAGCTGCTCTCTGCCGCCGTGACCGAGAAAGACGAGGACGTCGTAAATCCCGCCGCGCAGGGCTGTCCAAAGGCCGTCCACCGTCGGCAAGCCGATGACCCCAGGGCCATCCTCGCGACTGAGGACATCAGCCTCGACCAGATTGGGTCCGATCTCCTGGGACAACGCCGCAATCGTATCACGCAGCGGCCCCGGACTGGGCACCTGCCCTCCCAGGCTTTCGGGGTTAGCGTGGACGATCAACACGCGCAGGGGCGCCGAGCGTGACGTCCGCGTGACGCGAGCCGAGGGGACCTTGCTCAACCGGTGGATGAAGGCCGCGATCTGCGGCGTGAGCACCAGCGGCACCATGTTGTCGTTGAGCGTGAGCAGCTCAAAGGGCAGGTCGGCCAGGAAATCGCCCAGGTCGGGGTCCTTGCGGAGTCGTTCGTCGATGTGGAAGACGAAACGGAGCCGTTCATTGCCCAGGTTGCTCACCGCCGCATCAATCAGCGGTTTGAGATCCACCCCCAACAGCCAGCTGCTGACCCGATGGGTCAACTGATTCACCATGCCGAGCGGCGCATTGCCCTGCCGCAGACGCTCGATCTGGTCCGGTTCGATGTCGGGCTTCTGTCGCGGCAGCAGGGCCTGCCCGGCCCCTGGGATGTGGCGCCCGAAAGCGGTGAAATCGATGTCATCCCCGTTGCGGTTCATCCTGAGTTCGAGTCTCTCCGTCATAGCTCGTCCTCGCCTTTCAACCAAGGATCAAGGTCGGACTCAAGACGCTCCTGTCGAGCGCTCTCGTCAGATAGGAACTCCCTGACGCTCCTGGGCAACTCGTCGAACTCCTTCGCCAACGACTCGATCTTGCTCGTAACCTCGTAGGAGAGCTTCAGCTCTTTGTTCACCTGACTGGGATCGGTACCCGGCACGCTCGCCGCGTCGTCCACCCGCTGGAAGGTATGTCTCAGGTTCTGACGCAGGAAGAGAGCCATAGGTACCGGCGCCTGCAGGCGTCCGGCGGCGACGGCTTCCTCGACCGACAGCGACTGCGCCAATCGCTGATAGCACGCATGCCAGAAGTCGTAGGTGAACGACTCATCGACGGGTCCCAGAGGCGCGATGATGTTGGGCAGCGCCTGTTCCGAGCGCGCCAGATAGGCGAAGGCGCGGTAGGCCGACGGCACCTGATAGCGGCCAATCCGGATCGTGTCCGGATCGACGACCGCCTCGGTGAAGCTGACGAGACTGACCCGGCTGCCGGTCAGCTGAACGCTCAGCTCATTGGCCGGTATCTCGATGCCCGGCAGCGCCGGATCCTCCCGAGGCAGGTAGAGGATGCCTTCATAGGCCAGCGAGACGACGCCGTCGGCGACGACGTGGAGCAGCTCGACCCCCTCCGCCACGGCCCTCCGCAGGGCCCGGCGCGGATCACCGGTCAGGTGGATGACCTCCACGCTCGGCGGCAGGTCACGCATCACCGCATCCAGCACCGGGGGCGTCGCCGACCGGTGGTGGATCATGGCCAGCCTCAGGGGAGCCCCGGGAGCCAGGGGCACCCGGGGCGTCGCCAGCCGGGGGGGAGCGCCGCGCACGAACGAGACGGCCTGGACGGCGTCGCTGTGCGGGTAGGCGATCAACTCCCAGGGCAGGTCCTCCAACTCCGGAATGGCGCTGTGCCACCAGACTCGTACGACGCCGTCGCCGATGGGCTCGCCGCTGAAGAGGCGTTCCAGGCCCGGCGACATCGTCTCCAGCAATCGCTGACGCATCATCCAGGGGTCCTTCATCCCCTCCATGAAGGCACCCAGATAGTCGTGATAGCGGCTCCAGCGGACCACGATCTCCTCCACCGCCACCAAGGGCATGTCGCGGACCGTGGGGCGCCCGATCTCCCGATCTGGATCCAGCGGCCCCAGATCGTCCAGGTCGAGCGTGGTGTAGACGTAGGCATCGTACGCCTTCGTCGCCTCCCCCCTGGCTGCCCGCGACTTCTGGATCATCTCCCGGGCTGGCTTGGTATCGGACGCCGGCGAAAGATGGACGTAGATCTCGTTCTCAAGGTTCGGTCTTCGTCTCATAGGGTACCCTCCGTGAAGTCGATGGCCTCTGCCAGGCTGTGCAGGAAGGCAGCGCGATCGGCACCGGCCAGGAACGTGGGGCGCTCCAGGCTCTCCAGATAGTCGTAGGCGCGCTCGTTCAGCGCCATCATCTTCGCCTCGTCCGCGTCGTCGAGAGAGACGATGGCCAGCTCGGCGGCGATGGGCACCAGACGCGGCCGCAGCGGTGACGCCGGCGCGTGGAACCCGAGGCCCGTCTGCAGGAAGCGGGCCAGCTTCGCCGTCCGCCTCTGCTCGTCCGCCCAGTCGGGGTTCAAGTCGCGCAGCGGTCGATCGCCCAGCGCGGCCAGCGGCCGCGTCAAGAACAAGGTAGCGACAGCGGGGCAATCGTTCAGGAAGACGTCCGCGCCAGCCGGGGCGTCCAGGCGCTCAGCCGCCTGCTGGATGGCGTCCGCGGCTTCCCGGGCCCCCTCTCCCCCCATCGCCTCCAGCATCGCCGCCACGAGATGCACGCGCAGGTAGTGATCGGGATGGCTGTCCCTCGTATCGAGGGTGGCGCGGCGGGGCGCCAATAAGAAGAGCAAGGAGGCCAGCGCGTAGCCGAAGCCAACGCCGCCGGAGACCACCCCCAACGCGTCGGCCAGGACCTCGACGCTCCAGGTCCGCCAGACGTCGCGACGGTCGGCAGAGACAACGTTCTCCAGGCTCGCCGTCAGCTCGTCGCTCAGGTCGAGATCCTGATCCAGGTTGTGCCCCACTTCGTGATGGAGCGTACAGAGCAGCCACATCAGACCCACCTGGTCGAAGGGGAGAAGCACGATGGGGATCGGCAGACGGTGCTCACCGTAGCGCCGCACTGGAAAGCCCAGCGCCTGGACCTCCGTGCCCCGGTTGGCCGTCGCGGGGGAATGGACGGCCTCCAGGTAGACGAGGGGAGGCTCGCGGAATTGGTTCTCGCTGATCAGCTGCCACTGCCTGGCGCGATTCAGCCACGACAGATAGCAGTCGGAGGCGACGCGATTGGCCGCGTCGAGCAGGGAGCCCAAGCGTTCATCCTGCAGCTGGCCAAAGATGTAGCGGAAGATACGCCACAGGTCGTGGGTGCCGACGATCTCATTGGCGAGGCGATGGTAGCTCATCGCGAACTGCCGGGACGAGAGGTCCGCGCGCAGCCCACCGAGCAGGCGATCCTGCTTGTCCAGGAGGACGTCCATCATATCCTCTAACGTGGTGAATTGGCTGGCGTGGACCCCCAGCTGATTCTGATTGGCGTGGGCAGCCTGTTTCCAGGCCTCAACCTCCTCGCGGAGAAAGGCAGCTCTGCGCTTCACCTCGATGATGGTCTTGTCGGGAAACACGTCTTCCTCCTCCTGACGTGAAAGAACCCCAGGGTGCGGGGAGCCGGAGCTTCCCCGCGCCACGGACCCAGCCGTCATCCGGGCGCCAAGGGATGGTCTGGCCGTATCGGCGGCCACCGATTGAGCGCCGGGCAGCGCCGACTATCGCTCTAGCTGGAAGTCGAGCCGTGCCAGCTGACCGGCTCCCGCTTTCACCTGCTTTTCCCGCAGGGGATGGCCCTCGGCGTTGACGAGCACGGTGTAGACGCCGGGCTCCAGGCGACCGAAGCGATATCTCCCTTCGCCGTCGGTCACGGCGCCGATATCGCGATGTTCCGGGCTGGCGCCCCCCAGACTAACGGTGACCCAAGGTAGAGGCGCGCCGTGGTCGTCGACGACCACGCCGGCGATGGCCGCTTCGTCCTCGGGCACCGAACGTTCGAGCTCGATCATCGCTGCCTCAAGGCACCTCCTCGCGCCAGGCCATGATGTTGTCGAAGACGTCGCTGGTGATGCGCGTCGCCGAGTTGCCCGCCAGGGAGCCGTTGGTGTGAATGCCCACGCCGAAGCGGCCTACCTCGGGTATGTAGACCCACACCGGCGCCCCACTCTGGCCACCGGCCGTGTCGATTTCGTACCTGATGACCTGGTCTTCCACGTAGGTCACGGTATTGGCGTGGAACCACTGGGTGCCGGAAGGCTTGTCACCCGGGTAACCGGAGATATTGACCGTCAGGTTGTCGAACTCGTCGTCATCCCGCACTTCGAAGCCGAACCATCCAAGCTTCTCGCCCAGACGGCAATCCTCCGGCAGGAGAATCGCTCCGTAGTCGAACTCGCGGTCACGGTCCTCGGTCCAACCTCGCACGCTACGGAAGTCCGTGGCGATGCAGGAGCCACCGGGGCGCTCGCTGCCACGCCGGCCGGGAATCACCTCGATCTGGCGCACCCAGCCGCCCCGATCGCTTATGAAGACGCAGTGGCCCGCCGTCAGCATAAGCCGCGGGCTCACGAACCAGGCCGTGCCGATCCAGCGGGAGCCGTCTCCGGCCGTGATGCGCAACGAGGCGATACAACGCCAGGGATAGACGTCCGTGACGCCGACCTCGATCCTATCATCCCCGTCGATGACGACCTCGAGCAGGCCCTCGCGCACCGTCGGATCCCGCATGCCGGCCCGCGTCTCGGCGTCGCCGAAGCTGGCCCAGTAGGCGTCCAACAGCAGGCCTTCCTCTATCTCTGCCGGCGCACTCTCTAGCTCGTCCGCGGAGGCGGAGGCCGGCAGCGCCATTTCGAGGGTCTCCTCGTCGTCTGGGGGACCCATGGTGCCGTAGGACGACTCCACCGTCGCCTTGGCAGCGCGATTGGACGTCGACTCATGGCCTTGGTGAACGACCCGTTCTCGTGATGGCGGTGGCACGCGCGTTGGCCCTACGGTGCCCATAGCGCCGGGCGCTATACCCTTCTCCCGCTCCACCGCCCTCTCCATCTGGTAAAGCTCTCTGATCTGCTCCCTTTTCCCGTCCATGGATATCCCTCCTGAGGACATGCCTCCCTATCTTTTCCACCCTCTCAGCAAGAACCTCGCCTAACGAGGTCTCCTGGAACGTCTCTCTCCTGCGCACTGCGAGGGGCGTCCGGAGCTTGCCACGGGCATGCGATGGGCTGGAACTGTCGAGGATGACACCGCTGCGGAAACGACGTAGACCCGAAACCCCGCCGCCGTGGTCGTCTCTAAATCCCAGCACCGGCGAAAGATGCAACCAGGTATCGATCTCAAGCTTCCGGGAGTTGTGCATCCCGAAAGCAAAACAGCCGACCACCTAGCAGAATCGCTCCAACGCTAGGAGTCGGCTGTGACTGCTCCACCCACCTGCCACTCTCCAATTGTGAGGGGTGCAATGCAGGCTGCAATGATACCTGATATCGTAGTGACAAGTATACTATAAATCTAGCCCGATGTCAACGATACCGAGGCGCGCGCGGCCCAGGCCATGGTCGTGCGCTCCTCAGCGGACGAGGATGAAGAGAAGGTCGTTGACGTTGGTTCCCGTGGGGCCGGTGTGGATCAGGCCGCCGGCAGCGGCCTCCTGGGGCCAGGGCGCCGCCAGGTCGGCGAAGAAATGGTAGCTGTCATTGGCCGCCAACGCGGCCCGGGCGTCGAGGCCCAGCGCCCTCGCGCGGTCCAGGGTCTCTCCCGTGACGACGGCCCCGGCGGCATCGGTGGGGCCGTCGGTGCCGTCGGTCGCCAGGGCCGTCAGCAGCACGTCCCGCCAGCCGTCGAGCGCCAGCGCGGCCGCCAGGGCCAGCTCCTGGTTGCGGCCGCCCTTCCCCTCGCCGCGGATGGTCACCGTCGTCTCCCCACCCCAGACCAGACAGGCCGGCGGCGACAAGGGATCACCGTCGGCCCGCACCCCCTTGGCCAAGGCCGCCGCGACCTGGGCCACCTCGCGGGCCTCGCCCTCGACGTACGTGCCCAGCAGCAGGGCCTCGAAGCCCAACTGACGGGCCTTCTCGGTGGCCGCCACCGCCGCCAGTCGGTTGGAGCCGACCACCAGGTTCTGCACCCGGTCGAAGATCGGGTCGCCCGGCTTCGGGGTCTCTCGAAGCGCGCCCAGGTCCTCGACGCCGTGCCGCTGCAACACCTCCCGGGCCTCCTCCACGGTGCTCGTGTCGGGCACCGTGGGACCGGAGGCGATGACGTCCAGAGGGTCGCCGATGACGTCCGAGAGGATCAAGGTCACCAGCTGAGCTGGAGCCGCCGCGCGAGCCAGGTTCCCCCCCTTAATGCCCGAGCCGTGCTTGCGCACGGCGTTGATCTCGTTGATCGTCGCCCCGGATCGGAGAAGGGCGTCAGTCAGGCGTTGGACATCGTCCAGGGTCAGGCCCTCTGCCGGCCGGGTCAGCAGCGCCGAGCCGCCCCCGGAGATGAGGCAGATGACCAGATCGCCCTCCGTCGCCCGCTCCGCTAGCTCGACGACGGCCTCGGCTCCGCGCACCGAGTGCTCGTCCGGCACCGGATGTCCAGCCTCGATGACCTGAACCCGAGGGGCGGACCAGTCCCCGGCGTGGCCGTGCTTGGTCACCACCACGCCCCGGCTGAGGCGCTGGCCGAGGATGTCGACGATGGCCGCCGCCATGGGAACGGCGGCCTTCCCACCGCCGATCAGGAAGACACGGTCGCAGGCGTTCAGGTCATAGCGCTGCCCGGCCACCCTCAGCTCCGCTCCCTGGCGACGGACGTGCCGCCTCACGGCGGCGGCGGGATCGACGGCCTCCAGCGCGGCCCGCTTGAGCTCGTCGGCTACAGCGCTTAGGCTTCGCTCCACCATCATGGTCCCTCCCAGGGAATCCGCGTCACCCCGTCTTCACCTCGACCTTCTGATAGCTGAACCACGTATCGGGCAGAACGCGCAGGAAGTCCCAGGAGAGCCACAGTGGGTAGCTGCGGATCAGCCAACGGACGCCGTTGATTACGTCACCCCGCACCAACTCCGTGATGCCGGCCGTCGTCCGCTCCCAGGACGTCGGGGGCCGCGCCTGGTCTCCGTGGACCAGGGCGTAGCCCATCTGCTCCAGCAGATCGCCGGCCAGGCTCTCGAACAGCTCCACCTGCCGGTCGGTCAGCGTCGTCCTCCAGCGCGTCGCCCGCTCCGGGTTGGGCCGCTTGCCGATCAGCTCGTGCTGGCTCGAGGTGTAGCCCGGCGGCCGGAAGCCATCGGCCGCCAGCATGCGGGGTTGGAAGGCCAACCCCAGGTCCTCACACAACCGCCGCACCGTCGTCTCCGGCGCGTAGACCAGGTCTTCGTACTTCACGTGCACGACTTGCCCGGCCGGTAGACGTGATTCCAGGGCCAACCCCTCCTGCACAGCGTCGCGCCACCAGGGCGCAGCCTTGATCACCGTGTTCGGCCCCCAGTCCAGCGGCAGGATGGAGTTCGCCACAGCCCGTCCGTCGCGGATAATGTGCACGATCCTGGCCTGGGGGAAGAGCTCCAACAGCAGGGGCGCGTAGTTGATGTTCTCCGGCGTGTGGTCGACCCAGGTGGTGACATCCACCCCGCGGTCCTCCGCGAAGCTCTCGACCAACCAGGTGAGGAGATCGACGTAGGACCCGTCGGGCGCCTGACGAGGGTCGATCTCCACGTTCCACAGCTTGAAGCGCCAGTGCATCTGGATGAAGCGCAGCGCATCCTCCAGGTCGACGGTGCCGTCCTCTCTTTGAAACCTGCGGAGCACGCTGATCTTGAAATGGGATTCGGGTGGGCAGACGCAGTCGCCGTGCGCCCCCAGGATCGCCCCCAGCAGGGTCGTCCCGCTGCGACTGCACCCGCCGATGAATATCTGTCGTTCGATGTCTTGCATAGTAGCCGTCTCTGCACCTCTCACGTCGCCACGAAGTGACCTGCACCAATTGTATGCAGGGGCCACCGGGTGTCAAGCCTCCGCGGCGGGTACGCCAGGAGCAAGGATGTTATCGCCAGCAGACCCTTAGGGGTTTGTCGAAACGCTCTAAGCCCCCCAGAACGTCCGTCAGCACACTCCGGGGCGCGGCGCAGACTTGCCCGAAACCACAAGGGTCCAGAACAAGTGCTCCTGGGCGGGTACGCGGAAGGCGGGAGCCCACGATCCCTGGCGAGCGCCTGGGTGAGGGACGCTATCTCTGCTCCCTCTGGATCGCCAGATCGAGAGATTGGCGGAAGCTAAGGAGGTCGGGTTCCCATACCCCACGCCCCCCTCCTAATGGCGGAAATGACGGACGCCGGTGAGACACATGGTCAGCCCCAACCGATCGGCGACCTCGACGACAGCGTCGTCGCGCAGCGAGCCCCCGGGCTGTACCACGGCGCTGACCCCCGCCTCGGCCGCCACCTCCAGGCCGTCGGGGAAGGGGAAGAAAGCATCCGAGGCCATCACGGCCCCCTCGGCCCGCGACCCGGCCTTGGTCACCGCTAGGCGCACCGCGTCCACGCGGCTGGGCAGGCCGCCGCCAATCCCCACAGCGGCCGACCCGCGGGCCAGGAGAATGGCGTTCGACTTGACGTGGGCCACGGCCCGCCAGGCGAACCGCAGGCTCTCCAGCTCCTCGTCGTTGGGAGCGCGGGCGGTGACCACGCGCCAGTCGGTCTGATCGCCCGGGTCGCGCTCCTGCAGCAGGATGCCGCCCCGCACACCGCGCAGCTCGACGGCGTCCTCGACGTCGGGGCCCATCTGCAGCAGTCGGCAGTCGCGCCGCCCCCGGCCCTCGGGGAACGCGCGGAGCACCCGCCGCGCGCCGGCGGTGAAGCCCGGGGCAGCGACGCCCTCCACGAAAAGGTCGCCCAAGGCCCGGGCTGCCGCCCGGTCGAAGGGACGATTGACGGCCACCACGCTGCCGAAGGCCGAGACGGGATCGCCGGCCACCGCCAGGGGCACCGCGTCGGCCAGGGTGTCGGCAGAGGCGATGCCGCAGGGGCTGAGGTGCTTGACGACGACGGCGGTGGGCCGCTCAAACGAGGCCGCCGCCCGCCATGCCGCGTCCAGATCCAGCAAGTTGTTGTACGACAGCGGCTTGCCCTGGAGAAGCTCGCCCCCCAGCGGGCCCGGCCGATCCCCCCGGGCGCCGCGCCCTTGGTCGGTGGTGTACAGGGCCGCCCGCTGATGGGGATTCTCGCCGTAGCGCAGCTCCCGCCACCGCGCCAGGTGGAGCGTGAGCCTCTCGGGCAGCCGGTCCGGCTCGCCGCCCAGGTAGCGTTGGATGGCCGCGTCGTAGGCGGCTGTGCGGGCGAAGGCCTTGGCCGCCAGGCGGCGTCGGGTTTCGGGGAGGACCTCGCCGTTGGAGACGATCTCCTCCAGCACCGGCTCGTAGTCCGCCGGGTCGCAGATCGCCGTGACGTGGGCGAAGGCCTTCGCCGCGGCCCGCAGCAGCGCCACGCCCCCGATATCGATCTGCTCGATCACCTCCGCCGCGGAGGCATCGGGGGCGGCCGCCGCAGTCTCGAAGGGGTAGAGATTCACGGCGACCAGATCGATGGCCCTCCAGCCGTGGCTCTCCAGCTCCTCACGGTCGGCGGGGGTGCGGCGGGAGAGGATGCCGCCGTGAATGGCGGGGTGGAGCGTCTTCACCCGCCCGCCCAGGATCTCCGGGCAGCCCGTCTCCTGGCTGACCGGGCGGACGTCGAGGCCGCCGTCGCGCAGCGCGCGGGCTGTCCCGCCGCTGGCCAGCAGCTCGACGCCTTGCTCCGAGAGGGAGCGGGCGAAGGGGATGAGGTGCGACTTGTCGTAGACGCTGATCAGCGCTCGTTCTATGGTCATCATACCTCCTCATGGGTCTGTCGTGTGCTCCCAGCGGGTGTGTCACCCGCGTCTTTTGTAGCCCGATCCGAATACAGACACGGGGGTGTCCCCCCCTCCGAACTCTCTTGCCCCGCGTTCTGGCTACCGCCGCCGCTCCCGCAGCTCGGCCTCCACGTCGGCCGGTTCCAGGCCTCGCGACGCCAGCAGGACGAGGAGGTGATAGACCAGATCGGCGACCTCGGCGACCAGCCGATCGTCACTCTCGCCTTTGCCGGCCAGCACCACCTCCATGGCCTCCTCACCCACCTTCTTCAGGATCTCGTCCTCGCCAGCCTCAAAGAGATGGGCGGTGTAGGACCTCGCCGGGCGCCGCCTCTCCCGGTCGAGGATGACGGCGAAGAGCTCGTCCAGGACGTCGCCCTCGACCTGCCGGGCCGGCGCCCCTCTACCTCGCTGGCGCCGCGTCGCACGGACGTTGGGATCGAGCCGCCGGTAGAAGCAGCTTCTCTGGCCGGTGTGACAGGCCGGCCCCGCAGGGTCGACGAGGACGAGGAGCGTGTCCCCGTCGCAGTCGATTTTGATCTGGCGCACATGCATCACGTTGCCGGACGTGGAGCCCTTGTGCCACAGCGTCTCCCGGCTGCGGCTCCAGAAGTGGGCCTGGCCCGTCTCCACGGTGAGGCGCAGGGCTTCCCGGTTCATCCAGGCCACCATCAGCACCTGGCCGCTCTCCGCGTCCTGCAGCACCGCCGGCACCAGGCCGCGGTTGTCGAACGTGACCTGAGCACTCACGATGGATTCGTCATTGATCGGCTCGTTCATCATCTTTCCTTTCGATCTCTCTATCACGGGAGATGCCTAGGGCATCCTCCAGGGCCACGTCGCCCTCATAGAGCGCCCGGCCGATGATCACGCCGCTTAGGCCGGCCGCATGGGCCCGTCGTACGTCGCCGAGGTCGGCCACGCCGCCGGAGGCGATGACGTCGAGGCCGGTCGTCTCCGCCAGGCGCAGCGCCGCCTCGACGTTCAGCCCCCGCCCCATTCCGTCGCGAGCCACGTCGGTGACGATCAGCCAGCGGATGCCCCGGTCGGCCCAGCGCTGCGCCAGATCCAGCGCCTCGATCCCGGCGCCCTGCTGCCAGCCGTGCGTCCTCACCCGGCCGTCCCGGGCGTCGATGCCGACGGCGACCCGCCGGTCCCCAAAGGCGTCCAGAGCGGCCTCGACCAGGGCCGGGTCGCGCACGGCAGCGGTGCCGAGCACCACCCGCTCCACACCCCGGCGGAGCACCTCGCGAACCGTCGCCAGATCCCGCAGGCCGCCGCCGAACTGGATCCGCAGCCCGCTCGTCCCACCCAGGATCCGCTCCAGAGCAGCAAGATTCCGGCGACCGCCCTCCCCGAGGGCGCCGTCCAGGTTGACGACGTGGAGCCATTGGGCGCCAGCCTCCTGCCAGCGGCGGGCCACGTCGAGCGGATCGTCGGCGTAGGCCGTTTCTCGATCAGGATCGCCCTGCCGAAGACGCACCACACGCCCGCGCCGCAGATCGATGGCCGGGTAGATGTCCCCCATGGTGACGTCTCCTTTCACCAGCACATACGCACCTTCACACCGCGGCGGTGAAGGTGGTCTTTGAGCTGGCGGACGGTGTACTCGTCGTAGTGGAGGACGGAGGCCACTAGGGCCGCGTCGGCGCGGCCCTCGGTGAGCACCTGGTAGAGATGCTCCGGCCGCCCTCCCCCACCGGAGGCGATGACGGGCACGCCGACGGCGTCAGCGATCGAGCGAGTCAGCGCGATCTCGTAGCCTTGCCGGGTCCCGTCGGCGTCGATGGCGTTGACCACAATCTCGCCGGCGCCTAGCTCCTCCCCCCGCCGGGCCCATTGGACGGCGTCGATCCCCATCGGCATGCGCCCGCCGCGGATGACAATCTCGTAGCCCGAGGGGATCTCCGGCGTGGGCGGCACCGCCCGAGCGTCGATCGAGAGCACCATGCACTGGGCGCCGAAGGCGCGTGAGACCTCGCTGATCAGCTGGGGGCGCCTCACCGCAGCCGTGTTGAGGTTGATCTTCTCCGCGCCGGCCAGGAGGACCCGGCCGCAGTCCTCGACGGAGCGGAGGCCGCCGCCGACCGAGAAGGGGATGAAGATCTGGGCCGCCACCTGGCTGACCACGTCCAACATGATGTCGCGGTCGTCGCTGGAGGCGGTGATGTCGTAGAGGACGAGCTCGTCCACGCCCCCCTCGTAGTACTGGCGGGCCACCGGGACCGGATCCCCGATGTCCCGGGTGTCGACGAATTTGACGCTTTTGGCCAGCTTCCCGTCGCGAACGTCGAGGCAGGCGATGATCCGTTTACTCAGCATGATGTTCCTTCCTTCTCTTGAGACGCCTTCCCGGCGCCGCCGATCACGCTAGACTGCCCCATCCCAACGGCAGAAGTTGCGCAGCAGGTTCAGCCCAAACCGCCCGCTCTTCTCCGGGTGGAACTGGGTGGCGATCAGATTCCCGCGGCCGATCACGGCCGGGAAGGTGATCCCATACTGACAGGTGGCGAAGACGGACGAGGGCTGGCTGGGCAGCGGGTAGTAGGCGTGGACGAAGTAGAACTCGTCGCCGGGCTGCACATCCCGCAGCACAGGATGCGGCCGGGTGACGCGCACCGCATTCCACCCCATGTGGGGTACCTTGAGACCCTCATCGGCGAGCTCGAAGCGCGGGGAGCGCCCGGGAAGCAGATCGAGGCAGCGCGTTTCGCCCTCCTCCGAGTGGGAGAGCACAATCTGCGCCCCCAGGCAGATGCCCAGGATGGGCGTCCCCCGCTGGAAGGCGTCCCGCAGAGCGACGTCCAGCCCTCTCTCCTGCAGCGTCTCCATGGCCGACCGGGCGTGGCCCACGCCGGGGAAGATGATGCGGTCCCCGCCCGAGGCCCCCGCGCCACTCAAGGCCTCCCCCGTGGAGACGATCTGGCAGGGGACGTCCAGGGCTTCCAGCGCCCGCCGCACGGAGGTCAGATTGCCAGCGTCATAGTCCACAACGTGAATCATATCAGAGCGTTCCTTTCGTCGAGGGTATCGCCCCTGCTCGCCGCGGATCCCGCTGTGTCGCCTGATCCAGCGCCCGTCCCAAAGCCTTGAAGAGCGCCTCGGCTTTGTGATGGTCGTTGCGACCGTAGAGCACTCGGGCGTGGACGTTAGCGCGGGCGGTCACCGCGAAGGACTCCAGCACGTGGGTTATGAGGGTCACCGGCAGGTCGCCCACCCGCGCACCGCTCCAGGCCAGGTCGGTCACTGCGTAGGGCCGACCGGAGAGATCGACGACCACGAAGGCCAGGCTCTCGTCCATGGGCACGTAGGCCGCGCCGACCCGCGCCAGCCCCGCCCGGTCGCCCAGGGCCTGGTCGAAGGCCCGCCCCAGCACCAGGGCCACGTCCTCCACGGTGTGGTGGGCATCGACGTGCAGGTCACCGTCGGCCCGCACCTCCAGGTCGAAGAGCCCGTGGACCGCCACGTGGGCCAACAGATGGTCCAGGAAACCGATGCCGGTGGCGATCTCGTGCTGCCCGGTCCCCTCCAGCGTCAACGCCACCGACACGTCGGTCTCCTCGGTGGCCCGGGTCACATGGGCCCGGCGGGCCGACGAGCCCGCGGGAGGGCGGGTTATCTCTCTATCAAGCTGCTGTTCGTCTATCATTCATCACCTACCTCTCTTATCGACATGATGCTCCCTTTGGATCACTGATCCAAAGGCCGTCCGCCAGGACGGAGCGTACGCCGCCACCCTCGACCTTCACCTCGATCTGCCGCCTCCGGCGGCCCGCGAATTGCGAATTCGCGGCGAGCAGGGAGATGATGGAAGCGGCACGCGCATTACGAGTTCGCGGCGAGCGAAAAGATATGTAGGGCAGGTTGCCATACCTGCCGACATCCAGCAGAGTCCGCGAAGACATCGCCTAAAGTGCCCCCATCCCCCTGAGGGCCTCCAGCAGCGCGTCGTTCTGCTCCGGCCGCCCGACGGTGATGCGCACGTAGCCCGCCATGGCGGGATCCGAGAAGTCCCGAACCAGGATGCCCCGGTCGAGCAACCGCTCGACCACCCATCGCGCGTCGCCCTCCATCACCCGACAGAGGATGAAGTTGGCCTGGCTGGGGAGCGGATCGAGCCAGGGGATCGCCCCCAGCGCCTCCCCCAGGCGGTCCCGCTCCTCGACCAGCCGGGCCACGTTGGCCTCCACGGTCGCCAGGTCGTCGAAGGTCGCCAGCGCCGCCACCAAGGCCGCCGCATTGACGTTGTAAGGCGGCCGCACGCGCTCCAGGTAGCCCGCCAGCCGCGGGGCCAGCAGCGCATAGCCCAGCCGTAGCCCGGCTAACCCGGCCCACTTGCTGAAGGTGCGCAGGATCACCAAGTTCTCGTGGTCGGGCAGCAGCGCCAGCGCGCTCTCCCCGCCAAAGGCGACGTAGGCCTCGTCGACGACGACTATGAGCGGCAGCTGGAGCAGCCGCTCCGTCACCTCCAGAGGGATGGCGCGCCCGGAGGGGTTCCCCGGCGAGACCACGAAGAGCATACGGGCCGCGCCGCCCTCGCTTGCCGCCACGCGGCGCTCGATGGCCGCCGGGTCGAGGGCCAGGTCGTCGCGCCGCGGGACGGTGAGCACGCGGCAGCGGTTGACCCGGGCGGAGAAGCGGTACATACTGAAGGTGGGAGGCGAGATGACGATCGCCTCACCGGGCTCGACGAAGAGGCGGATCAGGAGGTCGATCATCTCGTCGGCTCCGTTGCTGAGCACGACCTGGTCCGGCGTCACGCCGTCGTAGCGCGCCACCGCCTCCCGCAGCGGCCCGTAGTCCGGATGGAACTGATACCCCTCGAAGGCGGCCAGAGCCTCCGCCACACGCGGGGAGGGCCCGTAGGGGTTCTCGTTGGCGACGAGCCGGATCAACTGCTCTTCCTCCACGCCCGCTCGTCGAGCCGCCGCCTCCAGGTCCGGCGGCTGGTACGGCTCAAGCGTCTTCAGATAGGGGTGGTTCGGCCTCGGGCGTGACATCAACTCCCCCCTCCTCGCATCGCGGCGGCGGCCGCGTGCGCCGTCAGCGACTCAGCGTCGGCAACGCGGGCGGCTGCCGCGGCCAGCTTCTCTGCCGTCTCCGCATCCAGGGCGATGACGTTGGTGATCTTGACGAAATCGAGCACGTTGACCGGCGAGGCGAAGCGAGCGGTGCCCCCGGTGGGCATGACGTGGCTGGGCCCAGAGACGTAGTCGCCTAACACCTCACAGGAATGCTCGCCGAGGAAGAGCCCCCCGGCGTTACGGATCCGCCCGGCCCAGGTCTCGGGCGCGCGCACCGACAGGCAGAGGTGCTCCGGCGCGAATGCGTCGGCCAGCCCGACGGCGGTCGCCAGATCGGGGGTCACCACGATCCCGCCCTGCCCCTGCAGAGCAACCTCGATGACGTCGCTGCGATCAAGGGAGGCCAGCTGCTCGGCCACGGCGGCCTGAACCGCCTCCGCCAGACGGCGCGACGGCGTCAGCAGGATGGCCGTCGCCAGGACGTCGTGCTCGGCCTGGGCGAGCAGGTCGGCGGCCACCCAGGTTGGATCGGCAGAGTCGTCGGCGACGACGATCGTCTCGGTAGGCCCGTAGAGGCCGTCCAACCCGACGTGACCGTAGACTTGTCGCTTGGCCAGGGTGGTGAAGAGGCCACCGGCGCCCACCACCTTGTCCACCCGCGGTACGGACGGCGTGCCGTAAGCCATGGCGGCGATAGCCTGCGCCCCGCCCACGCGAAACAGCCGGTCGACGCCGGCCACCTCGGCGGCGGCCAGGGTGACGGAGGGGACCCGCCCCCCCTCCCCGGGCGGCGTGCAGACGATCACCTCGTCGACGCCGGCCACACGGGCGGGGATGGCGCTCATCAGCAGCGATGAGGGGAGCGGCGCCGTCCCGCCGGGCACGTAGACCCCCACCCGGGCCAGGGGCAGCGCCCGCTGGCCCAGCCACCCGCCCATAGCGTCGCTCTCCCAGGAGGGAATGGGCTGGCGCGCGTGGAAGTCGTGGATGCGCTCGGCGGCCAGCTTCAGCGCCTCGTCCAGATCGTCCGGCAGGCTGGCCCGGGCAGCCTCCCACGCCGAGGCAGGCACCTCCAGCTCCGTCAGCATAACGCCGTCAACGCGGACGGTCCAGTCGCGCAGCGCCTCGTCGCCACGCCCCTGCACGTCGGCCAGGATCTCGGCTGTGGCCTCCTCCGGGGTCAGATCCCGGCCGAAGACCCGTCGAATGCCCGATCGCAGCGCCTCCGGCACGTCGTCGGCCACCCGCATCGTCCGTCGGCGCAGCACCGTACGCCGCGCATCCTCCAGATCGTCATAGATTCTCAGCATCAGTTTTCTCCTTCAACGTCTTCCTCCAGTGCCTCCAGCATCATCCGACACCGCTGAGGTTCCTCCTCGAAGATATAGGACACCGGCGTGACCACCACGCCGCTGCCGCCGATGGCGCGCAATTCGGCGACTGCCTCGAACAAAGCATCCCGGCGCACCACGATATGGACGGCGAACCAGCCCTCGTCCCCGCCACGCACCGCCACGGGCGACACGGTGGGACCCTGCAGCCCGCCCAGGGTCTCTTGCTCGAACATACGGGCGGCGATGGCCTGGGGCGATTCGCCGCGCATATTGGCGAAGACAGCCAGGTGCTCCTCGGCCCGCATCGTCGCCTCCAAATACTCCAGCAGCAGCCGGGCCACCTCCAACACCTCCTCGCGCGCCCGAAGCGCGGCCCGATTGGCGATCAGGGCCGCCTCTGAGCAGATCACCACGCCGTCCTCCAGCGGCCGCAGGCGGTTGTCGCGCAGCGTCTGGCCCGTCGAGACCAGGTCACAGATCACGTCAGCGTAGCCGATGGTGGGCGCCACCTCCAGAGCGCCCTCGGCGTCGACCAGGGCCGAGGGCGAGACGCCGTGCTCCGCCAAGAAATCGCCGGCGAGGCGGGGGAACTTGGTCGCCACGCGGAGCGGCCCGTCCAGCGAGGCCGCGCGGGCCGCCAGATCCGCCACGGTCCTCACCCCCTCCCATGCCTCCGGGACGGCCAGACAGAGCCGGCAGCGGCCGAAGCCCAGGGCGTCGTGGAGCACCAGCACGCGGCCGTTGTCGCCGCGACGCTCTGCGACCAGGTCCATGCCGGTGATGCCGAAATCGACACTGCCGTCCCGCACGCCGACCACGATGTCAGCGGGCCGTTGGAAGAGGACGGTGACGGACGGGAGGGTGGGAAGGCTGGCGGCATACCGCCGGGGGTTGGCCTTCTTCACGTTCAGCCCACAATCGGCCAGCAGCTCCAGGGCCGCCTCTCCCAGGCGCCCCTTGCTGGGCAGCGAAAGACGGATATCGTCACGCTGGTTCATCGATCACTCCTTTGGCTCCTTTCAAACGGTGCGAACGACGCACAGACAACAAAAAAGCCCTCGCCGGATCAACCGGGAGGGCCAGACAGGCTACGTCGCGTGCAGGATGGTCAGCAAAGACCTCCCGGATGGGGTGGCAGGGGCTCGTGATGGGTATGATGGACGGTGCGGAAGACACGCGATAACATAGTGAGGCCATGATAGCACCATATGAGGAGAAGTCAAGGTGCACGGGCCTACACATCAACCAACCCTCGGAGCTCTTTGAGCCACCCACTTCCCCAAGATGGGGGCCACGTTTCACCACGCATTTTGCCAGAAATATGGTAACATATGATCAGACCTAAAACATGGCACAGACAGATTAGATACTCAACTTGGGGAGAAAGAGATGTTCTTGACGTGGAATCCAACCTATTGGCTCTTTGCCGCGCCGGCCCTGATCCTGGCGTTGATCGCCCAGTGGTGGGTTCGGCACTCGTATCAGAAATACCTGGAGGTCCGCAACGGCGCCGGCGTGAGCGGCCTGGAAGCCGCGCAGATGCTGATGCGGCGGCTGGGCCTGCGGCTCAACATCGAGAGGGCTCAAGGCACGCTCTCGGATCACTACGACCCACGCAGCAAGGTGCTACGCCTCTCGCAGGGCGTCGCCAACCGACCGTCCATCGCGTCGCTGGCCATCGTGGCCCACGAGCTGGGGCACGCCGAGCAGGACGCCCAGGCGTACACACCCATGCGCATCCGCTCCGGCTTGGTCCCCGTGGTCAACTTCACCTCCTGGCTGGGGCCGATCCTCTTTATGGCGGGCTGGTGGCTCAGCCTCCGTCCCATCGCCTGGCTGGGGGTGCTGGCCTTCGGCGGGGCGGCCCTCTTCGCCCTGGTGACGCTGCCGGTGGAGATCAACGCCAGCCGACGCGGCCTGCGCATGCTGGAGCAGAGCGGCATCCTCACCAACCAGACTGAGAAGCGAAAGGCGCGTCGTGTGCTGATGGCCGCCGCCCTGACCTACGTCGCGGCGCTGGCCCAGGCGATCTCGACGCTGCTCTACTACGTCTTCCTGCTCGGCGGCGGTCGCCGTCGGGATTAGCCGTGCTTAACTTGATCGAGTGAGAGGAGGAGACCTATGGCAGCCAAACAGTCGCATGCCGCCACGTGCCACTTCTGTGGCAACACCTACACCAACCAGGGTATGTACCAGCATCTGCCGGCCTGCGACGCCCGGCAGGAGGCCATTGAGGCCGCCAACGCCCAGGACGCCCCCAGGACCAGGATCTTCCATCTGGTCGCCAAGGGGAGCCGGTACCACTGGCTCCATCTGGAGGTCTCAGCCGAGGCCACGCTGAGGGACCTGGACCAGTTCTTCCGCGATATCTGGGTGGAATGCTGCGGACACATGAGCGAGTTCATCATCGACGACGTCCACTACACCACGTTCGAGGATGCCTGGTGGCTTCCAGAGGATCGCGGCATGGACGTCAGGCTGGGCGAGGTACTCCACCCGAAGCTGGAGTTCTCCTACCAATACGACTTCGGGACCACGACCTATATCGGCCTGCGGGTCGCCTCAGCCCGGGAAGGGGTGATGCTCGGCGACGGCAAAGTCATCGTGATGGCCCGTAACCAGCCGCTCGACTATCGATGCGACGTATGCGGGGAGCCGGCGACGGTCATTTGCACCTTCTGCGACTACACCCTGCTCTGCGACGCCTGCCGTGAGACGCACGAGTGCGATGAAGCGGGGCTGCTGCCCGTGGTGAACTCGCCGCGGATGGGCATGTGCGGCTACGTAGGGGAGGCGTGGTAGATCGTTGGAACAGACACCGGAGGCCGAAGCCGATGGGACAGGCTGACCAGACGATCGTCCCGGGCCGCTACCGGGCCTTCCCCCGCACCCTCTGCTTCGTGACGCGCGGCGACGACGTCCTGCTGCTGCGCGGCGCGCCGGACAAGCGAATCTGGCCCGATCAGTACAACGGCGTCGGCGGGCACGTGAGGCCGGAGGAGGACGTGCGCACCGCCGCCCGGCGCGAGATCCGGGAGGAAGCCGGGCTTGCGGTCCACGACCTGCAGCTGCGGGCCGTGGTCAACGTGCCGACGACGGCGGAGAACACGGGGGTGCTGCTCTTCGTCTTCACCGCCGAGGCCGGCCCGGGGGAGCTCCGGGCCTCGCCGGAGGGGCAACCGGTCTGGATCCCCCGCGACGAGGTCTACGACCTGGATCTGGTCGAGGACCTGCCCATCCTCCTGCCCCGGGTGCTGTCGATGGGGCCCGGGGAGCCGCCTCTCTTCGCCGCCTACGCCTACGACGAGGAGGATGAGCTGGTCGTTTCGTTCGCCTCGGACCGACAATAGATCCACAGATTACGCAGATCACGTAGATTGCATAGGGTAGGTGCGTGGTCTCCTGACCGCGCACGCTCGGGCGCACGCTCTCGCGCACGCTCGGGCGCACGCTCCCGACCACGCACCGGGCTTGTCACATGAAACGGCTGACCACCTCCGCCTCCAGGTGCATGGTCACTCGGTCGCCGAGCTCCAACTCCTCGTAGGGTTTCTCCCACGCGCCGCGTGAGGGGCGGGGGAAGATCCTCAGCTCCGTCCCCCGATCGGAGTAGCGCCGGTCGACGCAGGCTAGGCCCACCAAGAAGCCCTCGGTGTCCTGGGCACAGGAGGTGACCTGCCCGATGACCCGGCCGTGACTCTCGACCACGGCGTCGCCCTGCTTGGGCACGCGGACGCCCTTCTCCTCCACCCGGAAGCGGACCACCGCCATACCGCGCTCCGCCGCGTGCTGCTTGTACCCGCGGCGGCCGACGAAGAACGGCTTGTGCATCTTGACGTAGCCGGCTAGCCCGGCATCGTCGGGGCGAAGGTCCAGCGGCCCGGCCAGCTCGTGGCCGTAGAGCGGCAGGCCGGCCTCGATGCGCAGGCTGTCCCGGGCCCCCAACCCCACCGGCCGGAGCCCAAAGGGCGCTCCCACCTCCAGCAGCTCCGTCCACAGCGTCTCCATCACCTCGGGATGGACGAAGGCCTCGAAGGCCATCGACTCGCCGGTGTACCCGGTGCGGGCGATGATCAGGTCGTAGACGCCACCCGGGGCGCGGCCAGACGGGATCTGGGCCTCGATCAGCTCGGTGCGCTTCATCATCCGCAGCCGCCGCTTCAGCGCCGTGGCTGCCGTCGCCGTGGATCCCGCGTCGATCAGCGCCAGGAGGATATCGAGCGAGCGCGGCCCCTGGAGGGCCACGTCGACCAACCAGGCGTAGCTCTCCGCCGGGTCGTGGAGGTCCCGCAGGTCGGCCTGGAAGCTAGACCGGGCCCAGGGCCGGCTCTCGTCGATGCGCACCTCGCGGCTGTTGACTGCCTGGAGCCAGGCCCAGTCCTTCTCCGCGTTGGCGGCGTTGACGACCATCATGAACCGCGCCGGGCTGAGGCGGTAGATGATCAGATCGTCGATGACGTGGCCGTCGGGATCGAGCAGGAAGGCGTACTGCGACTCCCCCGGCTCCGCCTCGCCGGGCCCGAAGTCGGCCGGGCGCAGCGCCGTCACGTCGTTGCTGGTCACCAGGTTGAGGAAGTAGGCTGCGTGCGGCCCCTTGACGTCGAAGACACCCATGTGCGAGACGTCGAACAAGCCGGCGGCGCCGCGCACGGCCCGATGCTCGTCGCCGATGGAGGTGTACCAGAGG
>CAZEQC010000049.1:20984-24578 GCA_964514285.1 uncultured Anaerolineales bacterium | reverse complement strand
GGCAGGTTTCCGTACCTGCCGCTCAGCGGGGCAAGTTTCCATACCTGCCGCTCAGCGGGGCAAGTTTCCGTACCTGCCGCTCAGCGGGGCAGGTTTCCATACCTACCGCTCAGTAGGGCAGGTTTCCGTACCTGCCGCTCAGCGGGGCAAGTTTCCATACCTGCCGCTCAGCGGGGCAAGTTTCCGTACCTGCCGCTCAGCGGGGCAGGTTTCCATACCTACCGCTCAGTAGGGCAGGTTTCCGTACCTGCCGCTCAGCGGGGCAAGTTTCCATACCTGCCGCTCAGTAGGGCAGGTTTCCATACCTGCCGCTCCCCTACGCATCACGACAGAGTGAGGGCTGCCAGCACACTGACCAAGAGGGTCACGCTGACGTACCCGTTGATATTCAAGAAGGCCACGTCCAGCCGGGAGAGGTCGTCCGGGCGCACCAGCAAGTGCTCATAGGCCAGCAGGGCCGCCACCACCACCAGCCCCAGCCAGTAGGGCCACGCCAGCCCCACCCAGGCGCCCAGCCAGATCAGCAGCGCCATAGTCAGAAGATGGCAGAGGGCCGAGAGGCGCAGGGCCGCGGCGACGCCAAAGCGGGCGGGGATGGAATGGAGCCCGGCCTGGCGGTCGAAGTCGACGTCCTGGCAGGCGTAGATCAGGTCGAAGCCCCCGATCCAGGTGGTCACCGTGCCCAGCAGCAGCCAGGCCGGCAGGTCGCTGGCCGTGAAGAGGGAGCCGCGCACGGCGACCCAGGCGCCCATCGGCCCCAGGCCGTCGGTGAAGCCGAGGATGAAGTGGGAGAGCCAGGTGATGCGCTTGGTGTACGAGTACCCGATCAGGAACACCACGGCGCCGGGCAGCAGGATCAGGGGCAGGGGGCCGAGCCGCCACGCCGCCACGGCCAGGACCACGCCCGAGAGGGCGGTCCCCACCCAGACCGTGGCCAGCTTGACCCGCCCGGCGGGCAGGGGGCGGGTCGCCGTGCGCGGGTTGGCGGCGTCGATGGCCCGGTCGATGATCCGGTTGGCGCCCATGGCCACCGTGCGCGCCGCCGCCATGGCCACGGTGATCCAGAGCACCTGGTGCCCGGTGGGCCATCCCTGCCGCGGCGCCAGGAGCATGCCTAGGTAGGCAAAGGGAAGGGCGAAGATCGTGTGCTCGAACTTGATCAGCGCCAGGAAGTCGCCAATCTTCTCCAGGAGCGTCCCGGGCACCCCTCGGCTCACGGCAGCTCCCTGACCACGTTGATGGCCGTGTTCGTGTCCGGCGCTCGCATCAGCAGGACGTAGCGGGCCGTGCGGCGGACGTTGACGGTGCCGTCGCTCGTCTCCCACCAGAGGCCCGGCAGGCCCAGCGGTGGGTCGATCGGTTGTACCGGGACGTGAAGCTGGGGGACCAGCAGCCGCAGGCCCTGCTCGTAGTCGGCCGCCTCGCCACTGTCGCTCCAGATGGTGCGCCAGACCAGGAGGCGGCGTCCGTCCTCCCGCTGCCAGACCACGAAGGTGTCCCCGTCCCATCCATCGGCGATCTGCCAGGCCCTCTCCTCCGGCACCACCTGGTTCATGAACAACCCCACCACGAACTCCCCCAGAGTGTCCCGGAGCAGGGGGCTCCACTGCTCGCCCAGGACCGGATCGAGGTCGGGCACCGCCACGCTGGCCGGCTGGTCTGGCCCACCCTCCGCCGATGTTGCGTCCAGGTAGCGGGTCGGGTGGAGGATCGCCTCCGTCGAGCGGGGCAGGTCGGTGTAGCAGCGGTTGAGGGCCTCCCAGCCGCCCTGATCGACCACCGCCCTGGCGAAGCCCCGCCCCTCCCGGTTGGGGAAGTGCTGCAGCCGGGCCCAGGCCTCGTGACTCGCCCAGGCCCCGCCGTAGTCGGGGTGTTCCGCCTCCACGATCAGCTCCGTCAGCGCCTCCCAGTCGACCGACGAGAGATCCCGGCTGGTGTAGAGCGCCGTGACCAGCGTGGCGTCTCCCTCGATCAGAGCTCGAATGGCCAGCGTCTCGTCCGTCGTCTGCGCCCGGCCATGGGTCGCCTCCAGATCGAAGTGCTGATCCTGGAGCGCGTGGACGTAGGCGTGGGCCAGCAGGGCTTGAGCCTGCGGATCGTCCTGCGAGCGGTCGGTGCTCACGTAGAGCTGTCGGTGCTCCCTGACGTAGAGGCCGGCCGGCCTCTGGGCCTGAACCTGCATGACGTCGTCGGGCAGCAGGCCCAGGGCGGCCAGGGGGGGGAGCAGGGTCGGCGGGTCGTCCTTCGTGTAGAGCTCGCGAAGGATCTCCGTCATCTCGCCCTCGTTGAGGAAGCTGAGCGGCACCTCGGCCTGGGGTGACAGGGCGCGCTCGGTCTCCACCTGATGGGCGATCTGGTCGAAGAGGCGTGCCGCCTGCACCTGCGACCAGATGCCTCCATCCGGCGTCGGCGTCGAGGTCGCTGCCGGCGGATCGGTCGGGGTCGGGGGGGCGGTGGCGCTGGATAGGGTGGGCGGCGTCGCGATAGAGGCCGACTCCAGGCTCTGGAAGGACGTAATGAGGAACCCGGTGAGCAGGGCGAAGACGACGATGACGATCAGCACCAAGAGAAGGACGATGCGGCGTTGCCGGGGGGTGAAGCCCGAGGCTTTCACATCAGTATCTTTCTACCCGGCTGCGGCGGACGGCCACGGTCGCTGGCGCCCGGCCAGGGCCTCCTTCTGGCGCTGGATCAGTTGATCGATCCCCCTCCACCCCAGCTCCAGCATGCGGTCCAGCGTTTTGCGAGAGAACGGGGCGCCCTCGGCGGTGCCCTGCACCTCGATCAGGCGTCCATCCCCCGTCATCGCCAGGTTCAGGTCCACGTCGGCGTCGCGGTCCTCCGCGTAGCAGAGGTCGAGCCGTATCTCGCCGTCGACGACGCCCACGCTGATGGCCGCCACCGGGGTTCTCAGCACCTCCGGCGGCAGCGGTTCTTTGACAGCCAGGCGGCGGAGAGCCAGGGCCACGGCCACGTAGCCGCCGGTGATGGAGGCCGTGCGCGTCCCGCCATCGGCCTGGAGCACATCGCAGTCGACGATCACCATACGCTCGCCCAACAGCTCCAGGTCGAGGGCCCCGCGCAGCGAGCGTCCGATCAGCCGGCGGATCTCCTGGGTGCGGCCGCCCAGCCCGTCGGTCTCCCGCGGCGTGCGGGTGTGGGTGGAGCGCGGAAGAAGCGCGTACGTGGCCGTCAGCCAGCCGCTGCCGCTCCCCGCCATCCAGTCCGGCACATCGTTCTCGATACTGGCGTTGCAGAGGACGCGCGTCTTGCCCATCTCGATCAGCACGGAACCCTCCGGGTACGCCACGTAGTCGAGCATCAGCCTCATCGGGCGGGCCTGGGCGTTCTCGCGGCCGTCGGGCCGAAGGCTCTCGATCCCTTGAGCATCGTTCTTCATAGCGGCCAGATTATACCACGCGGGGTTCGCGCGACAAGCATGCCACCTTCCTAACTGTTCATCTGCTGCTTCTCTGGTCAATCCCCTCCCCTCTGCTATAATCCCCTCTGCGGGACATAGGAGGGAAGTAGAACACCTAGTCACCTTGTGGCCCTCAGGCTCTACCCGGATTAGGCGGCCTTCCGCCCAGGCGG
>CAZEQC010000049.1:19510-20884 GCA_964514285.1 uncultured Anaerolineales bacterium | reverse complement strand
CCGCCCAGGCGGGACGTCCCACCCAGCGGCTACCCGCCCATGATCCGGCGATTTCGCGCCCAAGACCGTGTAGCTCGTACCGAGCCATCCAAGCTCGTCCCGAGCCACCCAAGCTCGTCCCGAGCCATCATAGCTCGTCCCGAGCCATCCGCTGGGAGCAGCAAGTGAACAGCTACGGAGGGAATACCGATGCCTGATCTGAACCTGAAACTGCGCGCTTTCTCGTGGGACGACCTGCCCACCGTCGTCGACCTGATCAACCGCAGCGATGCCAGCGACGGCTTGGACGCCGGCACCAGCGAGCCGCTGCTCCAGGCTCAATGGACATTGCCCGGCGCCGACCCCGAGCGTCACGCCTTTCTGACCACCTCCGGTCCGGACGTGATCGGCTACGGTCGGATTGAGGTCCGGGCCGGGGACCAGGAGAGCGGATTCAGCAAGATCCAGTGCTTCGGCCGCGTCCTTCCGGCTTGGCGCGGGAAGGGCGTCGGCACGCGCATCCTCTCCGAGTGTGAGCGGCGGGCCCGGTCCCGCCTTGACGAGGCGCCCACGGAGACCGTCTACCTGGAGGCCTACGCCGACCGGCGCCAGCAGGACGTGGCCGAGCTCTACGCCGCCGTCGGCCTGCGGCCCGTGCGCTACTTCTTCGTCATGGTCTACGACGCCCCGCAGCTTCCGGCTGAACCGCATTATCCCTCGGGCTACCGCGCGCGTCCCTTCGTATCCGGCCAGGACGAGGAGATCACGTGGCGCGTCCTCGAAACCGCCTTCAGGGACCACTGGGGGCACGTCCCCTTCCCGCTGGACAGCTGGCTACACTGGATCGAGGGCCCGCTGTTCGACCCCGATCTGGTGCTTCTGGGCGTGAGCCCGGCGGGGGACGTCGTGGGCGAGTGTCTCTGCCTCATCGATGCCGAGCAGAACCGGCGGCGCGGCCGCGAGGAGGGGTGGATCGATTCCCTGGGCGTCCTCCGAGAGCACCGCGGAAAGGGCCTCGGGCGGGCCCTCCTCCTGGAGGGTATGCGCATCCTGAGGCGAGCGGGCTGCACGCATCTCAAGCTGGGCGTCGACACCGAGAACCCTACGGGGGCTTTGGGGCTCTATCGATCGGTCGGCTTTCGCAAATCGAAGACCGGCGTGACGTTCCGAAAAGTCCTGAGACCGTAGGGCAGGTTTCCATACCTGCCGGGATTCTGATGACCAGGGCACACAACACCACGACGCCAACCACGCCGAGCGCCAGATTGGCCAGCTGATCCACCCGCCAGCCCATCACGGTCATCATCTCGTCGGCCCGCAGGAAGCCGAGGCCGAAGGCTCTCGATCCCTCGAGCATCGTTCTCCATAGCGGCTCGAATTACACCACGCGGGTTT
>CAZEQC010000049.1:0-19410 GCA_964514285.1 uncultured Anaerolineales bacterium | reverse complement strand
CAGCCCATCACGGTCATCATCTCGTCGGCCCGCAGGAAGCCGAGGCCGAAGGCACCCAGGCTGTGCAGCGTGAGCCACAGGGCGAACGTGGCCCCGGCCCGGGGCAGACGACGGGCCGCCACCAGCGTGGCCATCAGCACCAGCGCGCTCCATCCCGCGCCCAGCAGCTGCACGGCGACGCGCGGCTGGCGGATGCCGTACAGGTCGGGCAGGTCGAGGCTCAGATGCCAGAGAAGACCGTCCACCGGATACGTCTCGACGCCGTAGGCGCAACCCACCATCAGGCACGCCAGCCAGGCGAAGGACGCCAGCGCTGCCGCGCCGGGCGTCAGGATGTCCAGGAGCGCGCCCAGCGACGTGCGTCGGACGGCGCCCACCGCGGCTGCGCCCAACACGCCGCCCATCAGGGCCCCCTGCCAAAGCAGCCCGCCCCTCCACGGCCGGAGCGCCTCGCGGGGATGGTGCGTATAATAGTCCCAATGGGCGCCCACGTAGGCCGCCCGCGCCAGGATCAGCCCTCCCACGGCGGCCGTCAGCGCGGCGTCGACCACGGGGCGCGCCTCGACCGCTCGACGTCGAGCCTCCCAGAGGGCCAGCGCGGCCCCCAGGAGCAGCCCCAGGTCGATCAGCGCCGAGTAGCTGTGAATCACGATAGTTCCGGCCGGTTCCCCGTCTCGAGAACCGCGTACGTGCGGATGCGAGACCCTCAAAAGGAGCCCATTGGGCAACCTTCGGACGTCTGAATGGGCCCTCAACTTGGGCCGCCCAATGCGGGCCGCCCAAGTCTCTCTGGTCCTGACTACTGCAGCTCGACGACCGCGCCGGCCTCCTCGAGCTGGGACTTGGCGTCCTCGGCGGCTTCCTTCGCCACCGCTTCCAGCACCGCGCTCGGTGCGTCGTCGACCACTTCCTTGGCCTCTCGCAGGCCCAGGGACGTGAGCTGGCGCACGGCCTTGATGACCTGGATCTTCTTCGGGCCGATCTCCTTGATGACGACGTCGAACTCGGTCTTCTCCTCCACCTCTTCTTCCTCGGCGGCGGCTCCGGGCATGGGGCCCATAGCGACCGGGGCGGCGGCGCTGACGCCCAACTTCTCCTCCAGCATCTCGACCAACTGAGAGGCCTCCAGCAGCGTAAGCTCGCTGATCTGATCTGCAATCTGTTCTAGCTCTGCCATGTCCTGCTTCCTCCTTGCTTGTAAGATAAAGACGCGTTGTCTATCTTGTCTGATTTAGAACGGGTGCGTCGTGCTTGGCGCACCAGGGATCGCCCCGTCGCCACCAAGCATCACTCATAGGACTCAGGCGGGCTCGGCGGCTGCCTCTACTGCGCCGCCGGCGCCTTCCTCCTCCAATTTGTCCGCGTAGGCCTGCAGCACGTTGAGCACCTGTCGGACGCCGCTGGCGATGACGCCGGCCACTTGTCGACCCGGGCCGTTGATGGCACCGAGCGCTTGGGCCAGGAGCACCTCGCGCGAGGGTAGCTCCGCTATGCTCTTGACCTGGTCAGCAGACAGCAGAGACTCGTTCATCCATCCGCCCTTGAGGGCCAGGGACTCCGTCTCCTTGCCCGCCTCCACCAGGGCCTTGGCCACCGGCGGCACCTCGTCGCGGCAGAAGCTCACTGCGGTCGGGCCGCTCAGCCAGTCGTCCGGAAGCGACATGTTCCGTTCCTTGAGGGCCAAGTTCAACAGGCGATTCTTGACCACCTGGAACTGGCTGGCCATAGGGCGCATGTCGTTTCGAATCTTCTCCATCTCGTCGACGGTCAGCCCGCGGTAGTCCACCAGGATGATCCCCTGGCTTTCCTCCAGCTGCTCGGTATACTGCGCTACGCGTTCAACCTTTTCCTCTCGTGATAACGCCAAATCTACTCACCTCCCTGTCTTGGTCTGGTCATCCATCTGATACGAAAAAACCCTGGACGTGCCGATGCAAGGACGCACGTCCAGGGTTTGGATTCGTCACTTGCCTCGGCAGGCCCTCATTCATTAAGCGCTCGAAAGCGCACCTGCGGTCTCTGGCTATGCGATTGTGGCTACGCTCGGGTCTAGAGCACAGCCTCCATAGCTAGGGCTTGCGCCGGGTCCACCTTGACCCCGGGGCCCATCGAGGCGGTCACCACCAGCTTCCGTAGGTACCTCCCGGACGCGCCAGACGGTCGCGCCTTGATCACAGCGTCTACCATGGTGGCGAAGTTGCCCAGCAGTTTCTCGGTCGGGAAGCTCACCTTGCCGATCGGCACGTGAAGGTTGGCGTTCTTGTCGACGCGGAACTCCACACGACCGGCCTTGATCGAATCGATCATCTCCGGTAGGCTGTCGGCGTCCACCAACGTCCCGGCCTTGGGATTGGGCATCAGCCCACGCGGCCCCAGGTACCGTCCCAACCGCCCAACTTTGCTCATCATCTGCGGCACGGCGAGCGCGGCGTCAAACGCCATCCAGCCGTCCTCGATCCTCTCAAACCACTCGTCGCTGTCGGCGACGTAGTCGGCCCCGGCCTCCCGGGCGATGTTCGCGGCCTCGCCGGCGGCGAAGACCAGGACGGTCACCTCCTTGCCCAGGCCGTGGGGCAGGCGGACGGTGTCCCGAACCTGCTGATCGGCGTGGCGGGGATCGACCCCCAGACGGAAGTGAATCTCGACCGTCTCGTCAAAATTTGCGTAGCTGATCTCCTTGACCAGCTCCAAGGCCTCCCGCGGCGAATAGAAGTTCGTGCGGTCGACCTTTTCCAACGCTTCAAGATACTTTCTACCGTGCTTTGGCATAATGCCTGTGTCTCCTTGTGGTGCTAGCGGGCTGCGCCCTCCCACAACTTCACGTCGTCTCCTCAGCTGCCATCATACGTCCAGCAACGCTCGTCCTATCCAGATCTATGAGGCGGCGTCGGAACCAATCGGTTTTCTCGTTATCCCTCGATCTCGATGCCCATGCTGTGGGCGGTGCCCTCGATCTGGCGCATAGCGCCGTCGATGTCGATGGCGTTCAGGTCCTTCATCTTCGTCTCAGCGATGTCCCGCAGTTGGTCACGCGTGATGGTGCCCACCTTGTCCCGGTTGGGCTCCGAGGACCCCTTGTCGACGCTGGCTGCCTTGCGCAGCAGGTCGGCCGTGGGCGGCGACTTGAGAATGAAGTCGAACGAGCCATCCTGATAGATGGTGATCTCGGCCGGTATGATGTTGCCCGCCTGTCCGGCTGTGCGGGCGTTGTAGGCCTTGCAGAACTGCATCAGGTTGATGCCGTGCTGCGCGAGCGCCGGGCCCACGGGGGGCGCCGGGTTGGCCTTCCCGGCCTGAATCTGCAACTTAACGACTGCTTTTACTTTCTTCACGATGTCACCTCAGACGAACTGGAATCATATCTAGATCTTCTCAACCTGCAGGAAATCGAGCTCCACCGGCGTCTCGCGGCCGAAGAAGGAGACCATCACGTGGGCCGTCGCCCTTTCCATATCGATGCTGTCCACCACGCCGATGAAGCCGTCGAACGGGCCGTCGATGATGCGCACCTTCTCTCCCGTCTCGAAGGTCACCTTGATCTTGGGAGCCTCGGCCTCCATGCGCTCCATGATGCCGGCCACCTCTGTCTCACGGAGAGGTGTGGGCTTGTCGCCCATACCGACGAAGCCGATGACGCCCGGCGTGTCCCGCACCGTGTACCAGGACTCCTCGTCGAGGATCATCTGCACCAGCAGGTAGCCGGGGAAGATGCGACGCTCGACCGTCCGCCGCTCACCCTGGCGCAGCTCCATCTCATCCTCGGTGGGGACCACGACCTGGAAAATCTTGTCCTCCATCCCCAGAGACCGAATGCGCCGATCAAGCTTATGCTTGACCTTCTGCTCGCGTCCAGAGTAGCAATGAATCACGTACCAGTCGCGGCCGTCCTCAGGCTCGTTCACACCGGTCGCCTTACCCGTCTCTTCAACCTCTGGCTCCGCTTCCGGTTCAACCGTCGGCTCTGACCTCGCTGCGGCCTCCTCCGTCTCGGGGACCACGCCCATAGGCGCCTCTCCCGCTACGTTCTCATCAGACTCAGGAACGGTGGCCTCAGGGCTTTGGGTCTCGTTTTCCATGGTGACCTCTGCGTCCAGATCTTTCTCTTCCGCGAACATAACTCAACTCGCCGGGATGACTAAATGATCTGGCGGTTGATGATCACGGTTGCCAGGACGCTCGCCACCGCGACGAAAACCGCGACCCCGATGGCGACGGGGCTGCCGCTAATCAGCCCCCGTAGCTCCAAGGAGAACAGGTAGTCCAAAAGACCCATCAACACGGCCATCGAAACCGTCACGATCAGGACGATCTTGGTAAGGTTCTCCGCCTCCTGACGCGTGGGCCAATGGACCTTCCGTAGCTCTGCGCGGGTATCGCGCAGGTACTCCACCAGCGCGTTATCCTGCAGCCAATCTAGAATCGATCTTTTCTTTGTTTTTGATCTCGCCACTGCGACGGCTCCCTATCTGACGATCCCTCACATTTCAAGACACCGCCAAACACGCGGCGGTGTCTTCATACGTCCAGGCAGGCCAGGCAGGAATCGAACCCGCAACCTTCGGTTTTGGAGACCGCTGCTCTGCCTAGTTGAGCTACTGGCCTACGGTATGTCTATCGCGTCTCTCGATGCTTCGTGTGTTCACCGCATCGAGGACAGTACTTCTTCAACTCCAGCCGATTAGGATCATTCCGTCGATTCTTCTCGGTGGTGTAATTTCGTTCCTTGCACTCTGTACACGCAAGGGTGATAACACGTCGAACTGGTTTTCTGGCCATTATCCTACCTTGAAATAACGATCTGTCTGTTTCCTAATATAGTTCCTACAAGCTTCGTGCGCTACGTCTTTCGGGCCTTAGAGCCGCTTTCGCTGCTCAACGTCTCAGAGCCCACGATGGGAATTGAACCCATGGCCTCACCCTTACCAAGGGTGTGCTCTACCGACTGAGCTACGTGGGCCGGTATCGACTTTAGAGCTACCAGCTCGTCATCTGACTATAATTCTACACGATTTCGTGGGAGTGTCAAATGCACATGTCCGCTCTCCACGCTCCTATCATTCTCGAATGGACGAAGGTGATCGGCACTTCGAAGATCTCTTGGAAGGTGATAGCGGACGTCTATGACGCGCGTCTCAGCTTCCGTGGATGGCGTCAGAAGTGCCGGTCACCTTGAGCGCGAAAAATGACGGCGTCGTGTCCGCCCTCCGTGCGACAGTTGCGCGCTCAGGATCTGTGCAGTACAATCTTCCCACAGTCGCCACCCGGGGAAGAGGAGGAAGGTATCGGCGCACAAGCCAATCAGACCGTGAGTTATCTCGCGTCCCTCTACGAGGCCGTTGCGGGCGCGACCGGGCTCCTCATCCTGACCCATAACGACCCGGATCCCGACGCCATCGCCAGCGCCGTCGCCCTCCAATGGCTGTTGGAGGAGGAGTGGGGCCTGGAAAGTCACATCGCCTATCGGGGGATCATCGGGCGAGCTGAGAACAAGGCCCTGGTGCGCTATCTCGGCTACCCCCTGCGGATGCTGGTCGACGGCGAGCTCTCTGAGTCCTTGCCCATCGCTCTGATCGACACCCAACCCGGGGCCGGCAACAACAGCCTCCCGCCCTCCGCCTCAGTCTCCATCGTCTTCGATCACCATCCTATGCGAGAGGAGACGTCCACTGCTGCCTTTGCCGACGTCCGGCCCGAGGTCGGCGCCACCTCCACGATCTTGACCGAGTACTGTCAGGCTGCTGGGTCGGTTCTCCCCCCCGTCATCGCCACGGCCCTCTTCTACGGGATCAAGTCCGATACCATGGGGCTGGGGCGGGGCGCCGGTCAGCCGGACGTGGCGGCCTATTTCTACCTCCAGTCACGGATCGACGTTCAGGCCCTGGTGAAGATCGAGCGGGCGCAGGTCCCGCCCGAGTACTTCAAGGGCCTCGTCTCGGCGCTCCGTTCGGCCCGCATCTACGGCGACATGCTCATAATCAGCACCATCAAGGAGATGGAGCGCCCCGATCTTCCGGCGGAGATGGCCGATCTCCTTCTCCGCCTCAAGGGCGTGGAGTGGGTGATCTGTATGGGCGTCTACGACGACGAGATGATGCTCTCCGTGCGAACCAACAACCAAGGTGACGCGGGGCGCCTGGTGCAGGAGATCGTGGGTCGTCTCGGTTCCGCGGGGGGGCACGGCGCGATGGCTGCCGGTCAGGTCCCGCTGACGGGGCAGCCTCCAGTCACCCTGTTCCGTCACCTCAAACGCCGCGCCCTGGGGTGTCTGGAGATCGATCCCGCTTCGTCCGGCAAAGCGCTGATCTGAACCCGCCCCTAGTCCTCTCCGAGAAGGCCCGCCCCGGTAGCCAGTTCTGCCATCTCCTGCGTGATCTCCTGACGGCGTGCCGTCTGAATCGCCAACGTCAGATCCTCGACCAGCTGATCCGCGTTCTGGGTGGCAGACTCCATCAGCTGGAAGCGGGTCGAGTGCTCCGCTGCCGATGAGTCGAGCAGGATCTCATAGAGCCGCACCGCTGTCCACTGCTCGACGACGGTCGCGTAGAGACTCATCGGGTTGGTGTCGATGATCGGGGGAGGCCATGGGACCCCGCCGTGTCGAGGCGATCCGCCCTGCGCGGGGCCAGTCCCTTCGTCCATCGGGAGCTGAGGGGGGATCAGCTGCGTCACCGTCGGTTCGTACGTCCCGGTGCCGCGGTAGGCATTGTAGATCAGGTGGACGGCATCCAGGTCGTGCTCCTCATAGGCCGTCAACCATCCCTCCGCCAGCTCGAAGGCCAGCGAGAAGGGGGGAAGCGTGGTGACGGAGAGCGTGCCGGCCTGTGCCACGTCGTGCCCGCGGCGGCTGAGGACGCGTTGGGCGCGGCTGCCCAGGACCTGCAGCTCGATCTCCTTGCCCTGGGCCGACTGTCGACGCAGGTAGCTCTCGGCCTCCTCGGCGACGGCCACGTTGAAGCGCCCGCAGAGACCCCGTTCGCTGCCGATGATCAGAGCCTCGAGCCGGTTGTGCCGACCCTGGTCCTCGCCCGTCTCGTTGTTCGATAACGGCCCGGGGAGCGAGAGGCGCTCTCGGAGACGCTGCAAGAAACCCTTCTCGGTCTGGAGGTGCGGTACCAGGGCCGGCAGCATAGCCTTCAACTGCTCTGCGTAGGCCTGGACGCCGCTGCGGCGCTTCAGAGCTGCCTGCCAGCTGCCGAGCGAGATGGTGCGCAGCCCGTTCAGGATCGGCTGGACGCTGCGGATGTTCTCAAGACGTTCGCGGGCTCGTTCTACCTCTTCCATGTCCCCTTCCCCTCCCCAGCCGGCGGTGCGACGGGCTGACCGTGGGGTTGACTGTCGGCGACGTTCAGAAGGTCTCGGTCCGTTCGATGTCCCAGATGAAGACCACGGCGCCGCCGAGCTGAGGCCGCGCCGGCATGGGAGGGGGCACCGTCCCTCCCTCCTCCACCGATTCCACGACGGGCTCCGAACGGCAACTTTTCTCAACGATGCTCAGCACCTGCTCCAGGTCCTCGGACGCCACCGCGATGAAGAGCGTCATCTGCGCCTGACGCAGCATGCCGCCCCGGGTCTCCACGTAGGTCGCGGTGTGATTCGCCGCTACCAGGGCCTGGAGGACGCGCTCCGCCTCTCCACGGGGCATAATGGCCATGACCATTTTCATCGCTCGGATCTCCTTTCGGACCATTCGGTGGCGTGGTCGAAGATAACCGCCATCATCGCCTCGCGGGTATTCGAGGGAAGCTCTCCGATGCGGTTGATCTGCTGCAAAAGCTCTGGCTCCCGCTTTCTGACCAGGTCCAGTAGGTCTCGCTCGAAGGCCGGCACCTCGTCCACGGGAATCTGATCCAAAACGCCCTCCGTCGCTGCCAACAGCATAACGATCTGGGAGGCGAGCGACAGCGGCTGATGGATGGGCTGCTTCAGTGCGGCGCGAAGCCGGCGTCCGTGCTCGATCTGGCGTCGGGTGGCCTGATCGACCTCGGCACCGAAACGGGCGAAGCGGCGCACCTCCTCATACTGCGAAAGCTCCAGTCGGAGCTCCCCCGCCACCTCGTGCATGGCCTTGGACTGGGCCTCGCCGCCCACGCGCGAGACACTCTGTCCGACATCCACCGCGGGCTTGATGCCCCGGTTGAAGAGATCGGTGTCGAGCACGATCTGCCCGTCGCAGATGGAGATCAGGTTGGTGGGGATGTAGGCCGAGACGTTGCCCCGCTGGGTTACCACGATGGGGAGCGCGGTCAGGGACCCGCCGCCCTCTTTCTGGCTCAGCTTGCAGGCTCGTTCCAGGAGGCGCGCGTGGATGTAGAAGATGTCACCTGGGTAGGCCTCCCGCCCCGGAGGGCGGCGCAGGAGCAGGCTCAGTTCGCGATAGGCGTCGGCGTGCTTGTTCAGGTCGTCGTAGATGATCAGGGCGTCGCGGCCCTCGTCCATGAAGAACTCGGCGATGGTGCAGCCGGTGTACGGCGCCAGGTAGCGCAGCGCCGGGGGATCCTCGGGGCTGGCCATCACGACGGCGGTGTGCGCCAGGGCGTGATGGCGACGCAGCGTCTCGATGATGCGCAGGGCCGAGCTCTTCTTCTGGCCGATCGAGACGTAGACGCACGCGACGGCGCTCTCTCGCTGGCTTAGGATGGCGTCTACGGCCAGGGACGTCTTACCCACTTGCCGGTCGCCCAAGATCAGCTCGCGCTGGCCGCGCCCAATGGGCAGCAGCGCGTCGACGACTTTCGTGCCGCTGTAAAGCGGCTCGTTGACGGGCGCTCGCTCGACGATGTCCGGTGCCTCTCGCTCCAGGAAGCGGGTCTGTGTGGCCTGGACGGGGCCCTTGTCGTCGATCGGCTGCCCGAGGGGATTCATCACCCGGCCCAGGAGCTGGTGGCCCACCGGGACGCGAACACGTCTCCCTGTGGCCGTCACCAGATCGCCGCCTTGGATCCCCTCGTCGGGTCCCAGAAGGATCACGTCCAGGCGGGCGTGATCCAGGTTCAGGATCAAGCCTTGCACGCCGGTGGGGAAGGTCACCAGCTCGTCCGTCCGTGCCATGGGGAGCCCGGAGAGCGTGGCGACGCCGTCGCCGATGTGCTGGACGGTCCCCACCTCGCGGAAGATGACGCGGCTCTCCTGCTCGCGGACGCGTTGGCGCAGCGTCTGTAGCAGCGGGCGCACCTCCGTCTCCGCGTCGGCTTGCTCGGTGATCTCGGCAACGCGGGCCTTGACGCGCTCGGAGAGGGAGAGTTTCTTGACGCTTACCCGGCCTTCCTGCTCCGCCAGCTGCTCGTGGAGCGCATCGACCAGGGCCTGGACCCGGGGGCGAATGCGCTCGTTGGATTCACTGTTGCTCATCGGCCAAACGCTCTTCGAGAGCCTTGGAGGTTTCTTCCTGCAGCTCCTCCAGCCGGCTGGCGATCGAATTGTCGACGACGATGTCGCCCAGGCGGACGCGCATGCCGGCGGCGAGCGAGGGATCGGTCTCCATCTGGATGTCGACGTTCCGGTCGGCCAGGGCGGTGAAGGTGCGCGCCAGCTCGCCCTGCTGCTCCGACGTCAAGGGCTTGGCTGTGGTCACCCGGGCCGTGGGCGTTCGCTCGCCCAGGGAGCGGCGGAACGCGCGCACGCGCTCCATCTCCTCGCGCCCCATCTCCCAGATGCGGTCGTTGAGCTGCGCGACCAGTGCGTCGTGAACCTCTGGGGGCGCGGCCTCTCGGATCACCTCGGCTCCGACGTCGAGGATGGCGTCGATCAGCTCGTCATGGAACTCGTCCACCGCCTGTTGGCGCATCTTCTGGACGTCCTCACGGGCGTTGCCGAGCATAGCCTCGATGTCCTCCTCAACCTCCTCCAGCATGCGTTGGCGCTCGGCCTCGGCTTGCTTCTGCGCCTTGGTGACGATCTCATCCGCTTCCTCCTCGGCGGCCCGTAGCCGTTCCTCCAATCGTTCGCGCAGCTGAGCGACCTCTTGGCGATCCTGGTGGATTTCCCGCATGGCCTCCTGCTTCTCGGCTCGACGCTGTTGCACGCGCTCCATCACCGGTCGGAAGGCGAAGTAGTAGAGAGCGCCGGCCAAGACTAGGAAGTTGATAGCCTGGAAGGCGATGGTTGCCCAATCAATCGTGAGCATGCATTATCCCCCGGGAAAGAAACGATCGATCACCGGGTTGGCGAAGATCAGGACGAGGATGACCAGGAGGACGTAGATGGCTGTCGACTCCAGCAGCGCCATCGAGATGAGGAGGGTCGTCCGAAGGTCGCCGGCGGCCTCGGGCTGGCGCGTCATACCCTCCAGCGCTTTGAGCACAGCCCGGCCCTCGACGATGGCTGGCGTGAGGGCGCCCAGCACGATACCCAGCGTCGATCCGATAATGGTCACCAACGTAATCAGCGTTCCTGGATCCATGTCTGTCATAGGGTCTCTCCTTTCGATTTGGTCGTAAGCGTGTTTATGCTGCTCGATGCGAGGCGGCGTCGATGGACGCAGCCTGCTGGAGCAGGTGATCGCCTGCGCTAATGAGAGCCTGCTGCCTCCTCGATCCCGTTGCTCTCTTCAGGCTCCTCGAGCCCAGTGCTGATGTAGACAGCGGCCAGGGCGGTGAAGATGTAGGCCTGCAGCAGGCCGGTGAAAAGGTTGAGGCCGATCACGGGCAGCGGTACGATAAGGGGGATCAACATGAAGACGACGACGACGATAAGCTCAGTGCTGAGCACGTTGCCGAAAAGCCGGATGGCCAGCGACACGGTGCGGCTGATCTGTCCCACGATCTCGAGTGGAAAGAGGAAGATGGGCGATGCCAGGTTCTTCAAGTAGCCGAGGACGCCCTGTTGGCGCATGCCGAAATAGTGGACGGAGAAGAAGACCACCACAGCCAGGGCTATCGGCGTGTTGATGTCTCGGCTTGGCGCCACGATGGGTAGCATGGCGCCGCTCGGCAGCGGGATGGTGGGAAGCACGCTGAAGATGTTGGCGAAGGCGACGAAGACAGCCAGCGACCCGAGAAACGGCAGGTACCGTTCGATGCGGTAGCCGCCCAGCAGGTCCGAGATCAGATCGACCACGAAATCGAGCAACATCTCCAGCATCGTCGGGCGTCGCCGTCGAATGACGATCGCCAAGGCGATGATTATCACCATCATCAGCCACGTCGAGACGACGGTATCTCGCACACCGATGCCGAAGACCGAGAAGACGACTTGGGGGAAAAACCTGTCCATAACCCTGCTCCTAACCGTTCACTACCCAGGGATCGCCCAGACCGTCGGCCAGACCCCAAAGGGTTTATTGCGAACACTCATTTCGCTATCCAGTTGAGTCCCTTGGCGTAACGACGTCGAATTCCACCTTGATTTCCCCACCCCCTTTTTCAGGGTCTCTGCCTTGTTCCTTCACTCCGTCTCCGATTTCAGGGTCCCATCGTGTCTCGACCCGGCCGAGGCGTGAAACCAGATTACCGTGACCATGCGGGTGACCCAGAGTCCGGCAAAGGCCAGCAGTCCAGGGCCGATGCCCTGGCGCAATCCACCCATCAGCAGCACAGTCACCAGGGCAAGACGGAACAGCAGCCCCCCGAGGGTCAAAGCCAACGCGTTGCTTCCCATCTCGGCCTGGAGCCGAACCACAGTCCACCAGCGGGTCAGACCGTTGAGGACCCCCACCAGGCCTCCCATCAGCAGCCAGAGGCCGATCACGGCGCGACTCCGTTCTCAGTCTCTCCAGACGCAGCTTCTATCTCCTGCTGGCTTCGCGTGAGTTCGTCCATGCGCTGGATTGACCGGATCACGTTGTAGAAACCGGCGCCTATGCCGAAGAGCAGAAGCCCCAGGGTGAAGATGTACCGCGTGCCCAAGGCACGGTCCAGCACGTAACCGATCAACACTCCTCCGAAGATGGGCAGCGATAGGTCCCAACCCAGGGTGGTGGCCCGCAGGGCCTCTCTCCAGATCTGTGTGTTATCTTTGCTCATCACGGCCGGTAGCCAGGATCTTCCTCAGCGGCCCGTCCGGCTCCTCGTCCAGTCGGGTCCGCAGTTCCTGGGCCAGACGCTCGAAGCGCCTCTCTGTGGAGACGGCGGAGGATGCCGGAGCCGCAGCAGCCTCCGATTCGCCGCGGGTGAAGAGCTGCACTTCGTCCCGTTTGGCGCGGAGAATACCGCCCTCGACGCTAAAGACGTGTTCGCCAGCGTCATCGGCATACCGCAGCGGCGCGGTCACCGTTTCGGCCAACAGTGGCGCGTGGCCCGGGTAGATGGTGATGCCTGTTCCATCGGCCAGCCGGAGGTGAACCCAGGTTGCCTCCTGCACCTCCAGCAGCGTCTCAGCGGGATTGAGGACACGGAAATCAAGCGTCCCAGCCACGGCAGCCCCTCCCTACATCCTGCCTTGGGTGCCCGGTTCCTCCGGGCCCACCGTCTCGGCCTTCTCGACCGCCTCGTCGATGGTGCCGACCATGTAGAACGCCTGCTCCGGCAGCTCGTCGTGCTTCCCATCCAGGATCTCCCGAAAGCCGCGCAGCGTCTCCTCGAGCGGCACGTAGCGGCCGGGGATGCCCGTGAAGGGCTCCGAGACGAAGAAGGGCTGGGTGAGGAAACGCTGGATGCGCCGGGCGCGCTCCACCGTCACCCGATCCTCCTCGTTCAGCTCCTCCATGCCGAGGATGGCGATCACGTCGCGCAGCTCCTCGTAGCGCGCCAGGGTCTCCCGCACCTCGTTGGCGATTTCGAAGTGCTCCTCACCCACGCCCTCCGCCGTGAGCAGCGTGCTGCTGGAATCCAGCGGGTCCACTGCAGGGTAGAAGCCCCGACTGGCTTGCCGGCGCGTGAGGATGGTGGTAGCGTCCAGATGGGCGAAGGTGGCCACCACGGCCGGATCGGTCATGTCGTCGGCCGGCACGTAGACGGCCTGCACCGAGGTAGAGCTGGCGCCACTGGCGGTAGTGATGATCCGCTCCTGAAGCTCACCCATCTCTGTATCGAGCGTCGGCTGGTACCCGACAGTGCTGGGTAGCCGGCCCAGAAGGGCCGACACCTCCGCGCCGGCCTGGACGTAGCGGAAGATGTTGTCAATGAAGATCAAGGCCTCTCGCTCCTCCTGATCGCGGAAGTACTCGGCCATGGTCAGCGCGGTGAAGGGCACGCGCAGTCGGGCGCCCGGCGGCTCTTTCATCTGACCGAAGACGAGGATGGTGCTCTCCAGCACGCCGCTGCGCTGGAGCTCCCGCCATAGGTCGTTCCCCTCCCGGCTCCGCTCCCCGACCCCGGTGAAGAGGGCCACCCCCTCGTGTTCCTCGATGGTGTGACGCATTAGCTCGATCATCAGCACTGTCTTGCCCACGCCGGCGCCGCCAAAGAGACCGATCTTCCCACCGCTGGGGTAAGGGGTGAGCAGATCGATCGCCTTGATGCCGGTGACCAGCGGATCCTCGATAACCTGCTGCTCCTGCATCCGCGGGGCATCGGCGTGGATGGAGCGCCGCGTGGTGCCCTCCGGTTGCGGTCCGCCGTCGATGGTGTGCCCCAGGACGTTGAACATACGGCCCAACGTCTCTCGTCCCACGGGCACGTGGATGGGCTGTCCCGTGTCGCGGACAGTCAGGCCGCGCCGCAGACCCGAGGTGCCGCCCATCGCGATGGTGCGCACCGTATGGGGGTCGACGTGCTCCTGGACCTCCACGACCAGATCCTGCTCGCTCTCTCGGTTCACGACCAGGGCGTTGTGAATGCTGGGCAGATCGCCGGAGGGAAACTCCGCATCGATCACCACGCCGGCTATGCGTACGACGGTTCCTGTTCTCTCCACAGACTCACTCCTTGGGGATGCTCCGGCGGGGATTATACCATGGAATGGCTGTTTAGAGTAGGGGTCCCCAAAAGCCCCGGTCTTACAATGCTCACCTGGTTCGCGCAAACGACAAAGCCTCGTGAGCCTCCCGACCCTACATCAGGACGAACGCCGGATGTTCTATCCGACGAAGCGTTACCAGGGAGCCTGCCGTCCCTCGTAGGTATAGAACATCCCCGTATCCGCCAGAGATAGGTCATCGGCCACGTCTAGGACCCCTCTCACGGACGCCGTCGGCGCCAGGGGTGCTGCCTCTCCTCCCATATCGGTCCGCACCCACCCGGGATGGATAGCCGCTACGATGACGTCATCGGACTGGAGATCGAACGCCATAGCCCGCGTCAGCATATTGAGCGCGGCCTTGCTGCTGGAGTAGCTGTAGCCTCCGCCGCTGGACTTCCGTGCCAGCGAGCCCGATGTGGAGGAGATGTTGAGGACTTGCGGATTGTCGCCGGCCCGCAGCAGGTCCAGGTGAGCCTGCGTCACCAGCATCGGCCCCACGCTGTTGACGTGATAGGTATGAAGCATCGTCTCGGCGTCCAAGTGGCCAATGCGCTCGCCGCTGGGATTCGTCCCCGCATTGTTGATCAGAAGGTCGAGCGCCCCTTCCTGTGAACGGACTGCGTGCGCTGCAGCCTCGATGGTCTCCTCGTCGGTCACGTCGAGGCGCAGCACGGTGAGACGGTCGGGATGCTCAGCGGTCAGGGCCCGCAGCTCGTCTGCCTCGTCGGGATGGCGGCAGGTGGCGAAGACGCGGTGGCTCCGCGCCAGGCTCTCCCGGGTGAAGGCGAGGCCCAGGCCGCGGTTAGCTCCGGTGATCAAGATGCGTTTCAAGGTTAAGCCTCCTTATCGTTCCTACAAGATTGTCCGGCAACCAGGACGGTGTCTATCCGTCTCCTTGACATCTTATCATACCATGCGCTGCGCAGTCCCGAGGTTGGCCTGGGTTGGCCGCGACGATGGGGTGGGTTGGAGAAGGTTGGAATTGCGTTGTGGCGGCGGATATCAGCGGACCAGGGCTCGCCGCACGTCGCCGATGCGCCGCACGCGACGCTCCTGCAGATCGGCCAGCAAGTCCGTGTAGCGCGCTATCGTCTCCGGGGATCCGTGTGCGCTCTCCGCGCGCTGGACGAAATCGCCGGGCTGCCGCTCCTCCCAGAGGAGGCGGTCCGTCTCCCCGTCATGCTCGTAGACGCGGTCGATCCAACGCCGCATGGAGAAGCGGTGCCCCGCCGTCCCCAGGTAGACCTTCAACGTCACGGCGTCCAGGTGGGTCGGATCGGCGCCGTTCTGCTCGCAGAGCTGAGCGCGGGTCTCCTCCAGCGTGTCGGCGTGGAGGTTGGAGGCGATCAAATGGCCGTCGGCGGCCAGGCGGAGAAAGGTCCGGATGTCGCGGCCCCAGATGTAGGCGTAGTAGTAGGTCGCCGGACTGATCTCGTGGGCCACGTAGCAGACCTTCCCAGGGCGCGTCTCCTCCGCCCGGGAGAGGATCGCACGGTCGTCCACGGCCTGCAGCGCCACGTCGTCCGGCACGAAGTTGAGGAGCGCGGCCATCACCGTGGTCTTGCCGGCGCCGCCGGGGTTGGCCCCCACCAGGAGCGACGCGCCCTCGCGCATGGCGGCGGCCAGATAGCCGGCCATGGGCAGGCTGACCGACTGGTCTTTGAGCAGATCAATCAGCGAGAGCATGCGGCCCCCGCGCTGATTGCAGGCGTTGAGGGCCTTTACGTGGGCCTCTACCGACGGCGAATCAGCTGATGTCACAGGCCTGGTCTCCTTCCGGCACGGCGGGTCACGGGATCATGGAATCGGCGCTGTATGATGGTCGTCTTGCCTCTCCACGTGTCGCATACATGGCCTATAACAGTCAGCCTGACGCACCAGATAGGCTGGGTGCCACCGAGCACGGTAGTTGCGCGTTTGAAAGCTCAATGGTCATCATTCTCCCGTTGGCCGCCCTCACACGGGTTCAGGAGGCGCCAGTACTCAGCTACCTGGCCCAGCTGTCTCCCTCGTACAGCTCGTGTCTTTGTTCCTAGCGCGGTAAGACTAATCAAACCAATGGACAGAATCAAGTAGAGAGCCGCTACTAGTGGATACTTACCACCGTACCACAAACTCGACCAATCCAACCATAACGGTGGGCGTTTGTTCATACCGGTGACCAAGACCCACCATAGGATTATGTACGCCGTCACAAACACGCGATATCCGCCAGTCAGGATGCCAAGAGATACCGCCATTGAAACTAGGAAATTAATACCTATGATCAGAGCGAGCGCCGAAGTCAACCTCCCGCCAGCTATACGTATGAACAGAGGCCCCGTGAGAGCCAGGCTTGTAAGCACGAACCCCGAACTCCACTTCCATAGAGGGTACAGTATTCGATTGTAGGGAGCAATGAACACCAGTTCGCTGGTTCCCTCCCTTTCTTCACGACACCCCAAGTCGGCGATAACACTGATCGGCAACAAGAGGATCAGAGGGATCAGGTAGAGGTTCAAGTCCTCTCTAGAAACGAAGAATGAAGAAATGGTTGCGCCAACACATCCCAGCAAGTACCACCACCGCCTCTTCAATGTCAAGAGTATTTCGGCAACAAGCGCTGTCAGCGAAGCCCTCAAGATGTGGTCATTATTGAGGGCTGGGGACTTGGGTACGGTAACGACAAACGAGCCACGGGTTGGCTGAGATTCGATTGTCCTGCTTGGAGTATCCCTAGGGAAGATCCTCCAGCGGCCCCTGGGGGACACCCGAAATCGGTCGAAGACCAGGCTGGCAGCCATCGTCAGCCCGATACCCAACAAGATCCAACTTAGCCGTGGCCAGATGACCGACCACGCGACGGGCATTCCAGGCCAGTAGAAGGCCTTCTCTTGCCCTGCGATAGTGAATGCACTTGGATTCTGGTCCAGGTAGGCAAGAATGCTATCATCCAAAGCCGAGGAGCCTGATAGTCTCCTGGAAACCTCGCGGTTGAGTAGAAAAACTACCACAAACAGAACATCTCCGGGCCATTGATCTACTAGCGGGACCATACTCAGGGTCAAACCTATCCCTGTCGTGAAGACAATTGCCGGAATGGTGAACAATACAAATGGCCATGCCAAGGATAGGGCACGCAGCGGCCCCTCAGCACGGATTACCTGTGACACGAGTGCCAGCAGATACACGACGATCAACAGCATGCAGGAATAGGAGAAGCTCCCAAGGAGTTTCCCCAAGAGGTACGTCACTTTCTTTACGGGAGTGGAAGCAAGAAGCTCACCCATGCCGCTCAGGCGGTCTTCTTCAATAGAACTCCTTATTACGTGAAAAGCCATGAGTGCGAAGATCCAATGGCTCCTCATTGCCGTAAACGCACCTGCATAGCCAGAGGTGTACAGCCCCCTGGCGTTGCGGTACCGCACGGAGGCAGGAAACGGCAGGAAGAAATACACCACATGAACGAACAGGAAGAGAAGGGTACTTGTCCGGCGAAAACGCTCCTTGATCAACGTTATGGCGGTCGCAAAGATTGCCTTCATAGGCCAAGGTCCTCAGTTCCACCCAGGCTACCAAGGCTGAGGTGGTAAAGGTACCCGTCTTCCAATGATGGCTTGAGGGATTCGGCTGTAGGAGTGGGTTTCTCTTCATTGACGACCCGAAGATGGACTCCATCGGGTTCTTGAGTGGATCCACTAATGATGAAGCGGTCCTTCAGGTCCCGCAGTTCCGAACTGGATGCGACCACCTTCCAGACCTTCCCCTTGGTATTCTCGACTAATTCCTGGGGGGAGGCGTGTTCTTCTAGGCGTCCCTCATGGATCAGGGCAATCTCTGTGGCAGCCGATTCGACATCGGAGACGATATGCGTTGACAAGATGACGATCCTGTCTCCTGACAGCTCAGTCAACAGATTCCGGAAGCGCACACGCGCTGTTGGATCCAGCCCTGCTGTCGGTTCGTCCACAATCAACACCTGGGGGTCATTGAGGATTGCCTGCGCTATACCCAATCGCTGTTTCATTCCCCCCGAGTATTGACCCAGGGGTCTTCTTCGTACAGCATGCAGGTTCACGATTTCCAGCAGTTGATCAATCCGTTCTTGCATTCGAAGGGGTCGCAAACCGCGGACAGCAGCAAGATACGTGAGGAATTCAACGGCGTTGAGGTGGTTGTACACCCCGAAATCCTGCGGAAGGTAACCCAATACTTGTCGCATAGTGTTCGGATGCTTGATGACATCCACATCATTCAGCATCACTGAACCGCTGGTTGGTTTAATCACTGTCGCCAGTATTCGCATCAAAGTCGTCTTGCCAGCCCCGTTTGGGCCAAGAAGGCCAAGCAGCCCCGGTTTCAGTTTGATGCTGAAATCGCGCAACGCCCACTGACCCCTAGCGTAGGATTTCCTCACCCCCTCAATTCTCAACTCCATTTCTTCACTCCCCACTAGTGCTCCGGGTCAATCCCTTGATGCGCCTAGCAGCCTGTCGATCTGCAGGCACGCGTGCCAGATCAGGACGAAACGAGGTAGAAGCGCACGGCTAGTATACATAGCAGACCTCGAAACTGCAAGGTGCTTGCGCCAATACACCGTTGCCAGACATTTGGGCGGATAACCGAGTCGGTACTTCCTCCTCAGGCGTTCGACTGCCTAATCAAGAGCGCCCTCACGCCCACGCCGAGCGCTACGACGACGAGCACAGCGGTCATGACCAGATACTTGTACGCCTGGAGCATAGCCCGGATGCCGGTTCCGTCTCCTCGGTCCAGCGCAGCCAGGTCATCGCCGGCACGCGCAAGCGGCTTCGTGCGGCTGCACAGGCTCACCTGTAGGTCATCAGCCTCGCCACGAGCGTAAACCACATACTCTCTCCCGGTCTCAAACTCATACCCGCAGCTCACGCTCGACCGGGCTATGGTGACGGTCATACTATCGCTATTCGGTCCCTTCCACACCGTGTAGACCTCAAACGTGACCGCCACTGGATCGGCTGAGCTCACAATCCGACCAGACGGTACCTCCATACCCACAGCGCGGCCGGAGAAGACGGCCGTCGACCGCTCCAGCTCCTCGCTCGGTGAGCCGGGCGGCAAGCACGTGCAGGCGAACGCCTGCTGGCCCCAGCCCGTCAGAGCGAGCAGCCCACTTGCGAGCAGAAAGACTGCCTTGATCTTGCCATTCACAGGCCCTCGCTTCCAGCGTGATGAACTGATGGCTGCCTGAGGCTCAAGAACGAGTTTTGTCCTCCCATCATCCGGACGTGCCTCAGGCGGGCGGCATCATTCAGTGTCGCCCTTGTCCTCAGCGAGATGCTCCCGCAGCAGTCGATTCGTCTCCTTCTGGCCCTCGCGGATCTCCTTGGCCATAGAACTGAGTTCTTCAAGGGTTTCCCTTTCACTCTTGAACCCTCGAACAGTCTTGATAATCCACAGAACGACCAGGATTGGCAGAGATACGGTGACCAGTACAACCAACACGTTGAAAAAGATCTCGTACAGCGACATAAGTATCCTCCTCTGTTCGTCTGCTCGGATTCAGCGACGGCAATCGACGCGCGTTCCGCACAGGACCGAGATTCTCCCCGTAGG
>CAZEQC010000048.1:0-25194 GCA_964514285.1 uncultured Anaerolineales bacterium | reverse complement strand
TTCCGCCGCAGTAGCTCATTCCGCTGCGGGAGCGAAGGAACTGAGAACCTGGGGTGAAGGAGCTCTCTGCCTCTGCTGAACGGTAAAGAGGCAACGATGAGGGTGGAAACAGCCTCTCCACCTGTAGAGAGGCCCTCCAGCGACAGCACTGTATGAACGTCAATAGACTACGGCAGATTCCCAGCGTCGATCGGCTGCTTGGTCAGGAGATCCTGCAAGAGCTGATCGACGCTTTTGGTCGTCAGCAGACGGTAGACGCGCTGCGCGAGGTCCTCGACACGGTGCGCGCCGAGGTGCGAGAGGGCGCTGAGGTTCCAGATAGCACGTCACTGGCGGCGCGAGCTGCGGATTGTCTGGAGGCGCGACTGGCCCCCACGCTGCGTCCAGTGATCAACGCCACCGGGGTGATCATCCACACCAACCTGGGGCGGGCTCCCCTCTCGAAGCGAGCCAGAGAGGCGATGGACGCGGTGAGCGGGGGCTACAGCACACTGGAGTATGACCTAGAGGCAGGAGAGCGTGGGCATCGGACCGCGCATGCCGAGCGACTTCTCCGCCAGCTGACGGGATCGGAATCGGCTCTGGTGGTGAACAACAATGCCGGCGCGGTGCTCCTGGCTCTGACCGGACTGGCTGAGGGGCGCGGAGTGGTGATTTCGCGTGGTCAGCTGGTGGAGATCGGCGGCGGCTTCCGCGTCCCGGACGTGATGGCGCAGAGCGGCGCTGCGCTAATCGAGGTGGGGACGACGAACCGGACCCACCTTTACGACTACGAGAACGCGCTGGAGGCCGATGGGGACGTGGCCCTGATCCTGCGGGCGCATCACTCCAATTTCCGCGTGGTTGGGTTCACGTCGGAGCCGAGTTTGCGTGAGTTGGTGACGTTGGGCGAAAATCATGGGCTGCCGGTGATGGACGACCTGGGGAGCGGCGCGTTGCTGGAGACGAGCACGTTCGGCCTGGCCCACGAGCCGATGGTCCAGGAGAGCGTCGATGGAGGCGCCGCGGTGGTCTGCTTCAGCGGTGACAAGCTGTTGGGCGGCCCACAGGCGGGCATCATTGTAGGGCGAGCGGCCTACGTGGACCCGTTGAAGAGTCACCCCTTGACCCGAGCCCTGCGACCCGACAAGCTCTGTCTAGTGGGGCTCCAGGAGACGCTGCTCCATTACGCCCGGGGAGAGGCAGTGGAGGCGATCCCGGTGTGGCGCATGATCGCCACGCCGCTGGCGGCGATCGAGGAACGAGCAGCTTGGTGGCAGGAGAGGCTGAGGCAGGCAGGGATAGTCTCTGAGCTAGTCGACGGGTACTCCACGGTGGGAGGAGGCAGCTTGCCTGGCGAGACGCTGCCCACCCGGCTGGTGGCGCTGCCTACGGAGCACTCGGATCGGCTGGCGCGGGCGCTTCGTGAGAGGGAACCGCCGGTGATCAGCCGGATTGAGCACGGTCGGCTGGTGCTGGATCCACGCACGGTTCAAGAGGAAGAGGAAAAGACGCTGTTGGACACTGTAGCGGGCGCGGCCAGAGCGTCGTAAGCTCTTCGTAGTCCTCGATACTCAGGACGCGAACGATCTCGTCACTCAAGAAGAACCTCCGTTGGTAGAAAGTACGTCACCACTAACCTTGCGGCCTCCACGCTCCTGCTGAATCTGTGATTCGGCGATGCCGCGCCCCACAGTACGGGTCCCGGATCGCTTCGAACAACACGCTCAGAGCAGACGGTGAGCAGTCACAACGCCGCGGATGCCGAGCTACTTCGGCGCACTACGCAATGCACGCCAACTATAGTGCAATCGCTTTTGGGTTTCGAGATAAGCACCAAGTTCCCAAGTGTGCGGAGAGCATTAGGAAGAACGAGGAGATCCATCACGAGAAGGCTTATGCCTCATCTTCGCATTGCCATGTTGAGCGTCCACACCTGTCCCTTGGCCACGCTGGGTGGTAAGGAGACGGGAGGGATGAACGTCTACGTGCGCGACCTATCGCGCGAGCTGGGGCGCCGGGGGCACCGGGTGGACGTCTACACCCGCTCGCAAAATTCGACCCTCCCGCGCATCAGCAAGGCGTTGGGCGCTGGCGGACGGGTGATCCACCTGCCGACCGGCCCAGAGCAGCCCTACGACAAGCACCGGGTGTACGACCACCTGCCTGAGTTCGTCGACGGCGCGCTGGCGCAGAGCACGAGGGACGAGATCGCGTACGACGTGATCCACAGCCATTACTGGCTTTCGGGCGAGGCGGCGAGGCGGCTGCGGCAGCCGTGGGAGGCGCCGGTCGTTCACATGGCACACACGTTGGGGAAGATGAAGAACCTCGTGGCGGAGAAGCGGCCGCGGGAGCGAGAGACGAGCCGGCGGGTGGCCGTGGAGACGGAGATTGTGGGCTTCGCGGACGCCCTGATCGCCTCCACCCCGGCCGAGGAGAACCAACTAGCGGAGCTCTATGGGGCCGAGCGGGAGAAGATCCACGTCATCTCGCCGGGCGTCGATGTGGACCGTTTCCACCCCATTCCGGAGGCGCACGCGAAGGAGCACATCGGGATCTGCCCAGACCGGCCGATGATTCTCTTCGTGGGGCGGATTGAACCGCTGAAGGGGATCGATAACCTCCTCAAGGCGATCGCCCAGGTCGTCGATCGCCAGCCAGAGCTAGCTGGCTTGGAGTCATCCGAGGGGCTGTGCGTCCCCATTATTGGCGGCGAGATCGATCCCATCCACGAGGATGAGGAGATGATGCGGCTGCAGAGACTGCGCGAGCGTTTGGGGATCGGTGATGTGGTGACGTTTATGGGCTCCAAAAACCAGGACACGCTGCAGTACTACTACTCGGCGGCCGAGATGGTCGTCATGCCGTCAGATTACGAGAGTTTCGGCATGGTGGCCCTGGAGGCGATGGCCTGCGGGACGCCAGTGGTCGCCTCCGACGTCGGGGGGCTGGCCTTCCTGGTCAAGGATGGGCGGACGGGTTACCGCGTGCCGGCCGGAGACGTCGAGGCACTGGCGGGGCGGATCACGCACTTGCTGACGGACGAGTTGAGCCGACGGCGGATTGGTCAGCGGGCCGCCTGCTGGGCGGAGTCGTACGCGTGGTCGACGATCGCCGAGCGGATCGAGGGGATCTACGCCGAGATCATCGACACCTCCTCTGGTTCAGGATAGGATTACGGCCTTGAGGTGAGTGTGGCCATCCCACGCGTATAAGGCGGCCTATGAGGGGAAGGAGGACATATGGTGACACGTGGCGATAAGTCTGGTAACGGGGTGACGCGATGGATACGCTGGATCGCACGAATCTGGGGAGGTCTGGTCTTCCTTGTCGCGCTGCTCGTCTTCCTAGGCTATGCATCGAACTGGGTGAGAACAGGTATAGCAGACCCCCAGGCTGCGGAGGAGTATCCCCCTATTGAGAATCTGCCTCCGCTGATGATGTTCCTGGGAGCGGTGGGGTTGGCCCTGGCCTGGCGTTGGGAGGGTCTGGGTGGGGCGATCGCATGCCTCTCTCAGCTAGTGACTTTGCCAGTGCTTCTGATCCATTGGCCGATGACCGAGGGTTTTCCTCGGTATCTTCTCGCTCCTTACGGTCTGTGGATAGTGGTGACGGTTCCTGGGCTGTTGTTTCTGGTGTGTTGGCGCCGTTCGAGGGAGGGCGAGGCCATCTCGGTCTGATTCTTGAGCCGTGGGAATGAGGTGATCTTTGTCTTCCACGCGTGGAGCACCATAGCGGCGGTAGGAGGCAAAGACTTTGCTCAATTGACATCCTCCCCCATCGTGCGATAATAGCTTTCCACCAGGAGGGAAGACCCATGGAACGCCAAGACATCGACATCGCCCTGCAAGAGATTCGGGATGCCCTGGACGCGCGCGACTGGGATCGTGCTGCTGGCCTCATCGAAGCTCTCAAGCCGCCCGACCAAGCGGAGCTGTTCGACGACCTGGCGCTCGATGAACAGGATCGACTGTTGCCTCAGCTCGGGCTGGAGGACTCCGCCGACATCCTGGAGAAACTTGAGGAGGAGAAAGCAGCAGAGGTCGCTCAGCGTCTTTCCCCTGCAGAGCTGACCGACATCCTAAGCGAGATGGAGCCGGACGAGGCCGCCGACCTCCTGGGCGACCTGTCGCCGGCGCGCGCAGCTCAGGCGTTGTCCAGACTGGCGGAGGCCGACGAGATCCGTCCTTTCCTGGCCTACCCAGACGAGAGCGCCGGTGGACTGATGACCACCGCCGAGGTGGTCATCCATCAAGAGATGACTGCAGAGGAGGCGATCACCCATCTTCGGGCCACAGCGCCGGATGCGGAGACGGTCTATTATCTCTTCGTCGTCGATCGAAATGAGCACCTAGTGGGTGTCGTCTCCCTGCGCCAACTGGTCGTCGCCCCACCCTGGACCGAGGTGGAGGACGTTATGGACACGGACGTCATCTTCGTGGAGGCACACGACGATCAGGAAGTAGCTGCTCGTCTGATGTCGCGCTATGACCTGGTGGCTTTGCCCGTCGTGGATGCCGGGGGACGTATGCTCGGCGTCATCACCCACGACGACTTGGTGGAGGTGTTGGAGGAGGAGGCTACCGAGGATATCTTCCGCCTCGGCGGTGTGCCGGAGGAACATCCCCCCGATGGGGCACTGCCTGCGGCGCTTCGCACCCGTCTCCCCTGGCTGGTGCTTAATCTGATCACAGCTATGGCCTCGGCGTTGGTTCTAAGCCTCTTTGAGGGCACCATTGCCCGTGTCGCCGTTCTGGCAGCCTTCTTCCCTATCGTCGCCGGCGTCAGCGGCAGCGCTGGCACCCAGACTCTGACCGTCACGGTCCGCGGACTGGCCCTGGGCGAGCTAAGTCCGGCGGAGGGCTGGCGAACCCTTGGAAGAGAGGTGCTCATCGGCCTCGCGAACGGCGTCGCAGTCGGGTCTCTGATCGCCCTCATCGCCTTGGCCTGGCGAGGGTCACCTATGCTTGGGGTGGTGGTCGGCGCTGCCACGCTCCTCAATTTAGTCGCCGCCGCCGTCGCCGGCGCTCTCGTGCCCATCGGACTGCAGGTCTTACAAGTCGACCCGGCCCTTGCCTCTCCCATTTTGGTCACCACGATCACCGACACCTTCGGCTACTTCGTCTATCTGGGCCTGGCCACGCTGGCCATCGGCCTGTTGATTTAACTGGGGCACCTTCGCGGCCAGAAGAACCGGGTTCCCTCACCCGGTCCATCGTCAATACATTCCCTGCAGACGGGTCAAACCGCGGGTCCATCGCCTCCTCGGAGGATCATCGCTGCGTGTTTATTGCCTCGATCACCGCGAAACTGGTCCTTGACAGAGTCCCCTGGATCGTGTATACTATAGTCGTTATAATTATAACGTCTAGGTTATTGTGATAACGTCTAGGGTGTCTATAGCAAGGTACAGTATGGAGCAAGATACGCTCGACCATCTGGTTGACTTAGGGTTCTCTGAGTATGAGGCTAAGGCTTATGTCGCGCTCTTGAGGGAGAGCCCAGCCACTGGCTATCAGGTTTCCAAAACATCCAGCGTTCCGCGTTCGATGGTTTACGAGGTCTTGAGCAAGCTGACAGCACGAGGAGCGGCGATGGAGCTGCACAAGGAGGGTAAGACGCAGTATGCGCCCATTCCACCCTCGGAGTTCCTCAATCAGGTTCATCGCGAGCACGAGGCGTTGGTCACGGCGCTTCGCGATGACCTGGAGGGCCTGGGCAAGACGTCGGATTTGGAGTACGTATGGAACATCGAGGGGCATGACAACGTGCTGGCTAAGGCCAGGGAGATGATCAGCCGTGCCGAGGACAACGTCTACACGGCAATTCTGCCATCGACGTTCCCCCCTTTGAAGGCTGCACTGACGGAGGCGATCGCTCGCGGTGTTCGAGTGGTCGTCTATAGTTCCCGATCGCTGGATCTGTCGGGAGCACGTATGGTTGTTGCCTCGATGTCTGAGGAGCACTTGAGAAAGGCAGAGGGGCTTGGTCTGGTGTTGGTGATCGACGGAGATGAGGTCTTGGTGGGGGAGCGTCTCACGGCAGGGCAGGCGGCACGTTCTTCCTGGACGCGCAGCCCGCTCTTCGTCCTCATCGCTGAACACCATCTACGCACTGATCTCTACCTGCCGCGGATTCTGGACATACTCGGCCGGCGGGCTGAGGAGGTCATTCACGAGGATGATTGGGAGCTGTTCGCCCAAGCATTTGAAAGCACCATCGGTTAGCGTTCGGTGGTCGAAGGCATAGCTATAGGACGAAGGGGGACATATGTCGGAAAAGACCATGCTGTTCAGAGCTGAAGAGTGGAAGTCCCGCCAGAGCGTAGCGACCTTTCTGCGAGAGCTCGCGGACAACCTGGAGGGAGGTCAAGTCACCCTCCGGCGGGGTGAGGAAGAGGTCACTCTCTCGCTGCCTGAGACCGTGGAGCTGGAAATAGAGGTCACGGAGAAGGTCAAAGAGCACAAGACGCAGCGAGAACTGGAGATCGAGATTGAGTGGACGGATGAGCAGATGGAGGGAGCTGTGAGCGTGGGCTAGAGGCGCCCTTGGGCGTCTCAACGTGACCGAAGCGAGGCCCGAGATGATCGTCAAGAACCTCCTGCGCCGTAAAGGGAGAACGGCACTCACCCTGATGGGGATCGCCGTCGGTGTGGCGGCCATCGTCGCGTTGGGGGCGGTGGCCCGCGGTATGCGCGCTGGCTTCACCACGATGACCCGAGGGAGCCAGGCAGATTTGGTGCTCACGCAGGCGGACGCTGTCAGCGCGATGTTGAGCAGCTTCGACCAGCAGGTGGCCCAGGAGCTGCGCGAATGGCGCGAGGTGTCTGCTGTCGAGGGGGTGCTCTTGAGCAACACGCTGACGGATGACGGGTCTTACGTGTTTTTCTTCGGTCACGACCCCGATGGCTTCGCCGTCGAGCACTTCCGGATCGTCGACGGCCGGTCGCTGGCTGCGGCGCAGGATGTGCGAGGGAAACCCCTCATTCTGGGGCGTCGGGCTGCAGACAACGTGGAGAAGCGAGTGGGCGACACGTTCCACGTGAGCGGCACGGCTTTCCGGATCGTTGGCACCTACGAGACAGGGGATGGTTTTGAGGATAGCGGCGCCGTGATGCCGCTGGAGGACGCACAGACGATCACGTTACAGCCCCATCACGTCTCGATGCTCTACATCAAGCTCCGCGATCCCTCCGACGAGGCTCGATTGCGGAGACGGGTGGAGCGGCAATTCCCCGATCTCTCGCTCTCCACCACGACCGGGTTCGCCGAGCAGGAGCAGATCCTGGAGATTCTGGAGGTTGGAGCGATGGCCATCGCTGGACTGGCGATCCTCATCGGCGGTGTCGGCATGACCAATACGCTCTTCATGTCCGTCTTCGAGCGCACTCGTGAGATCGGGCTGCTTCGCTCGGTCGGCTGGGGGCGGTGGCGCGTGCTGATCTTGATCCTGAGCGAATCCCTGACCCTGGCGCTGTTGGGAGGGATCGTAGGGGCCGGCCTGGGCGTCGGGGCCGTGTTTGTCATCAACCGATCCGCCTCAATGTTGGGCCTGTTCGGCAGTCAGTTCACGCCGACGATCTTCATCCGCGCTCTGGTCACCGTGACCCTGCTGGGGCTCATAGGTGGAGCCTACCCGGCGTGGTGGGCGAGCCGTCTTCTGCCGGTGGAGGCGCTGCGCTACCATGGCGGCGGGGCGGCGGTACCACGCGCTTTACCCGGCGGTATGACACTCCGTAACTTCATGCGGCGGCGGACGCGCACGGCCCTGACGTTGCTGGGAATTGGCATCAGCATCGCTGCCATCGTGGCCCTGGGGGCTCTTGCTGAGGGCATAGCCAATCTTATGTCGGGGATGTTCCGCGCCAGCCAGACCGACCTGTTAGCCGTTGAGGCTGGCGTCGATGCGGACTTCAGCGCCATCGACGAGCACGTAGGATCGCGCATGGCGGCGTGGCCGGAGGTGGAGGCAGTTGCCGGGACGATTATGACGGCCGTCAAGACGGAGACGATGCCGATGCTGATCGTTTTTGGCTATCATCCCCGCTCCTTTGCCATTCGACACTTCCGTATCGTAGAAGGTGAAGCGCTCGCGGGCCGACATCAGGTGATCGTGGGGCGGCAAGCCGCCGAGCAGATGGGCGCTGGGGTGGGGGACACAGTCCGTCTTCTGAGGAGCAGTTTCCGGGTTGTGGGCATCTACGAGACCGGCATCTCCTACGAGGATGTGGGCGTGGTCATCGGCCTCAGGGAGGCGCAGGCCTTGACCGGGAAGCCGCATCAGGTGATGTACTACGCCATCAAGCTGCACCATCCTGGTCAGGCCGAGGACGTGAGAAAGCGGTTGGAGGCTCGTTTCCCGGGGCTCGACGTCTCTCTCACGTCCGAGATTGCCGAGAGTATGAGTGACTTCCAGGTGATGGAGCAGCTCGTAACCCAGGTCTCCATCTTGGCCCTTTTCGTCGGCGGCTTGGGCATGCTGAACACGATGTTGATGAGCGTGTTGGAGCGCACACGGGAGATCGGGGTCTTGCGCGCGCTCGGGTGGCGTAAGAGCAAGGTCTTAGGTATGATTCTCCGAGAGTCGATAGCGCTGGGCGTGGTTGGAGGAGCTTGTGGTATACTGATGGGGTTGGGGCTGGGCAGGCTCATGACCCTGGTGGAGGGGACGTGGGGGAGTATTGAGTTCTCCTATTCACCTTGGATTTTCGCCCAGGCCGTCTTGGTGGCCATAGTGGCAGGCATCGTTGGGGGGATCTATCCCGCCTGGCGAGCGACACGCCTGCGACCTGTGGAGGCGTTGCGCTATGAATGACGCGGCGAGTGGTGTTGCCTGCACGTGGCCCATATGCGGTCTCGCTCTCGCCTTCTTCTGCGTTAGATCGAGGTTAGGATTGGGTTCAGGAACGACGGAGGTCATTGTATGAGGAAAGAGGTACTCTTAGGGTTGATCGTGGTCGCTGTGCTCCTCTCTGCGTGTGGTGCCGGCGATGAACCGACACCGACGCCGCTTCCAGAACAAGCTCTTGCCTCGGTGGTGTCGGTCACGGGAGAGGTTCTGCCAGCGGAATGGACCACGGTCAGTGCGCAGGCGGGGGGCACGGCGATAGACGTGTTGGTGGAGCCAGGCGATGAGGTGTCGGCTGGGGATCCCTTGGTCCAGCTCGATTCTGCCGACGCTGAGATTGCGGTGGCCCGCGCGCAGGTAGCATTGGAGGCCGCGCATATCCGACTAGCGCTTCTCGAGTCCCGACCAAGGCCAGAGGACATAGCCGTCGCCGAGGCAAGCGTGAAGGCGGCTGGGCCCGATGTCGATCAGGCTGAGGCAAGGCTTGCTCAACTGGAGGCTGGATCGCTTGATGCCGGGATCGCGTCGGCCAAGGTGCAGGTGACGTTGAAAGAGATCGACGAACTCGTCACGTATGAGCTCCATGAGGATACGATGACGTGTGTCGATGTCACGATACCGGGCGAGGGCGAGAAGGAGATCTGTCCGCTGCTGGGGCCACCGGAGGAGAAGGCTCGTTTCCGTCTTCATGCCGCGAGAGAGGCTCTGGACGCGGCCTGGAGCCGGTACTACGCCCTTATCGACCAGAAGGATGATCGGCTTCGCGCTGCTGAGGTCGCTATTGAGGTGGCTGAGGAGCAGCGGAACGCGGCTGAGGCCCGGTTGACGCAGGCGAAAGCTGGCCCGAGCGAGGCGGATATTGCGGCTGCCGAGGCTGCTATCCAACAAGCCGAGGTCGCGCTGGAGAAGGCCGAGGTTGCAGCGGCGCGCACCGAGATCGAGGCCCCCCTTGCCGGCACGGTCGGGATGATCCAGGTGCGACAGCACGAATTGGTCGCGCCGGGTCAGCCTCTGGTCACCATCGGTGACTTGACCACCCTCCGCGTCGAGACCACTGATCTTGATGAAATCGACGTGGCCCGGGTTCAGGTCGGTCAGGAGGTAGATGTGACCTTCGATGCCTTGCCTGATGAAGTCTTTGGGGGGCGGGTAAAGCGAATCTACCCGCAGGCCGAGTCCGAAGGTGCCGGCGTCAACTATACGGCGATTGTGGATCTGACGTCGTTGCATCCTCAGATTCGCTGGGGGATGACGGCCTTCGTCGATATTGAAGTTGAGGGCTGACGGAGGTGCCTACCAGACGGTAGCGGCGCTAATGGATCAGATGTTGCGTAGTGTGCAGGTGAAACAAGGAGAGACTATGAAGGGAAGACTGCCGTGGATGCCAGTGGTCGTGGCCATCGCTCTTTCTCTCGTCGCTTGTGGTGGTGGGGCGGAGGAGGCGCCCACGCCGATGCCAGAACCTTCCTTTGGGTCGCTGGTCTCGGTCACGGGGAAGGTGGTGCCGGCTGAATGGGCTGTTCTGAGCATCCAGACCGATGGTGTTGTGGATGACGTGCTGGTGGAGCCAGGTGATGAGGTTGAAGCCGGCGATCTTCTGGTGAAGCTCGACACAGTGGATGCGCAGTTGGCCGTCCGGGAGGCCGAGGCTCAGCTCGCTAACGCCAAAGCCGAGGTTAGGCGGCTTAAGTCCCAACCGAGAGCCGTGGATGTCGCTGCTGCCGAGCAGCAGGTGGACGTCGCCGAGGTCGCGATCTCCCAGGCTGTCGCTGAGCGGGACAGATTGGCCTCTGGCGCGATACGATCCGACATCGTCGACGCGGAGGCGGAGCTGGAATCGGCCGAGGCCGAGCGCAAAGCAGCTCGCATTGACTATGATGAATTACAGGATAAGCTGGAAGACGACACCATTGAGGATTGGGAAGGCGAGAGAGCCGCTCTACAACTTCGTGCTGCCAGGGAGGGTGAAGAGGCGGCTCGATTAGGTCTGGTTTACGCTCGGAAGAGCGCATCACCCCGCATGGATGCGGCCGAGGCGCAAGTCCGAGCTGCGGAGGCCCAGCGTGTCGTTGCCCAGGCGCAGGTGCAGCAAGCCAAAGCGGGCCCTGTCGATGAAGAGATCGCGTTGGCGGAGACGGATGTTGAGCGGGCGGAGATAGCGCTGGGAGAGGCACAGCTCCAGCTGGAACGGTGCGAACGTCACGCCCCCTTTGACGGGACCGTGGGCATGGTGGAGGTACGAGAAGGTGAGCGGGTGAGCCCAGGCGATCCCATCGTCACCCTGGGCGATCTGGCGACGCTGCGGGTGGAGACCACCGATCTAGACGAGATCGACGTGGCGAAAATCGAGGTCGGTCAAACTGTCGACGTCAGCTTTGACGCCTTTCCTGAGCGTGTCTTCAAGGGCCGCGTGGTCCGCATCAACCCGATGGCTGAGTCCGTAGGGGGAGGCGTCAACTACACCACGGTTATCGAGCTGGACAAGCTCGCGAATGCCAGGGCCTCCGGGATTCGTTGGGGGATGACGGCTTTTGTCGACATCGACGTAGGGCAGTGAGTGTCGGGTGATCATCAGAAACCTGCTGCGGCGTAGGACGCGCACGCTGCTCACCGTTTTCGGCATCGCCGTGGGGGTGGCGGCGGTCGTGGCCCTTGGTGCCCTGGCGGAGGGCCTTGTGGAGGGCTACAGCGCCATCGCTGGCGGCAGCGGGGCCGATCTTCTCGTCGTCCAGGACGAGGCCCTCGACATCATCTTCAGCGCGGTAGACGAACAGGTCCGGGATCGTCTTGCGGGCCTAGCGGGGGTGGAGGACGTGTCCGGCATGATCTACACGTTTGCCGCGACCGAAGGTACGCCCTATTTCATCCTCTACGGGTACGATCCCCAGGGCTTTGCCACCGATCACTTCAAGATCGTCGAGGGGCGGTCCCTTGCTGATCCCCACGGAACTCGAAGGGGTAGACCGCTGATCTTGGGGCGTGCTGCGGCGGAGGACCTGGGGAAAGAGGTGGGCGATACCTTCTACCTCTACGAGAGTGCCTATCGCGTCGTTGGCATCTACGAGACGGGACAGCCGTTCGAGGATGGCGGGGCCGTGATCCGGCTGGAGGACGCCCAGGACGTCAGCGGGAAGCCTCAGCAGGTCAACGCCTTTCTGCTCAAGTTGCACTCCGGCGCGGATGTCGATCAACTGCGGCAACGCATCGACCGGCGTTTTGAAGAGTTGACGGCCACTACGTCGAGCAGTTTCGCTCAGGAGCAGGATATGCTCCAGTACGTCTACGTCTTCAGCTGGTCTGTCTCCCTCATCGCTGTCGTCATCGGCGGTGTCGGGGTGATGAATACCGTGCTGATGAGTGTCTTTGAGCGCACCCGTGAGTTCGGCGTGCTCCGGGCAGTCGGGTGGCGGCCGTTCCGGATCCTGCTTATGGTGCTGGGTGAGTCCTTGTTCATCAGCCTCGTGGGCGGGGCGGTGGGCATCCTCTTGGGCATCGCGGGGGTACGAGCTGTGAGCAATGTTCCTGGTGTGAGCGGCTTTCTGCCCCAGGTTATCCCACCCTCAACACTGGCTCAAGGGCTTGCCGTGGCCTTGGCCTTGGGCGTGGTTGGCGGGGCGTTCCCGGCCTGGAGGGCCGCCCGGCTATTGCCGGCTGAGGCGATGCGTTCCGAAGGAGGGTCAGTGCATGCGCCCCAGCACGTGCCATCGACGGCGCTGCGCAACGTCCTGCGTCAGCCGACGCGCACGGTGCTCACGGTGGTGGCTATCGGCATCGCTCTCATGGCTATCGTCCTGTTGGGCGCTATGGGCGATGGGCTCGTCGACGTGGTCGGTGGCTTGGCGGGGGGTATGGGCGCACAGTTGGTCGGTATGGAAGCCGAGGGATCCATCGACCTGAGCAAGATCGACGAGGACGTGGTACGACGTGTCTCGACGATGCCCGGGGTTCGAGCGGCCGAGGGATTCCTCACCGGGTACACGTCGGTTGGGGATCTGCCCTTCTTCGTGGTCTTCGGGTACCGACCGCGAGGGTTTGCCATTCGCGAGTATCAGATCGTGGAAGGGGAGCCTCTGACCACCAATCACCAGATGATCATCGGGCGCGTTGCTGCCGAGAATCTAAACATGGACGTAGGCGACACGATGCGCATCTTCGATCGAGCCTTTAGGATTGTGGGGATCTATGAGACGGGCGTGAGCTTCCAGGATGGCGGCGGCGTGGTCACGTTGCGGGACGCCCAACGGTTGTTCGGTCAGCCTAACAACGTCAGTTTTCTGGGCATCTGGCTCGAGGATCGGGCCCGGGCAGAGAGCGTGATTCGACAGGTAGAGGCTCGCTTCCCGGAGATTGACGTCTCCAAGGCCAGTGCTTTCACCGAGAGTGTGAGCGACCTTCAGTTGTTGGAGGGCATGACGTGGGGCATCTCGCTCATGGCCCTCATTGTCGGGGGGTTGGGGATGATGAATACGATGGTGATGAGCGTCTTCGAGCGTACGAGGGAGATTGGTGTGTTGCGTGCCCTGGGCTGGCGCAAGTGGCGCGTCCTATGGATGGTCCTTCGCGAGTCGGTGACGTTGAGCCTGCTGGGTGGCGCGGCGGGCAGTCTGCTCGGTCTGCTCCTGGGTTTGCTGCTCAATACGCTCCCGCTCATGGAGGGCTTTATGCAGGTGCAGTATGACGTGATGCTTTTCGCTCAGGCCCTGGCTACCGCCCTGCTGCTGGGCGCCATTGGCGGGCTCTATCCCGCCTGGTGGGCCTCCAACCTGCGGCCTGTGGAGGCATTGCGGTACGAGTGATGGACGGAACGCGGTCAGAGCGTGTCCGATTCGCTATGCGTCGGGTTTGGCACGGATAGGAGGATCAGGCTATGAAGGGTGAGACTATCGTCGAGGCGCAGGGCGTGGTCAAGGTCTATGGTGACGGTACAGAGGTGCGCGCCCTGGATCGGGTCGATCTAGAGATTCGAGCGGGTGAGTTCGTCGGCGTGATGGGCCCCTCGGGTAGTGGTAAGTCTACACTACTCAACATGATCGGGGCCCTCGATCGTCCCACGGAGGGCGCTGTGCTCGTCGAAGGAAAGGACTTGACACAGGTGCGCGATCTGGACACGTTCCGTGCTCGCAAAGTGGGCTTCATCTTCCAGCTCCACAACCTGATCCCCACCCTCACGGCCCGTGAGAACGTCGAGGTGCCGATGATGGGGCAGCCATTGAGTCGCCGTAAACGCAGGCAACGATCGAGGGATCTGCTGGAGATGGTGGGCTTAGGCCATCGCCTCGATCATCTCCCTAATCAGCTTTCCGGCGGACAGCGGCAGCGCGTCGCCGTGGCCCGAGCTCTGGCGAACGAGCCGGCCATCATCCTCGCCGATGAGCCCACGGGGGATCTGGACTCGGAGAGCGGGGGTGACGTGATGGACCTCTTGAAGCGACTAAACGACGAGTTGGAGACGACGTTTATCGTCGTCACTCACGACCCGGCGGTGTCGCGCGAGACGGAGCGGATCCTGATTATGCGCGACGGGCGCATTGTGCACGAGCATCAGGTGGGGACGCCTTTTGAGGAGGATCTGGCCGCCTTCCGGCGCTCCGGATTGGGACAGGCGATCGTCGAGGGCGATGAGGATGTGCTGACGAGGTTTGGACCTGACGAACGGCGGGCCTTGCGCGAGCTGCTGGAGGGCGTGGCGGCCTAGAAACGCAGAGACGGCCCGATTGACGGGCCGCCCCTAGCTAGGAGGAGAAGATATGCGCGCGAATCCCTCCGCGAGCTCTTCTGCTCGATAACTTACCACGCCCTGTTTAGCCTGGCATTAAGAGCGCGTTATCGTTACGTTAAAGCCGCTGGGAACCCAGCCCCCACGCTACGGGACGTGCTCTCCCCGCCTCGCCCCCTTTTCGAGCTGTCCTGGGCGACATCGCCGTCGCAGAGGCCCTTGCGGCGACCGGATTTGACAGCTCAGAGCGCCCGGAGTAAACTTCCCCTTGAAGCCGTCGTGTTGCTGGGATAGCCTATGAAAGAAAAGGACCGCTCTCCGTTTCTCACGGACCCGACCGGTCGTGAACATCCTCTGACCGATGACGTCGTCACCATCGGTCGGGCGGTCGAAAGCGACATCGTTATCACCAGCCGACGGGTCTCGCGCGAGCACGCCCGCCTCCGGCGTGAGGGCTGGCGCGTCATCCTGGAGGACCTGGGCAGCACCAACGGCACTTTTCTCAACGACGAGCGAGTGCAGCAACCGGTCGATCTGCGCGACGAAGACCGAATCCGCGTCGGCGACGTGACCTTCGTCTTCCGCGACCCGGCGATCACCATTCGAGAGACGCCGTTTCCTGAGCTCGAGGTCGACATAGGCGCCGGGGTGGTACGGCTCGACCGGCGGCGGGTTGAGCTCTCTGCCAAGGCGTTCACACTTCTAGCCTATCTCTATGAGCAGCGCGGTCAAGTCTGCTCGAAGGACGAGATCGCCCTCGCCGTCTGGCCCGAGTATGAGGCGGACGTCTACGACTACCAGGTCGAGAATCTGGTCCACCGCTTACGCCAGACCTTGGAGTATGATCCCTCCAATCCTCAACTGCTCGTCACGGTGCGGGGGTTGGGGTACAAGTTGATCGCCGGCGCGCATTGAGTCGGGCGTCGGTCTCAACTGACCGTCTCCGGCAAGCGGGTCCGATCCTGCGGTCGCTCCTGGACTCGGGTTCTTCGCTTAACCATTGCTCTTCGATGGCGGCCTGATAGCCAGCTGTTGGTCAGAGGATAGGCGTCGTAGGGCTCAGGGTGATACTATGTCGGACAGGTTACAGGTTTTTGGCGGGCGGTAGGCCGAAGAGGCCCGCTCGTCATTGGATGATTCCCTCGGCGTTATGCGGAGCTGGTTGCCCTTTCTGCGATGAGGAAGCTATTCGGGCGAAGGAAGCAGGTGAAAGAGGCGTCTGCGCTGGAAGGGCAGATGTTGGGCCGGTATCGAATCCTGGAGCGACTGGGGCGCGGAGGTATGGCCCGCGTCTACCGGGCCTACCACCCCCAACTCGATCGCTACGTGGCCATCAAGGTCCTGCGTCCTGACCTGATGGAGGATGAGTCGTTCTCAACACGCTTCCGCCGAGAGGCTCGAGCCGTGGCCGCGCTGCGTCATCCCAACATCGTCCAGGTCTTCGACTTTGACGTTCAGCATCATGCGTCCTACATCGTGCTGGAGCTGTTGGAGGGAGACAGCCTCAAAGCCCGCCTCCACGACTACCGGATCCGCAGCGAGAGGATGCCCCTCAAAGAGGTCGTTTCCGTGTTGCTCGATGTGCTCGACGGACTGGCCTACGCCCACAGCGAGGGCATGGTTCACCGCGACATCAAGCCGGGCAATATCTTGCTCACCAAACGGGGGCGGGCCGTGATCGCGGACTTCGGCATCGCGCAAATGGTCGGAGGCACGCGTCATACTGTGCCCGGGGCGCTGCTGGGCACGGTGAACTACATAGCGCCGGAGCAAGGGCTGGAGGGTGAGAGCGACGCCCGCAGCGACATCTACTCCTTGGGCGTGGTGCTCTACGAGATGCTGACGCAGCGCACGCCGTTTGAGGCCGATACCCCGGTGGCTGTGCTGATGAAGCACGCCCACGATCCCCTGCCGCTGCCGCGCCAGGTCGAGCCGTCGGTCCCCAAGTCCTTCGAGCGCGTCGTGCTCAAGGCGCTGGCCAAGGACCCGGCTGATCGCTACCAGGATGCTCAAGCGATGGCAAGGGCCCTGCATCGGGCGGCGGAGCAAGCGAGCGTCGAGTTATCACAGCGCATTTCGCTGCCGCAGACTTTTGCCACGAAGGAAGCGCCGTCAGAGTCCGTGGCTATCTTCTCCGGCACGGAGAGGGAGCGGATCAAGGACGCCGCTTTTGCCGGCGATGAGACGGCCACGGCGCTACGGGAACATGACCACCCCCAGCGACCTGAGGGGATCCTGGAACGGCTCGGGGCAGGCGAGCCTCTCTTCGAGCTTAGAACGGCGGTGCTCCTGGCCATGGGATTGGTTTCTTTCGGCAACCTCGCCGCGTTCACCCTGGCCGGTGTGACCGGGTTGTGGGCCGTCTTCAGCAGGGGCTGGCCTCTGGAGTTCTTCCTCGTTGCCGCTGGCCTCTGTGTGGTGATGCACGCCACCGGCTCCCCTCGTCTGCTGATACCTCTGGGAATCTTGTTCGGCAACGGCCTCATCTTCGCCTACTGCACGTTCACGGGCAATTGGCGTCATTGGCTCTTCCTGTGGGTCTTTGAGATATGGGCTATCGTTGGCTCGGTCTTGGCGTCCAGATGGCTGGCCCGTCAGCAGGGAGACCGCCGTCGATGGAGCCGCTTCGCGGCGCTGATCCTAGGGGCGGCCGCTCTGGGGCTGAGTGTAATTGTCACCTACGCCAGTATCGCTCTTGGCATCCTCAACGTGATCCGGGGCTGGATGCGATAGTCAGACCTCTCCCTGATAATCAAGCCGCGGGGCGTGTAGGTGCGTCCTACGGCTTTCTTCTTTGTGTCTGTGTCGTTCTTGCCCGACGACTTTTGCACACCCCTCCTATCTCCCAGTTGATTAGCGCGTGATAGCTCCTTGTTAGCTTGAGGATAGGCAACCTGGAGACGTGCGTGGTATCCTCTCTTTGAATTTCGAACCCTTTTGTTCGTTTTCGTGCGCAAGCGAGGATGGATATGCGAGGAGGTGGATGGATGGGCAAGCAGTTTTCGTTACTGGCAGGCATTGTCCTGCTCACGGTAGGCGCCTTGATTCTGGCGTCCAACTTAGCTGTCTCATTGTTTGGGCTAGCTCTCTGGCCCTGGGTGCCGTGGCGCCTCTGGACCCTGGCGGTGGTGGCCTTTGGTGTGCTTCTTATGGCGTTGCCTCTCCTGGTCGGCAGACGCCCGGGCCTGGGCGCCCTTTTCATCCTCGGCATGCCCGTGCTGACCTCGGGGGGCATCTTGTTGTTCACCAGCGTCTTCAGCGCGTGGGCTGCCTGGCGTTGGCTGTGGCCGCTGGAGGTTCTCTCGACCGCGCTGGGATGCCTATTTGCCGCCATCTACGCACGGGCGTTCTGGCTCTTGATCCCCGCCATCGTTATCGGAGCCAACGGCGTCCTGTTCCAGTTCTGCGCTGTGACCGGTTGGTGGTCGGTGTGGTCGGTCTTATGGACCATTGAGCCGCTGTCCCTGGGGCTGGCGCTCGGCGTTCTCGGACTGAGGAGGCGATCAACCGGGTTGCTGGTGACATCTGCAGCCCTGCTCGTGCTGGGGGGCGCTGGCCTGATTGGCATGACGACGCTTGTCTCTTTGAGGACCCTGGGGCCGGGATCCTGGCCTCTTAACCTGGTCGGCCCGGGGGCCATTATGGCGGCTGGGTTGTTGTTGCTGCTGTTGAGTGTCCTTCATAACTCGCCGTTGGCTGAGGTGGCGGCGGAGTGAGAAGCGCCCGACGTGCTTTTGCGTGGGGCGGACATCATCCCGTCACGCGCTGTGAGGATCTGAACCTGGATAGAGGAGGAGGCTTTGCTATGAAGTTGTTCACGTTCGCGCCTGGATCGAGGCATCTTGGGCTGCTCATGGCGGGTATCGCCCTGGTCGCCAGCAGCCTGGCGTGCTGCTTCAGTGGGCTCCAGCCGGTCCGGGGATCGGGACGGCTGGAGGAGAGGACATACGAGGTTGAGGGTTTCCACGGTGTTGTTCTGTCCAACCAGGGGGATTTGACCATCGAATACGGCGCGGAGGAGAGGCTGGTGATCGAGGCCGAGGAGAACCTACTGTCCTACCTGGAGGCCGAGGTGGTGGATGACATGCTGTGGCTCAGAACCCGTCCCAACGTGTGGTTCAGGCCGACGAGGCCGATCAGGTACCATCTGACGGTGACCAGGCTGGACGCCATCGAGCTGACGGGCAGCGGCAACGCCGAGGGACCGGTGCTAAAAGGAGGGGATGTCTCGGTTCGGGTCTCCGGCTCCGGCGACGTGGCACTGGAGGGGATCGATGCCGAGGACGCCGTGGAGGTCAAGGCGACCGGATCGGGGAACATACGGATCGTTGGCGATGCCATCGGGAGAGCTGGCGAGAGGGTCAGCGTCCGAGGGAACCGGGTCCGCTTGAGCGCCAACGGATCCGGCGATGTTCGAGTGAGAGGGTTACGGGCCGACCGTCTCGACGTGAAGCTCACCGGGTCCGGTAATCTGACGATTGAGGAAGGCCGCGTCGAGGATCAGTCCATTACCATCACCGGGTCCGGCTTCTATCAGGCCCGCGATCTGGAGAGCGCTAACGCCACTGCGCAGGTCAGCGGTTCCGGCAACGTCACGATCCGCGTTGAAGACGATCTGGAGGCCAGGGCCACCGGAAGCGGGGATGTGCACTACGTGGGCGATCCCGCGGTGCGCCAGGAGACCAGCGGGTCGGGCGACGTGGAACGGCTGGTCGAGTGAGTGAAGCAGGGTTTCGACGAGGGACGGAGGCCAGCATGGCGCCTGAAATCAGTTGTCACGGGCGCGAGTTGATCGACCTGCGCGGTGTCTGCAAGAGCTACCAGACCGGCGCTGAGGAGATCCAGGTGCTGCACGACGTCGACCTGCGGGTGGGGAAAGGCGAGTTCGTCAGCGTGGTGGGGCCCTCGGGCTCCGGAAAGTCGACGCTCCTCAACATGATCAGCGGCATCGACCGCCCCACCCGAGGGCAGGTGTTTGTGGCCGGTGAGGCGGTCCACGCCCTCAGCGAGAACGAGCTGGCGCGATGGCGTGGGATAAACGTCGGCGTGATCTTCCAGTTCTTCCAGCTGCTGCCTCCGCTGACCATCCTGGAGAACGTGCTGCTGCCGATGGACTTCTGCGACACCTACAGGCGTGGGGAGCGGAAGGCCCGCGCCAAGGAGCTCCTGGAGTTAGTGGGCATCGCCGATCAGGCCCACAAGCTGCCCAGCGCGCTGAGCGGCGGACAGCAGCAGCGAGCTGCCATCGCCCGGGCCCTGGCCAACGATCCGCCCCTCATCGTCGCTGACGAGCCAACGGGCAACCTGGACAGCGGTACCGCGGACCAAGTTTTTGACCTCTTCCGGCGATTGATCGATGAGGGGAAGACGGTGGTGTTCGTCACCCACGACCAGGGGCTGAGTGCGCGGACCGACCGGGTGTTGGATCTGCTCGACGGGCGGCTGCACTGTGACGAGATGAAGAGGGGAGGGAGCAAGGTGCATAGAGTAGGAAGCATGGGGACCTCTCGCTTCCTGCAGCTGTAACTGTTCACCTACTGCTCCTAGCGGATCCGTGATCCGCGATATTGAGTGCGAAACCGCCGGATCACGGGCGGAAGGCCGCCTAATCCGACTAGAGCGTGAGTGCCACAAGGTGAACAACTTCCTGCAGCTTGCCTCGTCGGCTGGCGTACGGGTGATGAACCCTTCACTGGACTGATCGTGGGGACTATGCCATGCATGTGATGTGGCGCAAGATCTGGCGTGATCTGGCCTCTAACAAGGCCCGCACGGCGATGGTCGTGATCTCGACCGCCGTGGGCATCTTCGCCCTGGGGCTGGTCTTCGGTCTGTCTGGGGTGATGAACGATCGCCTGACAGCGTCGCACCGCGAGGCGCTGCCCGCGCACATCACCTTCCAAGGGGGGCCTTTCCCTCCGGATACCGTCGATGCCATTGAACGCGAACGGGGCGTGAGGCGTGTACAGGGGGAGATCGCCGTCCCGCTACGCTGGCGGTTCGAGGATCCCGATGCCGTGACGTTGGAGAGCGGCTCGGACGGCTGGCGCGACGGCGTGCTCATCGCCCGCGCTGATTATGGTGACCAACGGATCGACCTGCTCCGCCTGCGAGAGGGACGTTGGCCTGGCGCGAGGCTGCACGGAAGCCACGTCCTCACCCTGGGCCTTGATCGGCTCTCGATGGAGCACTTCGACGTCGCGCCCGGGACGGTGGTCCTGGTCGAGTCCGGCGAGCGCTGGCGTCGGGCCTCGGTCGAGGGGGGTGTCCATGCCTACGACGTGCTCTCTCCGGCGTGGGGCGGTACGGCCACGTTCTACGCCACCCCCGAGACCGCTGTGAGGTTGACCGACTACCGGTATGACGCATTGGGTAATCGCGTCGACCCACTGACTGCGTCGGCCCAGACGGCGGGCGAGGTGCCTTTCAATCAGCTCCAGGTGCGGTTGGAGAGCTTCAAGCGCCGGTCCGCCGAGGAGAGAGCGGCGCGGATCGAGGATCGCCTGGAACGTATGGGGCACGTCGTCGAGAGCTACGAGATCAGCGACCCGGGCCAGCACCCGATGCAAGGCCAGGTCGACGCGGTCTTGATCGTCCTGGGCGTCATGGGGGCGCTGTCGCTGGGCTTGAGCGGTTTCTTGATCATCAACGTTGTCAACGCCATCCTCGCCCGACAGGTGGAGCAGATCGGGGTGATGAAGGCTGTTGGGGCCACGCTGCTCCGGATCGTGCAGATCTACCTGAGGATGACGCTGATTTACGGTGGACTGGCGCTACTTCTGGCCGTGCCGTTGGGCGTGATCGGCACCTATGTGGCGGCGGCTTGGCTCCTGGATATGTTCAGCGTGCCGCTCACGACCTTCGAGGCACGGCCTCTGGCGATCGGTGTCCAGCTCGTCGTCGGTCTTGCCATGCCCCCGACCGCGGCTATGGTACCGGTCCTGAGCGCCGCTCGCATCACGGTGCGCGAGGCGATCAGCGACTACGGCCTGGCCCGGGACTTCGGCCACGGCTGGCTGGATGAGGCTGTTGCCCGCGTGCGCTGCTTGCCCCGCTCCGCGGCGTTGAGCCTGCGTAACCTCTTTCGCCGCAAGGGACGCGTGGCGCTGACGCTGACCATGCTCACCTTCAGCGGGGCGGCCTTCATCGTCGTGATGAGCACCCGGGCGGCTCTGGAGAGCACGTTCCAAGTGATTTTTGAGCTGGAGGGCGACGTGGCCCTATCGCTGGAGCAACCTCATCGCGTCTCCCGTCTGATGGAGATCGCCCAACAGGTCCATGGCGTTCAGTCCGTGGAAGTGTGGCACGAGGCTCGGGCCAAGGCCTCCAGGATGGTCCTTTCGCGGGCTGGTGATACAGCTGGAGCGCGGCAGTCCGGGGCCGGGGGGCTGCGGCGAGAGAAGGGGGAACAACTCTCACTGCTCCTCACCGGTGTGCCGCTTGGTTCTGGGTCGACGTGGTCAGCCGGCTCGACGCGGTCAGCTGGGATGTTCCAACCGCGCATCATCGACGGGCGCGGTCTCAGGGCGGGCGACGGGCGTGCCTTGCTGGTCAACAACCGTCTCGTGGCCGAGGAGGACGTGCAGGTTGGCGACACCATAGCGCTGGAGATCGCCGGAGAGCCGTCCGAGTGGACCATCGTGGGTTCGTATCTGAGCCTCAACGTGCTCCAGGATGTCTGCTTCGTGCCCCGGGAGGCGCTGGGGCGGGAGACGCACACGCGGGGCGAGGGAACAGTGCTCAAGGTGGTGGCGGAGGGCGACGACCTGTCGTCCCAGCAGGCGATCATCAAGGGTCTCACCGAAGCGTTCGAGGCGCACAACATCGGGGTCGACGGATCCTACAGCGCCATTCAGCAGTGGCAGGAGAGTCAGTCGGCGTTCAGCGTGCTGATCTACCTGCTGCTGGCAATGGCGGTCCTGGTGGCCTTGGTGGGCAGTGTCGGACTGATGAGCACGATGTCGATCAACGCGGTCGAGCGGACCCGCGAGATCGGGGTGATGCGCGCCATCGGGGCGACCACGGGGACCATCGTCGGCGTCTTCACGATGGAGGGCGTGCTGGTGGGCCTCCTCTCCTGGGTGCTCGCGCTGCTCCTCAGCGTGCCAGCTGCCTACGCCATGGGCGCCGTGGTGGGCGAGGCGATCGTCCAGATCCCCCTAGACTTCGCCTACTCGATCGGCGGCGCCCTGCTCTGGCTCCTGATCGTCGTGCTGCTCTCGGCGCTGGCGAGTCTGGGGCCGGCCTTGCGCGCCGCCCGCCTCAGCGTGCGCGAGTCGCTGGCCTACGCCTGATGGTGTGGTTCAACCTCGGATGGAGCGCGCTGCCATGGGGCGTTTGCCGTCGTCCGAATGCCGTGCTAGAATAGCTTCACTATGACAAACATTGTCTTTATGGGAACACCCCAATTTGCCGTGCCAACCCTGGAGGCGCTGGTCGAGGACCACCGGGTGGTGGGCGTCGTCACGCAGCCGGATCGACCGGCCGGCCGCGGCCGCGAGCTGCGGCAGTCTCCGGTCAAGCGGACCGCCTTGGAACACGACCTGCCCTTGTTTCAGCCGCGGTCGCTGCGGACCCCCGAGGCGCTGGATCGACTATCCGACTGGCAGCCCGACGTGATCGTCGTGGCGGCCTTCGGGCAGATCCTCTCGCAGGAGGTGCTCGACCTGCCCCCTTACGGCTGCCTGAACGTCCACGCCTCGCTCCTCCCGCTCTGGCGGGGGGCGGCGCCGGTGGCGGCGGCGATCCTGCACGGCGATGAGATGACCGGCGTGACGGTGATGAAGATGGACGTCGGCCTGGACACCGGGCCCATTCTGGCGCAGCGGGAGGAGCCGATTCGGGCCGATGACACGCGAGCGACCTTGACGGAGCGGCTCTCCTACGTGGGGGCCAAGCTGTTGGCAGAGACGCTGCCGGCCTACGTGGCGGGAGAGCTGGAGCCGCGGCCGCAGGCGGACGACGAGGCGACCTTCGCCGATCAGCTGGATAAGCAGGACGGACGGCTGGATTGGTCGCGCACCGCGGTGGATCTGGACCGGAAGATCCGCGCCTTCACCCCCTGGCCGGGAACGTTCACCTTCTGGAAAGACAAACGACTCAAGGTGCTGAAGGCCTCGCCGCTACCTGATTGGATGGACGATGCTGCTCCGGGCACGGTGGTCCAGGTGGATCAGGGTGCCGCCGTTGCGACGAGCCAGGGCGCGCTTCGGTTGGAGGAGGTGCAGCTGGCCGGCAAGCGGGCTATGACGATGGGCCCCTTCCTACGCGGCCGGCGGGACTTCGTGGGCAGCCAGCTAGGGCACGAGGTGTAGCCCTAGGGCCAGCAGGGTCGATCTCGCTCGACCAGTTGATCGACGTAGTCTAGGACCTCCGCCAGCCGTTCCTCCGACGGGTCTCCACGTTCCAGCAGGAGGATACGGTCCGACCAGAATGCCACGCGGTAGCGCTCCGTCTCTAGAATCTCCCGGACCATCTCCCGATACCGGGCCCGTTTGTCGACCGCCGCCACCATGCGACAGTCCACCAGGTCCAGCAGCACGTAATCCGCCATCTGGATATGATCTAGGCGGAAGGGCGCCGGATACTCCAGAGGAACCAAAACCCGCCGGTCCGTCAGTTGGGGCCCGAATCGGTTGATGGTTGCTACGCCCGCCTCTGGTGGGATCTGGGCCAGCGCTGCCTCGATCTTGTCGTGATAGGGATCTCGTTGGAAGACCCCCTCCCTGGCGTAGAGGAGGATGGGGTTCAGGGGAACGTTGATGCCGACGGTCCCGATCACCAGGAAGGCGAGGCCCATGCGATAGGCCCGACGTCGACCGGCGCGACGGCTTCCCCGCTGCAGCCGTTCCAGACCCTCCACCACGGCCAGGAAGAACCAGGGAATCAGCACAGCCGGGTACTGATAGCCGACGGAGTGTAAGGCCGGACGTTGCCCCAGCAGGAGATAGCCGAGGCTAGGAAGGGCCACGGCGAAGCTGCGGTACCCGAGGAAAGGGAGGAAGCCCAGGGGCAAGAACAGGTGTACCAGGAAGAGGGCGATGGTGATGGCCGATCCTCGGCCGATGATCTGCACCGTGCCGCCTGGAGATGCGGCGTCGGAGGCGAAGAAGGGCAAGTGGGACCACAGCTTCCAGAAGCGGTAGGGCTCTCCCTCGTTGAAGCGGGGGATGATGATAGCGAAGGAGAGTGCGGCCCAGACGGCGGAGAGCGCCAGGAGCCCCAGTCCGACGCGTCGTCTGTCCCGCTGCAGTGCGTTGACCGCGCCCCACGCGCCGATGGGAACCACCAGCTCCTCCTTGGTGGAGAGGGCCAGGATCACGGCGAGCCAGAAGACGGGCATGCGTTCCTCTTCAAGGGCCCAGTAGGCTGTGAAGAGGAGGGGGATGGAAAAGGCGACGGGATGGAAGTCCGCCAGATTGAGAAAGCCGAGGGCGGGGTAGGCGAGGTAGCAGGCGGCGACGATGAGGGCCGTTCTCTGCTCCTTCGTCTTCTGGTAGGCGACGTGATAGAGAGGCACGGCGGCCAGCCCCAGGGCCAGGCTTTGCAGGATGAGGAGCAGCCGCGGGTCGGGCCACAGGCGGTAGAGAGGGGCGAGGAGCAGCAGGATGGGGCGGACGTGGTTGCCCAGGTAGCTGCCGATTAGCTC
>CAZEQC010000047.1:0-26590 GCA_964514285.1 uncultured Anaerolineales bacterium | reverse complement strand
GCGGTATGTGCTGCAAAGCCTGCCATTGGGATAGCATCAGGACCGCCTCGCCGCTGGTCAACGCCATGTTCGATATCGCCACTCCCTGCAACTGTAGCTTCTCATCAAACATGGCATCCGTCTGCACCACGTGCCCGTATCCATCCTCGCCCTTGACAACGGCGGGGAAAAAGACGCGATGATCGCCTCCTGACGTTGATTCCGTTGATGGGGCGACTTCCCCGGGCTGTGCCTGTAGGCCTGTCGGCAGATTCCGAGTTGGAGAGCGGTAGTAGAGGGTCAAGCCTCGTCGGGTCGCGATCTGATGAGCATTTCTGTGCAGCCACCGGGAGACGAGCCAGTTGGGATCCACTGGCTCAACCGAGTCGTAGGAGACCCATAGGCGTTCGTGGTCCTCAAATAGCTCCTTCAGTGTTGTGTCGAGCCGCTCGGCGTCCACCTCAAGTCCGCGCAAGGGGACGGAATAGTGGTCTAATGATCCCACATCATAGTAAGACAGCAACAGCTGCTGCCAGGGCCCATGAAGCAGCAGTCCATCGCCCGGTCGTGCATGAGCGTCAAGATAGGCCGCTTTGTCACGGAAGCTCTCTCCTGATGAGGAGTAGACGCTAGCATAGGCCTGTACGTCCACGAGGAGAATCCCACTCAGCAAGGCCAGGGGCAAGAGGCATACGCCAAGCACGCGAAGACGTGCTTCGGCCTCGGCCAGAAGGTGCTCTCCTAGAAAGACGGAGAGCCAGTTCAGCCCTACTGCCATAGTGATGATGGAGGCGGGGAACGCCGGTGTCAGGTAGCGACCGTTGAGCCGTTCAGGCAAGGCGGCGACAGCGGCTGTCGGCACCCCCAGCAGGAGGATGTGCAACAAGGCGCCTCGCCCTGGCCTGCAAGGTAGTGATAGATCCTTTCGCCTGAAGGGCAGGAGACCGAGCACCGTTACGGCGAGACACAACCCCAGATGGTACCAGTTGGGACGCAACGTTGCTCCCAGGTAGAGACCGTTGAGCGCCCGAGCGAGAGCTTGCCAGCGCACGGTGGAGGCTATTCCCCGATTCCAGAAAGAGATCAACGTCTCCCATAACCCGGGGGAGAGCAGGGCCCAGGGCACGACGAGGCCCATCAAGGCGACATGGATTGCCAACCAAAGAGGCAGGAGATCTCGATACCGACGCCACTTGAGGAGAAGGTACAGGTCCTCAGCCAGCAGGATGAACGCCATGAAGTAGTGGGTGAACACACCTAAGCCAGTCGCCAGCCAGAAGATCCCCCACGTCGCCACGCCCCCTCCTTGGACCGTCGACGAGCGCCTTGTGCTGCCGAGCACCGGCCCCAGAAATCCAGAGGAAGAGGATGGGTTGCGCCCCTCCTCGTTTTTCAGCAAAGCTACGAAAGCGGAGATGGACAGCAAGGTCCACAGCGCGAGCAGCCCATACATCCGCGCATCTCGTGAGATCCGGATGTGGAAGGGGGAGACGACGAGGAGCAGAGTGCTCAAGAGCGCCAGCCATCTGTGAGTGGTTTGCCTCATCAGTCGATAGGTCGTTGCAACCGTCGCTGTTCCAATGATGATGGACAGGAAGCGAATTGCGAACTCGCTCCTACCGACTAACGGCATCCATAAGGACAGAAGGAGGTAATACAGAGGCGGGTGTTCGCGAATGGCCCCACGTATATAGTCCAGCAGCTGGAGAGGACCGCGGTTGGCGATGAAGAAACTCGCCACTTCATCGAAGGCCAACTCGTGTCGCCCTAACGCATGGGTGCGCAGAGCGAAGGCTAGGAGCAGCAAGGTCCACGCTATCCATCGTGCCCGTCTGGGCGTTAGCTGCGTCCGAAGGCCCTCCTCTCCCCCGCTCAGGAGCTTCTTCATGGCAGGATGTTGACCTCCGTCAACGGCACGGCGTCGGCAGGCAGTCGCTCACCGCTTGCGTCGAAGGCTGCTAGTCTTTCGCCCGTCTCCAGCACGTACATCCCCGAAACGAGATCGTAACGGCCTGGTGGTAGGTCATCCGGTACGAAGAGGACGTGGGTGTCGGTTACTACTTGCCCCGCGTCCCAATAGGACGTTGGGTAGGTGCCATCTCGAGGCTGACCGTCATCCTGAGTATATGGCGAAAGAGATGAATCCGTCAGGTGAACAAAGACCGTGTAGTTTGCGGCTGGCGACGAGTGAGCCTTCCAATACAGGGTGACGCTCATGGCCTGTCCCGCAGCGACTCGGAGCCTCCCATCGTCTACCCCGTAACCCAATAACCTCAGGCTGTCTCCTATCTCGGCGTTCACACGGTTTGGGACCTCGACGCTGATGGGTTCCCCGGAGACGATCTCAATCGTTCCCACGGTGACCAGCTCTATCGGTGTTCCCTCGGCGCCGTAGGCTGGAAGGCGTTGATCGGTCTCCGGATTGTACCAGCCAATCTCCACGTCGTGGACCGCGGGGACCGACACGTTCTCTTCCACTGGAACTCGAACGGTATCGCAGAAAGAGACGTCGGGCTTCCAATGACTGGTCGGGAAGCGGCCCAGTCCGGGGTGGGTATCCCGTGCACCTACGATAATGTCGTTTGGGCCGAGAAGGTGCACGAAGTAAGCATAGTTCTTCGACATCGGGGCTAAGGCTTTCCAGCAAAGGGTGGTGGAGACCTCCTCGCCTGGCTGTGCGCTCTCCGGTTCCAGGTTGAACCCCACAAGCTGTAGGCTCTCTCCGAAGCGGATGGTCATTGGGGTGGTGCGGGACGCTATCTCCTCGTCAGAGAGCAGCGGCGGTCGGGCATACGCTGGCTTGATAGCAGCGAAGGGAGAAGCGACTGCCGCAAAGAAAAGCCATCCTGCGAATACCATCAGCGTGACCCGTGCTGTGCGTCGTTCAACCCTCGGCGGACGCGATCGAACGCGCGTCAGCTGCAGGGAGAGTTCGGTCAGGCCCGCCGTTGTCAGCACAGCGATAGCCCCGATAGCAGGAAAGAGAAGCCTTCCTAGGGCCGCTTCGACCAGCTGCATCCACCGCAGAAGTGCGGCAAACACTATCAAGAACCAGAGCGCCAGCAGCGCCATAGACCAGCTACGAGGATCGAGATGGCCTTGGGCTTGCCATGCTCGGACCGTCCCCGCTATCAGCCCCGCGAAGGCGAGCCGTGCGGCGATCCGCATCACGATGTAGAAGATTCGTGGTAGATGGATGTTGCCCCAGCCGAAAGCGGCCCAGTATGATAGCTCAATACTGGGGAGCTGAGTCCAGACGTGGGCGAGAGATAACGGCTCCTCGTGAGCCCACCAGGTCTCCAGATGCGTCCCAAAGCCAAAGGGGTCGCCATAGAGTGCCGCGTTCCGCATGTACCACCAGCCGCTGACAGCGAGAACCACGGCGAGGAACAACGACCCATAAAGGACGGTCTCACGCAGGCGGGGCCTCTCACGATTGCTGGAGCCGCTTGCTGTACCTCTCTCCCGCTGACTCCTGATGAACCAGCTGCGAAGGCCGATGGCGACGAGTGTCAGGGGCACAAGTGCCAGGGCGCTGACCTTGGAGAGGGTGGCCAGGCCTACTGCCCCGCCCAGGATCACGGCGCGGCGTGGTGTGATCCCGCGCTGCAGGCCGCGCACAAGCAACCACAGGGTAAGCGTGGAGAAAGCGCTGGTCGCCGTATCGTTGTTGACGGCGGCGCTGATGAAGAGGAATTGGGGGCTGAAGGCCACCACAGCTGCAGCAGAGGCGATCAGGACTGGACGTCTCGGGAAGATCTCACGCGTCAGCAGGTAGGTGAACACGACGGCCAGGGCGCCAAAAGCGAGGTTTGTCAGCCGCGCCACGTGCACGGCCAGCGCCGTGTCCTGCCAGGGGAAGGTCTCCGCTCCTTCTCTCCGATGGAAGAACAAATTCTTGTTGTCGTTGACTGTGCCGGCAGAGGCGTAGCCCCAGTGTGGGTTGCGGTCGAGAAAGGTGCTTGGGCGCGAAGCATCTATCCCCGCTGTTGCCAAAGCTGCCGCGGCGTAGTAGAGGGGGGGCTGAGAGCTCTCTTGCCCCACAGGAGACTCGGTATCCCAGGGCGGGAGTTGACGCTCTCTGACCAGGTAGCGCACGTAGGCGTAGTGCCACATCTCATCCGGAGCCTCCAGGATAGGCAGGCTGACGGAGTAGATGATGCCCAGAAGCAGGTAGATTAACACCAGGATGACCAGGGCTGCGTCAACCGGCCTTCCAGTCGATGTCTGGGTGGCGCTGCGATGTCTCTCCTGGTCGGTCATGGCTTCATCTCCGTGCTGAGATGCGTGACGGTCACCACGTTCTGCGGAAGAGACTCTCCCTGCCTGTCCAGGGCCGGTAGCCGCTCCAAGCTGGGTAGCCAGTACGCTCCAATCTGGAGTTTTCCGCGTTCCAAGACCGCCTCCGACGCCAGGGGCAGCCGGTGGTCCTGCACGATGATGTCCCCTGGGGCCCAGCCTTCGATAGGGGCGTCCAGGGCGTCGCCGATCGCTGTCGGCTTTCCTTCGCCGTCCACGAGATGGACCATCAGGGAGAGCGGCTGGTCAGGCTGTGCCAAGACGCGCCAATAGGAGCGAACGACGAGCTGTGAATCTCGGGTCCCTTCTATCCCCAGGCCCAACAGAGTCAAGACATCGCCGACGCGGGCGGGGAGGTCGGACGTCGATTGGAGTTTATGGAGTTGCTCTTCAAGAGCCGAGGTGCTGTCCCAGCGGTACATGGTGAACAGGAGCTTCCCGTCGTAGTTTTCCTGCTGGTAGGTGGTGACCAGGGAGCCGACTGGCGGCGTGATGCCGTCTGTCTGCTCAGTTGTAGGCACAGCGAACCACGCCGGCTCACGCCCATCGGCGAAGACCCAGCTGCTGCGGCAGTCGAAAGCGACGAAGCGGAGATCGTCGCGGCCGACTTGGCGGGCGAACTCGCCGCTGTCCAATGGGGCCCCTGGCGCCTGACAGAGGCCTGCCCACGTTGGTGGGTCGGGGTCCGGTTCGACGCGATAGACGTCGATGGAGTGACCGATACTGACGATGGGCTCCTGATGGTTGAACCAGTCCAGCACACTGGGATTCTCAATCAGGAATTGCCCACTCAGGTTCGTGACACTAATAGCGTAGATACCCGGTTCTGGTGCAAAGGGCGTGAAGTCCTCTACCTCTCCAATGGGAAAGTGGGAAGGAAGCGGCTCGTAGTCGATGCCGTAGTCTGCCGGATCGACGTTGCCGAAGTAGCTCAGGTGCACGCTTTCGATATCGTGCTCTTCTATGTAGCCTTTCAGTTGCTTGAGATCCTGGCCCCAGTCCAGGTTGGAATCCGTCAGATAACGACGTCCTCCACTTGGCCCTCCCGCCAAGGCGTTGAAGAAGGCCAAGTAGTCGGGATAGATGCCGAGTGTCCCGATCAGAAGCCATAGGGCTAGGCTCCCGCCTCCGATGACCATCGGCAGGTGGTGCCACGGCAAGTCCGCTAGAGCAGAGAGCAGAAGGATCATAAAAGGGGCCACAGGCAGGATGTGGCGGTATCCGATGTTCAGTGAGGAGAGCGTGGCGACCCCGAAAAGCAGAGCTCCTGGAAGCAATCCCGTGAGCCAGTTCCACCAACGTCTCTCCCAAAGCAGCCACGTTGTACCTGCTAGTGTTCCAATCAGCGTGGGCAGAGGCGTCTTTATAGTCAAGACGATCGGGAAGTACGCTAGCCACCCGCCTCCCGAACGCTCCCCCATTAAAAAGGCTGGGTGTCCTCGCGTTGCCCCGTGCTCTCCCACCTGGCACAGCGTCTTCACGTAGCTCGGGAGTGGAAGCGCAGGCCAGCCTTCGGCCCAGGATCCGATCTCTAGACCGTAGAGGAGCCAGACGACGATCATAGCTATCAATCCAGTGAGGGCGAGCCATAATCCGTCGGACGCCAACCGACGGAACCGGGCGGAGAGGCCCGATCGGCGTGGCGGATCCGAGTTGAATGCGATGGCCTTGCAGATCAACAGCAGGACGAAGGCTGGGAGGAGGACCAGCGCCGATGCCTTCGACCCCAGAGCCAAGCCCAGGCATAGACCCGCGCTGGCGCATCGCCCCGCGGTAGGGCGTGCCAACAAACGCTGGAAGGTATAGGTGGCCAGGAAGAAGAAACAGGCAAGTGCCAGATCCGTCGTCACCAGGCGCCCATGAGCCAGGATGTTGGGTGAGAAGGCGTAGACGAATAGAGCTAGTAGGCCGCCCGATGCGCCGTGCCGCTCCCTCGCCCAGCGGTAGAGGGTGCTTCCCAGAAGTAGCGTCAGTCCCATCACTACGACACGCAGAGGGAAGACGAAGTTGTCCCAGGGACGCTTCAAGGTGTCGATGATATTGTGGGCCATCTCCACGTGATCGTTCGACCGGGGCATCTCGTGAGGCGCTGGATGCTCAGGCAGGGCCCAGAAGAGAGGCCCAAGCAGCCGATAGAGGAGGGGAAGATGTCCCGCCTGCATATCCCAGTTCCCTGTCGCCGTGATGTAATAGGCCCGGGCCGCGTGAAGCGGCTCGTCAAAGGTCGGGGACTTGACCGTCGAGCTGGTCACCAGCTGGGCGAAGAGCACCAGCAAGAGACCAATGACCAGCCAGCGGCTCCTTTCTGGCGTCAGGGTTACTGTCCACCTCTTCACGGTATGTGTACCCTGGCTAGCGGGATTGCGCCTTCGGGCAGTTGCCCGCCTGTCTTCTCTACAACAGGTAGTCGTTTGCCGGTCTCGAGGAGGTACATGCCCGCCCGAAGCTGATACGCACCGGATGGCAGCCCCTTTATGCTGAGTCTCCTTTGGTCCACGATCACCTCTCCGGGAGCCCAGAGACTCGTGGGGTAGTGGCCTCCTACGGGAGGCCCGTCATCCTGCGCGACAAGCGATCCGTCTGGACCGAGAAGGTGCACGAAAACCGTATAGTCCTGGTCTGTTTTGGAACGACACGTCCAGTGAAGGGACACCTGGAGCTCATTAGAGGTTTGGTTCAGGTCAAAGCCGGAGAGAGCGATCAACTCGCCTAGCTCATAATTGGTCGCTTCGGTCGGTGGGGGAACGTCGTCTGGGGGAGTCAGTTTCAACCACCCAATCGTCGCTCCCCTCACTGCTTGCCCGGCCTTGTTCAACGCGCGCAGTCGCCCCTCTCCTTGCTCGTAGAGGCCTACATCCAGCCGTACGCGGGTGGGGGCTATGGCCTCCGGTTCCAGAGGGATCGGGATGGTGTCGAGGACGACTTGCTCAGCTTGCCAGAAGGATGTGGGGTAGTGACCTAGCCCAGGATAGGTATCCCGCTGACCAATCTTTGCTCCTTCGCGCCCGAAGAGCTGAGCAAATAGAACGTAGTTCGTGTCTGTCTCGTTCAGCACCTGCCAATACAAGGTGACCTCAAGCGTATCGTCTGGTTCGATGACGCGCTGACTCAGGTCGTATCCCAACAGTTGGACCAAGGGGTTGTTCTTCTCAAGATAGACCCAATCCAAGTCATGGTCCGGCCTGGGGGCGGCTTCAACGTCATACGTCCCTGGATGCGCGTAGGCAGGCGCCAGGAAACACGTCAGCGCGGCAATTCCCAGCGTCAGCATCGCTGATGATACGCCCAGGGCCAGGTGTGTATGGTAGCGACGCGGCAGCCAACGGCTCAGACCGGTGAACATCAGCAGCGCGATAGCCGGCAAGACGGGGAATAGATAACGTCCGAAGTTGGGCATTGGACGCAGAAATCGCCGTACGACCATGGGGCCAAGGGCAAGCAGCGGAGCGGCGGTGAGGACCAGAAACTGCGAGCCTCGTGTCGAATAGAGTAGATCCCAGGCCGCACCACGGTTTGCTCGCTGTGTCGACAACAGGTGGGTTGCGACCAAGTGGATGAGGCCCAGAACAGCGAGCACGGTCACAATGTCCAGGAGTCGGTAGATCCAGCCGGCGAGCGGAATCTGGTTGTGTCCCAGTCGCCCCCAGAAGGACGTCCGAAGCCAGTAGAAATCCGGCCCCAAGTCAGTAAGCGCCGGTGGCTTCTCCCGCAATCCCCACACCTTCATCTCCCGCGAGGTTCCCGTGGGGTCGCCATAGAGAACAGTCTGGCGGATCAGCCACGGGAGGATAAGCAATGCTACAACACCAAAGGTGATCGCCCCAGCCCGGAGGTGCTTCGACCAGCGCGGATCGCGCCGAACGGCGAGTGCCAAAGCCAACCCGGCTGTGGGGACGAGCGCCACGATCGTCAGCTTGGAAAGCCATCCCAACCCGATCGCGAGACCCAGGGCCAGACTTCGTCGCCACGTTGGCCCTTTGCGCAGGATCCTCATCATGGCCCAGAGAGCTAGCGCTCCGAACAGAGCGGCGCCGTTGTCATCGTTGATGGCGCCAGAGATAAACAGGAATTGAGGTATGAAGGCCGAGAGCCCCGCTGCACCCACCGCCATCTCCGATCGATGCGGGAATACCTCCTGGCTTGTCCGGTAGGTGGCCCAGACAGTGATTGCGCCGAGCACCGTCGATGCCAGGCGCACCACCCGCACTCCCAGCCAGGTGTCGCTCTCACCGAAGGCATCCTCAGCAGGATGGAGGTAGAGGTTCTTGTTATCTCGACCGACTTCGCCATAGTGGTAGCCAAAGAATGGATTGTAGCGCTCCACCCATGCCGACAGGTCGCTGTCGCCTACCCAGAAACTCACCAACGCACCATAAGCGTAGTACAGCGGCGCGTGGTGTCCAAAGCCTCGTCCTTCCCCTTCTTCTAACACGGGCGGCCGCCCCTGGTTCACCAGGTTCCGGATGTAGTCGTAGTGGTAAATCTCGTCCGGAGCCTCCAACGTAGGTGTGGTAAGTGCGTAAGCTGCTCCCAACACGATGAAGAGGACAAGGATAGCTCCCAACAACCGCCGAGCGGTTTCTTCACTCATCAAGACCCTTGATTGCGACCTTGAGCCTCGTCAAACAACGCCAAAACCCTCCTATCTGCAGTGGGGTGGGCCAGCCGGCGAGTCTGCCCCCACACGCGCTACACAAGGTAGCCCGGCTGGATCGCTGTAGAACCAGTTGCTCCTTGGCGCAGATTATAGCGCGTCGACAGGGTCAAGGCAATTGTCCTTCCGTCGTGCTCCATACACCGCGACTGGCACTGAGGTGAGTGTCAGCGCTGCCAAAGCTCGCGCGATCCAAACGTCTGGCGAAGCGCCAGGGCGTCTTACCGACAGAGTCGCGATCTTGATTCGATCGGTCTTCTCACTTCCTGTCGAGTCGATAACGCGAAGCCGCTCTCCCGTCCTCCAGTCGTACAAGCCTGCTGTCAGTACGTAGTCTCCCTTCCGGAGGTCGGATGGCAGGGTTACGGTGTGTGGATCGACGATCGTCTCACCGGGTGTCCACGTCCAGGTTGGCCGGTTATCGTGGTTAGCACCGCCATCGTCCTGCCAGATCAACTGACCATCGGGGGCGAGTAGGTGGACGAAGATGCTTAGATCCTCCGTCACCGGCTGCGTGGCTTGCCAATAGAGCACCAGGGGGAATCGATCGCCGGGGGAAACGTCTGTGCGGAGCAAGTCATGGCCGAGGTACTTGAACCGTCTCCCGATATTGGTCAGCTGTGTGTGTTCAGGACGCACGTTGTCTGGCAACGTGGAGTAGAGCCATGCATACGGCACGCCATCGAAGTCTATCCTCCGTTCCGGTGTGCGGGCGGCGTAGCGCTCCCATATCGTTCCCCATTCCTCGAACTTGTATTCCCGAACGGTGTAATTTCGATGGAATGCAACGTAGTCGGCAGGCCGCTCGTCGATGTCTATCGTGGAGCCTTCGAACGTCTGGTTGAAAACGTGCTTGGGAAGGGCTGCGACGGTGGTCTGCTCTGCATCGGGTTTCGCATTGAGATGGGCGGCGAGCTCCGCGAATCCCTCAGCCTCGTTGCCCAGGAGGATCGCTTGAGCTGCCGTTTGGGCTCCTCCTGTGACGCGGTTGAACAAGGTTCCGTAGTAGGGATGCCGGGACAGGATCAGAGCAGCTTGAATCAGGATGGACAAGCCTACGGCAAGTATCGCGCAGCGACGGTTGATGCCGGATAACCCGCATGCCCACGCCATCAAGCCCCTGGCACCCAGGATGGCGAGCACGGGCACGGTCGGCAGAACGTATCGCGGTATCTTCTTTTCTGGCAAGGAGACCTCGATCAGGAAAAAGATGACGTAAGCAATGAGGAGTAAGGTGTCTAGTCCGGGGGCGGATAGCCGACGGCGACGCGCCAAGTCCACCGCGCCCAGCACTGCGCCAACAATGAGGAAGACCAGCGTCACTTCACTGATGCGGAGTGATAGTGTGACTGCGTAGATGAGCCAGCCTGGATCTTCTGTAATGATCTGCCCCAGGAAGAAGGAGCGTCTCGGATGGGCTGTGGTGGCGTGACGTGTCAGTCCCCATTTCACCGCGCCCAAGCCTTTGTGGGGTTCCACCCACAGAACCGGGAAGAGGGCGACGTAGATCACAAGCAGGATCAGCAGATAGAGAAGTAAGGGGAAGATCGACCGCTTAATCGCTTCTCGAACAGCCCAGCTCTTCTTCTCACTCGCTTGGCGTGGTGCGTCGGCCATCAGGACCAAGGCAAAGAAGGGAATCAAGAAGATCGCCGGGGTCTTGGTCAGGAGCGCAAGCCCGCTCAGAACGCTCGCGAGACACAACCAGGGCAGCTTTCGTTCCCGTCGATAGACCAGCATCGCCAGCGCAGATAGAAGCATCAGGGTGGATAGCAAGGCGTCCAGGTGCAGTACCTTCGACTCAGCTAAGTGATAGGGGCTGATCGCTACCATAAGACTGGCAATGCGGGCTGTCGTATCGTCGAAAAGCCGGCGGAGCATAGCATAGGCCGCCACGATCCCCAGAGCGATCAAGAGGGCGAGGGGAAGGAGAGCGACCGTGAGTTCCGACAGAGAGACCGGCCCCGAGAAGTGAATCGGTTCAAAGTCTGGCGGGACGGTATGAGCCGCTGGGGTGATGTCCGAGATACTCCAGTATAGCTTCAGAGCGATCCCTACGGGCCACATCAGTCCTATCCCCGGGTGCTCCGAGTAGATGGTGTTCGCGAAGTCTCCAGTCAGCATCGCCCGGATGAAGTGAGCTGAGCGGAGATACCAGACGAGAGGCCGGGAGACTGGTTGGATGGCGCGCGGCAGCAGAGCTAGGAGGAAGAGTAGACCAGGAAAGGCCCGGCGCAGGGAGGAGCGTAAACGATTCACCGGTCGGAAGGAACAGGGCCGGGGCCTGGCCTAAGGAAACCCGCCATGATGATCAGCAACCAGAGCCCCGAGAGTATCTGACGCCACCATGGGACTGTGGGCTGGACTTGGACCGTCGCCAACGGTATTCGCCCTCGGGTGAGCCGGTCCCCCTCAGCGTCGAACGCGGACAGTCGATTCAGAGACCTTGGTTCATACATACCGGTAGTCAACGCATAACGCCCTGGTTGGGCGTCGGAGGGTATGAAGATCTCGTAATGATCCTCGATCAGATCGCCTTGCTCCCAGGTCGTCGTTGGGCGTTCAGCGTTGGCCGGCACGCCGTCCATCTGGGCAATCAAGGCTCCTTCTTCGTTCAGGAGATGCGTGAAGACGGTGTAGTCTTGCTCTATCCGATCGTTGACGCGCCAGTAAAGGGTGACAAGCAAGGTGTCGCCGGGCGACAGGGTGTGGCTATCCAACCGGAATCCGCTCAGGTGAATGCTGTCCCCCAAGCGGTAGTGAGTCTTGTTGTGTATAGAGGATTCAGTAGACGGTTTGTGCACCCATGCGTAGGGAAGATCGCCAAGCTCAGCGACGTATAAGGGGTCTCGGAACTTATAGGTTCGCTCCCATAGCGCACCCCAGCGGGCGAAATCCTGACCCCGCACGTTGTATTGTACTCCGAATATCAGGTAGTCTGTGTCGTCTCCTGTCTCATTGAAATCGTATACAGGAGCGCGAACGTGTTGCGCTACCATCTCGTTGGCCAGGAACTGCGTGCCGACAACAGTCTCTGCAGCTACCGGCTGGCGTTCGACGTATTGTCCTGCTAGATCCAGGCCCTCGCCGAATTCAGCCGGCGGCAAGACGCGGCGTGCCGCCCGAGCGCCACCCAGCATCGTATTGTACTGTGTCCCGTAGTATGGATGCTTGGAGAGGACAAGGTGGGCCTGCGCCGCGAGCAAGGAGACGGTGAGTCCTAGCCTGACACCGGACATCTTACTCAGCCGGTTGGACCACGATACGATGCCCCATGCACTGATAACATCCAAGGCCACCAGGGCTGGAAGCAAATACCGTGACTCCTTACGGCTGCCCAGCATCATTTGCACGACGTAGAACGCGGCAAAGCTCGCCAAAAGGCACGTTTCTTTCTTCCGCTGAATGAGAGCTGCCACGAGTGCTACGAGCGAAAAAGGCAGTGTCAGGAATGTGGTTCGAAACAGCAGGGTGTCTACGTAGAAGGTGATTCCGGGATCCCCCACGCCCAGAGTGCCCCGATGGAAGCGGGGCAGACCGTGAGCGCTCGTCACCTTATCGAGGATGCCTTGGTTGACGACCGTGTCGAAGGTGGCCCCAGGCTGCACCCAAAGCGATGGCCAAAGCACGAGGCAGACGGAGGACGCTACTGAGAGCCAGATAAGAAAGTCGCGGATGGTGAGCATCCCCTCCGGACGGTCAGCACGGCTGCCAAGGATCGACGAAAGCCACTCCGTCAGTAGACACAATCCCAGGAATGGGACGAGGAAAACCGCTGTCACCTTGGTCAGAATTGCCAGGCCGCCCAGGACAGCCGACCAGATGAGGGGGCCTCGCTTCCGATGCTTGAGGTAGACCAGCATAAGGAGCGCTGAAAGCATCATCAGGGTGGAGAGCGTGGCGTCCAGGTGAAGCACCTTCGAGTTGGCCAGATGGAAGGGATCGAGGGTCCACAGCAAGGTAGATACCCAGGCGACCGGTTTGCCGAACAAGCGACGAAGAAGGTGCCAGGCCCAGATGATGCCCAAGGCCGTGATCAATGCCAGTGGCAGTACGCCCACACTCACCCTATCGGCGAAGGCGTACCCCTCGATTTCCAAAGGAGTGGGAGGACTCAGACCCAGAAGAGATTGGATCCAATACCATCCCCAGAGAGCTCCTCCGGAGAGCCACATCACAGTGACCCCTGGGTGCGGAGAGAAGAGAGTTCCCTCCCAGTTGCCGTTTGTGACTGCCGTGATGAACTTAGCTGAACGGAAATACCATTGAAGCGGACGAGATACAGGGTACAGCGCTCGAGGCAGAAAGGCCAAGAGGAGAAGACACGTGAGGGCGCATCTCTCAAGCCGATGTGGGCGATTCATTGTGGCCGAACCATAGTCTCGAAAACCCCTCACGAGCTTTGGCGAAGCTCAGCCGGCCCGGAGCTTGGCCTCAGTGACGGACAAGGAACCTACCCGCTCTCAAAGGAAAGATGAACCGCGCTCGCTGTGGCAGGAACCAGCAATTCACCGTCATCGACGCGTGTGCCGGGAGGCCCATCCACAGTCACAGGAATCTCAGGTAGCTGCCAGCGAAAGCCCTGGGGGGGCTCCGCACCGGATAGTCTCAGGGTCAATGTGCCGTTCCATCCCGACTCCGTCTGCTGCACGGAGCTCTCCGTATGGATGTCTAGCGCACCAAAGTGGGTCGGCACGCTGCCAAGCTTGATGGTCTCACCTGCCTCAAACCACCAGTCGGGCGCCCCATTGAACAGCTCCAGACTCCCCTCGACCTCGGTGATCAACATTTCCCGGACGAGCGTCGCGTAGCTGGCAGCAGCCCAGGCGTGGGGCATGTCGCCGCCCGAGATCGCCCCTGTGTTTGGATCAACCTGCTCGGCCCATGCAAAGGTGCCTGGCAAAGTCTGATGTTCTAGCGTCCAACCCAGAATCTGGTGAAGTTCGTCGGTCTGTCCCAGACGGAGATAAGCATGTGCCAGCTCCAGACCGCCGTAGGGCCAGAACTGATCCTGGCGATGGCGAAATCCTCCATCATCGGGCGCTAGCCAGCGCTCGTGATAGGTTTGGAACGACCGCTTTATCAGCGGGCTCTCTGGGGACAGCACTCGGATGGGCCAGAGGGCCGGGACTGTTCCTCGCGCCATGGCGGAGCTCTTCACATCCTCCACAGCGCCAGGGATATACGCCGGTTCGGCACCCATGACGTGCTCGACGGAGTGTAGTATAGCGTTCCTAAGTGCGTTGGCCTCGGCCTCCATCCAGGTGGCATCTTCCAGCTCCCCCAGTTCGCGAGCCGCATAGGCTGCTTCTTCCAGGCCGGCTACGGCCCAGAGATTGTCCCAGTAGTAATGCTGATCTGCCGGGCCTAGATCCTCGGCGGCCTTGCTGGGAGGGAGGAGACCGCGGGCAGGACCTTCCGCTTTGCTCTCGTTTGTACGCAGGTTGACGATGAACTGGGCAGCTGCCCGTAGAGCCGGATACCACGCTTGGAGAGCCTCGCTATCGCCCGTGTAACGGTAGTAGCTCGTGACGAGGAAGATAGATTGGCCTTGGGCGTCCCACTCTTCATCATCCCAGGGAATGTTGTCCCCTTGGATGGGGGGCACGCGGCCGTTAGGCTCTTGAGCGGCTAGGATGTCGGGTATGTACGCCCGCACCGCATCGGCATGTCCGAGCTGCAACAGGGCTAGCCCGATGTAGGCAGCATCGCGCACCCACATCGCGTCGTGCGTCAACGGCCCAGGATGGGGGCCGTTGGGGTCGAGTGCGAGGAGTAGATAGCCGGTCGACGCCTTCAAGCCTTCTGCTACGAACTCGTCGGGCAGATCAACTTCCGCCCGACTCAAGACGTGTTCCCAGTCCGAGGCGGTGTCGGTCAATCGACGCCTGACATCCCCCTGGATGGAGGGGAAGCGGCCTTGCTCGGCGTCAGCCCCCGGCGCGACGGGCAAGGAGAAGTGTAGGACCTCCTCCTGCCCCTCATCAAGAGATAGAGCGTAGGTCAAGGTCGCTGCGCCAAGCCCAGCCGATTCGCTGAAGTTCGCGTTCCCCGCTGGGGCGTCACCTTGCGTGGCGGCGTGCATAACCTCATCCAAGGAGCCGACGCTGGCTTCCGTTGGTGGACTCGAGGCGATCAAAAACGGGCTCCCGTTGACCCAGAGTTGAGAATTGCCCTGCAATCCCAGCGAACATATGGGCGCAATCGAGGGGCTGATACCAAAAGGCCGCACAAGCAGCACCAGGATCAGATCCCGCTTCGCTTTCCTCTCGTTGCGGACGGAGACCTGCCAGCGTATGGATCGCTCTTGTACATCCCCGAAGAGGAGACTCTCCACCGTGGTGCCTAAAGCATCCCAAGACCACGTTGGTATGGGCAGGTGTCCACGATGAAGAGAGAACTCGGTGCCACTTTCTGTCCCCTTGGCCAGTTCACCGGTGACCGGATCATAGAGCCATATCTCGACTGAAGGTGCGGTGGCCCAAGGAGCGACCGCACCGTCGGAGCGTACCAGAGCCTCTTCCTCTGCCCCCGGCAGTCCAGTCATTGTCCAGGCGAGCGTAGCACCGCGAACCCATTCAGGCAGGGGCCAGTTGGGATGAGACTCAGATAACCACCTGATATACTCCTCGTCCCCCATCACCCCACGACGTTCTTCACTCAAGCCTATAGGACCTTTGATGCCGCCGTAGCCCCCCTTATCCTCAATACGTAGCGCGAGGACGATTGTGTCGCCTGGCTGGCCGAAATCGGTGATGTCGAATGCCTGAATATCGGAATCGTTGTTCCCGGCTACCCAACTCATCTGCCTTTCGCCATCCACCCACAGCGTAGCAGCGTCGTCGACTCTTCCAAACCCAAGATAGACGCTGTCCCATGAGGGCATCGTGATCTTAGTGCGATACCAGGCCGGTCCGTCGTATGTCAAGCCGCTGAACTCCCAGGGCTCCCCAGGGGCAAGCTGCTGCCAGTCGGTATCGTCCAATTGCATCCTGTACCACTGCTGAGATCGACCCACGTTGTGCGGATCGGTACGGAAGCGCCATCCTGAGTCCAGGACGGTGGTGGAGGGCTCAGCACAAGCTTCATCTGTGAGGGGTGCTGGTGAGGACTTGCCTGACGGTGTGCAAGCGACCAGTGCTAGCACCAAAGCCAAGGTCAACCATGCGTTTGATCTCTGCACTATGATTTGATCCCTCGCTTGCCTACAACCCTTGCCGTCGTCGTAGTCGCTCCAGATGCTCGAGGGCTCGTGTCACGCGCTCCTGGTTCTCTTGCCGATTGAGCCACAAATTGACGCCGCTTGGATGGGGCAGCGGGACGATCAGCCGATGGTCTTCTCCCTCGATGACTGTGCCCACCACGTCCGTCAGCCGTACGGACCCAAGGAAGCGCTGTGTTGCCAGGCTACCCACCGGCACCAGAATCTCCGGCTGAACCAGGGCCAGCTCTCGCTCCAGAAAGGGAGCGCAGAGTTTCTGTTCGCCACGCGTGGGCGAACGATCCCCCTTGCCGTTGGGCGATCTGCCTGGATAACATTTGGTGATGGCGGTCATGTACTGTGTGGCACGGAAAGCCCCCTCGTCCCACCCGGCTTGTGCCAGCCAGTCGAAAAGGCGTGTCCCCGAGGGCCCGCTGAACGGCCGACCCGATTCGCATTCCGTCGACCCCGGGGCCTGCCCCACGATCATCAGGCGCGCCGACGCAGGTCCGGAGACCACGGCGCCAGGGGTGATCGAATAGCCGGCCTCCTCACACCGGCGGCAAGCTCGCATCTCGGTGTGAAGCTTGCTCAATGCCTCCTCGGTGTCCAGTGCCTTACCCACTGCCGATATCGGTGATTCTGAAAGCGATTACCCCGCTAGGTGCCTCCACGGTGACGACGTCACCAACCTGGTGTCCCAACAGCGTCTTGCCCATCGGTGACTCGTGAGAGACCTTCCCGTTGATTGGATCCGCCTCTGCGGTGCCTACGATGCGGAAGGTCTCCGGTCTGTCGGTACCCTCTTCGACCACTGTGACCCGGCTTCCCAACGAGACCTCATCATCGGTCTCCGTCTCCTCGATGATCTCAGCGTTGATCAGTATCGATTCTATCTCCTGGATGCGTCCTTCCAGGAAGGATTGCTCTTCCTTGGCGGCTTTGTAGTTGGCGTTCTCCGAGAGGTCACCCTGTGCGATGGCCTTGCGCAACCTCTCCGCCAGCGCTGGTCGCTTCACGTTGACCAGCTCGTCCAACTCCTCTCGCAAGGCTTCTTCTCCCTCAGATGTGAGGTAGATCTTCTTACGTTCACGCATCAATGACTCCTCCTAGTCCTATCAAAATCGACAGTCACTTCCTATCTGATGGCTGGACCCGTGATCCAGTCTGTCAGGTATCTGGCGCCGATATCTTGTGACCTCTGTGTCAACCGGTCAGCTTATGCCAAAGCGGTGGCCCGAGAATCAGCAAGCCAACAATCACGGCGATAATAGCGGCCAGCACCACCGCTCCAGCCATCACATCCTTGACGATCTTCGCCAGGGGGTGGTACTCTGGGCAGACCAAATCCACCAGCTTCTCTATAACCGTGTTAGCCATCTCGCTAACCAAGACGAGGCCGCTGGTCAGCGCTATCAGGGCCCATTGATCAGTCGAGAGTCTCAGCCACAATCCTGCGATCACCACGCCGCTGGCAATAGCGAGGTGGAAGCGCATATTGCGCTGTGTGCGGAGCGTGTACCAGAGGCCGGAGAAGGCGCAGCGAAAGGCCTCCAGGATGTTACGACTGCGCATACCTAATCCAGGCCTAATCCAGGCCTAATCCAGGCCTACTCCAGGCCTACTCCAGGCCTAATCCAGGAGATGGACCTGGATGTCCATATCGTCAAGTACGGCTTGCTGAGCCTGCCACATTCGCGTGCGTTCGGGCTCTGTCTCGTCGTCGTATCCCAGAAGGTGCAGGACGCCGTGGATGACCAGCAGTTGCAGCTCTGCTAAGAGCTCGTTCTCTGCCTCTACAGCCTGAGCCTTGGCACGGGGGAAGGAGATGATCACGTCCCCGAGATAGCGGGGGAAGCCCGGAGCATCGATGAAGGTGAACCCTGGGCTCTTCGTCTCGTGTGGAAAGGCCAGGACATCCGTGGGGGCGTCGACGCCGCGATGGCGTCGGTTGAGTTGATGCAGCGTTTCATCTCCGCTCACCACCACAGCCAGCTCGCACGGTTCTTCAACACGTTGCTGCTGAAGGACCGCCTTAGCAACCCGCTGTAACGGTTTCTGCTCCACGTGGGATTTGTATGGCTCCTCAATCTGAACATCTACATTGTGATTGCTCATATCTCTAAGCGCTTACCTTCGCTTCAGCAACCTTTTCTTTCTCCTGAGGCTCAGGATATTTGATCCTTGGGTGGAACGTCCCCTTCAAGGCAGACGCAAAGACCTGTCTGATGGTCTCCACATCCTGCAGCGTCAAGCCGGATTCGTTCAGCTGACCGTCATCGATGCGTTGGTCGATAATGTGGTCGACGATTTCCGCTATTTCCTCACCGCTTTCCGGACGCGCCGACCGAACAGCGGCCTCGCTGCCATCCGCTAGCATGACCAAGGCGGTCTCCCGGCTCTGAGGCCTGCTACCGGGGTAGCGGAAGACTGCCTCGTTCACCAGCTCTTCATCCCCGGCCAACTGTACCGCCTTGTGATAGAGGAAGCTTACTCGACTCCCTCCATGATGCTCTGGGATGAAGTCGCGTACTTGGCTTGGAAGATGATAGCGTTTTGCCAGCTTAAGGCCGTCAGTGACGTGACCTATGATCACTTCGGCGCTCGTCTCAGGGTCCAATCTGTCGTGCGGATTCAACCCCTCAGCTTGGTTCTCGGAGAAGAAGTAGGGACGGGCTATCTTACCGATATCGTGATAGTAGGCACCTACGCGCGTGAGCAGAGCATTGGCCTCGATACCCTCGGCGGCCTGTTCGGCCAAGTTTGCGACCATAAGACTGTGATGGTACGTGGCAGGCGCCTCACGCAGCATCCGCTGCAATAACGGGTGTTCCGGTCGGCTCAGTTCGATGAGACGCATCGTTGTGACGATGTCGAACAATGGCCCAATCAAGAAGAGGCCGCCGAGCGCCAGGCTCGATGACAGCCCTCCATTGACCACACCCGCTAGCGTTGAGGCAACTAATTCGCTCGGCAGCCTGGCGTCCTCGGTTAAGTAGAAGATGACCAACACCATAACGTGGGTCAGAGCGACAAAGGCCCCCGCTCGGAACATCTCGCCGATCCGCTCGACTCGGTCGAGGGCCAGGGCGGCGATTAGCCCTCCTAGGGAAGCGTAGATCGCCATGTCGAGCGAACCGCCCGCGATCATACCCGTCATCGCTCCCAGGAAGACGGCGGACGAGGCTCCTGCATGTCGGCCCAGCGTCGCTGTGAGCAACATGGCCAGGGCCGGTGCCGGAGCAAGGTAGCGCAGCACCCCTCCACCAGGCACCATCAGCCCGGATCCAAGCACGAAGACCACGGTCAACAGGACCAGAAGGAAGGGGCGATGTCCCTTCCAAACGACATCGGGTTCAAACCGTGCCAGATAGAGGTAGAGCACCGTGACTGCCAGAACGGCCAGCACGCCCGCCCCGACAAAATCTGTCCATTCTATTCGAGGCTGACGCAGCCCAAACTGATCCAGGGCCTCAATGTCAAGAGCTGTGACACGATCTCCTTCGCGTACGATGACCTGATCCTCTTCGAAGCGGCGAGCAATGGGCCCGACATTCTGACGGGCCTCAGTCTGGGCTTTGGCAGTGGCCACGGGGTCGAGGAACGAGTTGGGGATCACAAAGCTCTGAGTGAGCGCTGTGGCCACGGCAGCCTCTTCATCGGAGAGGTCGAGACTGATCATCCTGGGTACTCGACTGCGAATCCCGTCGATCCCTCCCTCGCGGATCTCCTGGCGCATCACCTCCCCGATCACGGCCAGCGTTTCCAGCTGAACCCGGTCCCAGCTCTGATTCGACATAGCAAGCATGCTGTCGATCACGTCGGGTGTCAGGGTCGACAATTCAGGAACCGCCAGGACCCAGGCTCTCTTCCGGGCAGTCGAAGCCAATGGGTCAGCTCGGACTGACCCCAGGTAGTCGAGAACCTCGCGGGCTCGCTCGAGTTGTTGGCGAGCCAGGTCGCCTTCGGGAGAGGTATAGATTGATTCCACACGGGAGGCAGCTGCTCCCCGTTCCTCCTCCCGGCGAATGGCGCTGTCATAGGCCAGCGTCTGGGGCGCTCGGATCGTTCCGGGAGCCACATCCCCCACCTCTAGCATCACTTGCCCGGTAGGCAGCAACGGCTGAACCATCACCAGCGTCGTCACGGCTGCCAGCGCCAGTCCCAACAGGACTAAACGTAGCCAGGCCCACCAGTGGCGACCATTCTGATCTGGGTCTCTCTTCTCCTGGTTGTCTTTGTGGTTATTGAATCCGTTCGCTTGCATAAGGTAGCAACAAAAGGGAGCACCTAAGGCGCTCCCTCTCGTGATGCTCGTATGACTCGCGGTTGGCGAGTGCCTATCGGCTGGTCAGCAATTCCCGGACCACTTTGCTCGCAACGTGACCGTCAACTTGCCCTTGGAGCTTCGACATGAGTTGCCCCATCACAGGGCCCATATCCCTCATACTCGTTGCATCGAGCTCTTCGATGACCTGTCGAGCTTCTTCGACGATCTCCTCTCGTGAGAGCTGCTCAGGCAGATAATCCTCTAGGATCGCCAGCTCTTCTCTTTCTTGAGCGAGCAGATCCGGGCGATCTACTCGCTCCAACTCGTCAATGGCTTCCTGGCGTTGCTTCGCCTGTCTTTGCAGTACGGCGACGACGTCCTTGTCCTCAAGTTCCGTCTCGCCTGTTCGTCTGCCCTGCTCGATCTCGGCGTTCGTGATCTCAGCCAGAGCCATGCGGATGACGTTCTTCCGTTGTTTATCCCCCGCGCGGAGTGCTTCCTTGAGATCGTGCTGTAGACGCTCTTTCAGAGTCATCGTTTGTTAGAAGCCGCCTTGCTGATCCTTCAGCGTCTGCTGGCGGCTCTTGCGCAGCTTGGCCGCTCGCTTGCGCTTCCGGACCACACTAGGCTTCTCGAAGAAGCGGCGACGTCGTGCTTCCCATAACACCCGGTCACTGTGCACTTGCTTGTTGAAGCGCTTCAGCAGAGACTCGAATGATTCACCGTTTCTCAGTTCAACTTTGGTCATTTGCTTTCTCCTTGAAAAACCTTTACGCAAGTGATTATAACCACTCCCGTTTGGTTGTCAAGCAGATCCCTCCCGCGAGTGCTTACCATCCAACCAACGGGATACAATGACGATCAGGGCCGTCAGCCACGGAATCAGCATGGCGACCAGGATCAGCCATCCGACGGCGCGTGCTGTCTGGTTATGAATCGAGTGACGATCTTCCTTGTCCAACACTGCCACCGGCCTCATATGGACGAGGCCGTAGCCCTGTCCCGCCAGGCCGTCCTCGTAGAGGGATGCTCGTCGTTTTGCTCGGCTCGTCACCCGAACCAAAGGCACCAGCTCCCGTCCATTCACGTGGAGCGGATCGGCCTCCACGACCCTTGTTGGTCTAGGCTCTCGCTCTGTTTCTCTCTTCATCGCGTCTCCTTCTTGTTGTTCTCAAGGTGCTCCTGAGAAGCCAGTAGCTCTTTCACCAAAGCTATCTCTTCCTCTCGTGTGCTCACTTCACCGTTCAAGCGAGCTTCTCGCACTCGCCTCAATAGATCGCCAAAGAGGGGGCCTGGTTCCAACCCCATAGCCTTCAAATCGTCACCGCTGATCTCCGGTTCCACCAACCGCCAGCCCGTCTGATAACGGAGCACGCGCCTCTGGATGATGGCGCTGTCGCTGGCGATCCAGACGACGGCCAGGACGCGGGAGGCATAGGGCTCCAGCAGGTGGTAGATGTTGCTCGTTCGATCCAAATCCGCGAGCTTGGGCAGCTTCTGCCGCAAGTCCTCTACCAGAAGCAAATCCTCTTCATACTCTCGCTTCAATTTCAGGCGCTTGCTCAGCACTTTCGTTGCCTGCTCGTCGAGTCGATAGGCCAAGATGGCTAGATGGACGAAGGACGTATCCTCCGATGCCAGCCCCCAGATATGGGGCTCAAAGGTCTCTCGTAGGGTGCGATAGTTTGCCTTCAGCCAGTCGTCGCACTGTAGGTCGGGATGAATATGCGTCAGTGCCTCCAGGTCATCCAGCCGGCACAGTGCTCGCTCTGGTTCGTCTTCTTGGAAGATCAATTCTAGCTCGTGCCGGATCCGGTCACCGCTGACTCGTCTCAGCAGCGGCAGAGCATCGCCGATCAGCTGTTCGCTGCGTGGGTCCAGATGGAAGTCCAGCCGGCTTTCCAGTCGTGCCGCACGAAGGATTCGCGTTGGATCATCGATGAAACTGAGACTGTGGAGCACTCGGATGACGCCTGCTTCCAAATCCTCCTCTCCGCCGTAGAAGTCGAGCAATTCTCCCCAGTGATCGGGATCGAGGCGAATGGCGAGGGTGTTAATCGTGAAATCTCGTCGATGAAGGTCCTGCTTGATCGAGCTCTGTTCCACCTGTGGTAGGGCTGTCGGATACGTATAGAATTCAGTGCGCGCCGTGACGAAGTCGACGCTAGGGGGCAGGTCGCTCTCTCTCGCGACTTGATCCGTAACCTTCGCCCAGACGCCGTTAGATAGAAGCCACTTCGCTGTGCCAAAGCGCCTGTGGGCGATCACCCGCCCGCCCAGGGCATCCGCCAGCCGATTAGCCAGGGCAATAGCGTTTCCCTCAATCACCATATCCACGTCGACAATCGGTTGGCCGAGCAACAGGTCGCGTACCAAGCCTCCGACGAAGTAGGGCACCACGTCCATCCTGTGCGCCATCCGCGAGATGTGGCGGACCAATGTAAGGACAGGATCGGACAGAGCTTGTTCGAGGCGCGCGGCGATCCTCAAGCGACGCGACGGCTCCTCCGGTACGCCCCAGAGCCTGATCAGATCCGTGCGAGTCACAACGCCGAGCACGTTTCCGTTCTCTACCACCGGAATCTGGCCCCATCCGCTCTCAATCATAAGCTGCTGCAGATACTCGACCGAGTCGCCGGGACTGACAGTGACGCTGCCGGCCTCCATCACCTGTGTGACAGACGCGTCGGTCATTTCGAACTGCTGAGCTCGATCGATCGCACGACGCGTCACGAGCCCGATCACTTGGCCATCCTCCACGACTGGATACCCCTCGTGGCCGGTGCGGCGCATATGCTCGGCTGCGTCACCGACGGTGTCCCCCGGCGAGAGGACCTGAACACCCAGCGACATCAATTCTCCCACTGTCACGGCTGGCTGGACGACATCGGGCAGCATGTCGAGCAGTTCTCTGCGCACGCTCTCCAGCTCTCGGTCGTGGATCAGCGCTGCCGCGGCGCGGGCATGCCCTCCGCCACTGAAGTGCTTGGCTACAGCGGAAACGTCGATGTCGTCGGTCGTGCTGCGTGCCACGAGCTGAATGCGCCCGTCCAGCGCGACAAACATGAACAGCGCTGAGGGCTCTAGCAGATCTCGCAGCTTGTGGGCCAGGGTTGAGAGACCTTTAGTGAAGCCTTCCGCTCGTTCGGCGGCGATAATAATCGTATGTCCGTCGATCTCGTGGGTTTCGCTCGTCTCCAGCAGACGCTCGTAGAGCTTGCGCTGCTCTGGCCCCAGCGGATGATGCAGAAACTCGTTCACCAGTTCCAATCGAGCGCCTTGTTCCATCAACCAGGCTGCGGCCCGCATGTCGCGCACCGTGGTGGACTGATAAGACAAGGACCCGGTGTCTTCGTAGATCCCCAGCAGTAGCAAGGTCGCTTCGAGCTCGGTGAGCTTCAGGAAACGTGCTGAGATCTCCTCGATGAGGAGAGTCGTCGTCGCTCCTATGAGCTCGCCAGAGAAGGTCCAGCCTGACGGCAGATCCCGGTCCAGTTGATGATGGTCGATGATGTCCACTTTTAGGTCCGATGCCATACCCTTCAAGGTGACCAGGCTCTGCGTGTCGACCAAGATGGCGCGATCGATCTCCTCACGTGGTAAGTCGTCTGGAGAAACGAACGGCAGTTCGGCACCATACAGCTGGAGAAAGGCGCTGCCGTTCCGATTGATACGACGAGGTAACACCGGGATAGCTGTTGGGAATAGCTTGCTGGCTCCGAGCAAGCCGGCTATGGCATCGAAATCCGCGTTCTCATGCGTCAGGATGACTTCCACACGCGTGCCCCTTTCGGCCTCCGGCGTTCTATATCACTGATATCTTTCCTTCCCTGCCGCGTGCCGTCTACATGGTAAGGAGTAGAGTCATTATAGATGACGGTGACGATAGGTCAAGCATGCATGCGTGCTGAACCGAGCCGATCACACAGCGCTGCTTTGCCAAGCCCGGTTCGTTTGATGGGGCCTTCCGTCGATGGCCCTCTGAGTTGAAGACAATTCTCACTGTTGACCAGAGAAGAGTGGGGATTATAATCTGACAGCAAGTCAATGCTCATAACTCACGCTGTAGAAACTTGGAGGTAAGACATGAAGGCAATCGATCTGCGCAGCGATACTGTGACGAAACCCACGCCTGCCATGCGCGAGGCGATGGCTCGGGCCCCCGTGGGAGATGACGTCTATGGAGAGGATCCCACCGTAAACGAATTGGAGAGGATGGTGGCCGAGAGACTTGGAAAAGAGGCCTCTCTGTTTGTCTGCAGCGGCACCATGGGAAACCTGGTGGCGTTGCTTGCCCACTGCGGACGCGGCGATGAGGTGATCGTGGGCGATCGCAGCCATACTTTCCACTTCGAGCAGGGCGGGATGGCCGCTCTGGGTGGTATGACCCCGTATCCCGTGGCCAATCAAGATGACGGTAGGCTCTCCCTCCGCGATATAGAGGGGGCCATCCGTCCCGATGATCCCCATTTTCCCCGCACTCGGTTGGTCTGCTTGGAGAACACCCACAATATGTGCAATGGATCGCCGCTCCCGATCAGTTATATAGAGCAGGTGGCCGAGCTCGCTCACGATCACGGCCTGAAGGTCCATCTAGATGGAGCTCGTGTCTTCAATGCCGCCACTGCTCTCGACGTTGACGTCGGCGATCTTGTCCGCGATGTGGATTCTGTGATGTTCTGTCTCTCCAAAGGGTTATGCGCGCCGGTGGGCTCCATGGTCTGTGGAAGCACCGATTTCATAGCAAACGCCCGGCGCGCCCGAAAGGTCGTGGGTGGCGGAATGCGCCAGGCTGGCATTGTCGCTGCAGCTGGAATCTTCTCCCTTGAGCATATGACGGATCGACTGGTCAAGGATCACATCCGGGCGAAGCATCTGGCCGATGGTTTGGCGAAGTCGCCTGGTATAGAGGTAGCGCCGGTGACGACAAACATCCTCTACTTCCAGATCAAGGAGAATGTACCTAAGTCACCGCAACAGGTGAAGTTGGAACTGGCTGAACAGGGGGTGCTCGTGAACAGCCGTGGCGGCGGTCGTTTCCGCGCGGTGACTCACCACGGCATCGACGACGTGGCCATCGAGAGAGCCATTGAGGCGCTCGTCACGGTAGTGCGCTGACCTGGCTGGTGATCCTGGTCCTGCTGTGCTGGTGGGGCTTGACCGCTAACCTTCTTAGCCTGAGACCGGGTCTACCACGTCACTTTGAGCAATGACAGACGTCCGAAGTCTTGTAAACCGCTTACAGAAAGCAATCGGACCTGCTTATGCGTGTGAACGCTACACCCCCTCGAGACCCTACCATGGGCGAGAGCTAGAGGCGCTACGTCCGACTGCCCTGTATCTCGGGCCTCACCAACTGGTGAGGCCCGAGGGTTTGTCCTGGAGAGCTAGGGGATGCAAAGCGTCTGTCCCACGTAGATCAGGTTCAAGTTGAGAATGTTGTTTGCTTGCGCTATCGCATACATACTGACGCCGTAGTGCAGCGAGATACGATACAGGTTCTCTCCGCTGGTCACCACGTGGTGCCATCGACAACCTGGCGGCGGAGGCGGTGGTGTACCGCCGAACTGACGCGGACAGACCCTTCCCGGGGGCAACGTCTTTGGCACATTGGGAATCGCCAGCACCATCCCCGCGTAGATCAGGTTGGGATTAACGACGCCGTTGGTACTGGCAATGGCTGCTGGATCAACCCCGTAAGCTCGCGCAATGCAGTACAGCGTCTCGCCTGCTCGTACTGTATGATGACCAAGGATATTGCTTGGCGGCGGGCTGGGGGTGTCCGTCGGGCTCTGGAATGTGGGCACTGGAGCAGAGCTTCGTGCCAGCACGTAGCTCGCGGGCATCAGGCTGACGATGAGGATGACCAGACTGATCCAATATCGCGGGAGCTGCTGTAGTCGTTCTTTCATGGTTGTTCTCCTATTGATTGAATACTCAACAGCGACTTGAATGAGTCAATGCCCTGGGCGGGCACCACGTGATTGGAAGCCAGCTCAAGCGGCGTTTAGCAGCGAGTTCGGGCCTCAAGGGTATATCTCTTGGTCTTCAGCTTGAAAAACTGCTCGCGCAACGGTGTCCGTGAACGCCCCCTAAAACAGATGCATCAAGCCCGCCTGTGGTTGAAGGGCGGTGTCGGCCTCAACGGCGATACCGCAGCTCGCCATAATGTGAGAAGACGTGATTC
>CAZEQC010000046.1:16784-26909 GCA_964514285.1 uncultured Anaerolineales bacterium | reverse complement strand
ATGGAGCGGGAACCGCCGACCAGAACCCCGGTAGTGCCGGCGCAGGGCGGCGAGGACCGGGTGGGCAACGTAGAGCCCTTCGGCGCAGCCGAGGCGCAGACCACCGTCGACGACGTGCCGCCAACGTCGCGGGTGAGGCGTCTCCCCGTCCGCGAGAACGAGGCCAGTTTCAACGTGACGTGGGTGGGACGTGACGCGGGGTCTGGCATTCGCGCCTTCGACGTGCGGTATCGGCTGAACGAGGGCGACTGGGTACCCTGGCAGCAGCGGACTGTGGCGTCTCAAGCGCTCTTCACCACGCTGGTAGACGGGCGCTACGATTTCGAGGCCCGCGCGGTGGACGCGTTGGGCCTACAGGAGCCGTTCACGGGGCGACCGGAGGCGTCGATCCTGATCGACGCGCGGGCTCCTTTTCAGAGGCCCTGATGACGATTGATCGAGGATCACCAGAGTTGAGCCGAGCCGAGATGAGCAGCTTGAGGCGTTATCGAGACGCATCTAGCGGATGACACGGGGTCTGGCGAGGCCGGATAGACAAGGAGGATCAACAACGTGCACAGGGATAAGCTGTCGGGACACACCAAGATCATCACGCATGTGATGCGTCTCATAGGACCGCTGATGCTGATCGGATCGCTGCTGGTCCCAACCGTGGGGGTGGCCGCTCAGGAAGACGGACCGGGGCCTCAGGATAGTGAGCGGTCGGCTCCATCCCGCCTCCGGGAGCGGGAGGCCCCGGAGCGGGAGCCCCGGGTGTTGGAGCGGGAGATGACGCCGGAGGGGCACGTCGACACCGTCGTCGAACTGCCCGCCGAGGCCGACGTCTACATCGCCTCGGAGTGGCCTAACCAGAACTTCGGCATGGACGCCCTCTACCTGGGCTACAACCAGGTCGGCGAGAACAACTTCGGGGCGGAACGGATGATTCTCCGCTTCGACGTGCTGGACAACATACCGGAGGGGTCGGTCATCAACGACGCTCGCCTCAAGCTGCGCCTGAACTACTCGTCGCCCTACGACGACGAGCCGATGGGCACCATCCTGCGCCGGCTCTGTTCCAGCTGGGGCGAGATGGACGTGACGTGGAACCGTGAGCCGGATTGGCGGGAGATCCGGGCCCGGGCCGACGTGGCCAGCGCCATCGCCTGGTATGCGTGGGACGTCACCGGGCTGGTGGAGGACTGGGTCGACGGCACCCACGCCAATCACGGCATGGAGATCATTGGCGACGAGGCCGTGCAGCAGCGGGAGCGGGCCTTCTACTCGCGGGAGACGACCAATCAGTATTACCCTCGGCTGGTCGTGGACTACACCGTCTTCCACGACGATCAGCCGCCCATCGTGAGCGTCAATGCCTTGCCCGACTTCGTGGATCGCGACTTCGTCGTCTCGTGGAGCGGGAAGGACCCCGGTGGGTCGGGCATCGCCTCCTACGACGTCCAATATCGGGTCGACGGCGGGGCCTGGGCCACGTGGATCGAGGACAGCACGGCGAACAGCGCCGCGTTCGCCGCCGGTCAGGACGGGAAGTTCTACGAATTCCGGGCTCGGGGCGAGGATCGGGCCGGCAACGTGGAGCCCTTCGGCGCTCCCCAGGCCAGCACCACGGTGGATGCCCAGCCGCCATCGACGTCGGTCGACCCGCTGGCTACCTACTCCACCCGGTCCAGCTTCACGGTCAGCTGGTCCGGACAGGACGATGGGTCCGGCATCCAGTACTACGACGTGCGGTATCGATTCGAGGGCGGCGGCTGGATCCCCTGGCAGCAGCAGACCCTGGCCACCAGCGCCACGTTCAACGCCCTCAAGGATGGGGCCTATGCTTTCGAGGCCCGGGCGGTCGACCACTTCGGTCTGGTCGAGGATTTCACCGGCGAACCAGAGGCCTCCACGCTGGTGGATACCGAGCCGCCCAGCACGATGGTCACCCCCTTGCCGACCAAGACGGACGAGACCAGCTTCATGGTCAGCTGGACCGGACACGACGACGTGAGCGGCATTGCTTACTACGACGTGCGGTACCGCTACAACGGCGGGGCTTGGGTTATGTGGCATCCGCAGACCCTGGCGACCAGCGATCGCTTTTCGGCCCTTGCTGGCGACGGTGTCTACGACTTTGAGGCCCGGGCGGTGGATGGCGCCGGGCTCCAGGAGCCCTTCCTGGGCCGGCCGGAGGCCTCGATCGCCGTCGATGCGCAGGCGCCCTTCGTCGTGCCTCAGGTCTGGCTGCCGCTTGTTGTGAATGAAGGCTAGCAGACGCGAGGAGGTAGGCTTATGAACCGATCAGTGGAGCGGGATGACGTAGGAGACTTGGTGCGCGTCTCGGTGAATAGCGCCACCGTGGAGGCGAATCTGAGCGTTCCCGAGGGGGCTGAGGGCATCGTCCTCTTTGCCCACGGGACGGGAAGCAGCCGCCACAGCCCGCGCAACAGCTTCGTGGCCCGAGAGCTGCGCCAGGGGGGCTTGGCGACCCTGCTCATCGATCTCCTGACGCCGGAGGAGAAGGAGGTCGATCGACGTACGCGACGGATTCGTTTCGACATCGACCGTCTGGCCAATCGGGTGACCGGGGCCTTGGACTGGCTCCAGGAACAGCCGGAGACCGAGGATCTCCACGTGGGGGCCTTTGGCTCCAGCACGGGGGCCGCGGGGGCCCTCATAGCGGCCTCCCGGCGGCCCGACGTCGTCGAAGCCGTGGTGTCCCGCGGCGGCCGGGTCGACATGGCCGAGGCGATCCTCGAAGAGGTGGAGGCCCCGTCGCTCTTCATCGTCGGTGGCAACGATACCCAGGTCCTCGATCTGAATCGACAAGCCCTGGCACAACTAGAGACGGAGAAGCAGCTGGAGGTTATTGCTGGCGCCGGACACCTCTTTGAGGAGCCGGGCGCCCTGGACCAGGTGGCGCGCCTGGCTCGCGAGTGGTTCCAGCGTCATCTTACAGCACAGGGAGGATAACGATGGTCGAGAGCAAGGACGAACTGCCGGAGACAGTCAAGAAGGTCTTACCCGAGGAGGCCCAGGAGATCTATCTGGAGGCCTACAACGCCTCGTGGGAGCTCTACGACGAGGAGCAGGCCGGCCAGATGTCCCAGGAGGCGGTGGCCAACCGCGATGCCTGGGCGGCCGTCAAACGCGACTTCACCAAGGACGAGGAGTCCGGCACGTGGTATCCGGCTGGCGAGGTGCCCGAAGAGACGGAGGAGGAAGAGGAGGGCATCCTCGACAAGCTGGATGATATCGTGTAGCCACGGAGGGAGGAAGGTTATGCGCTATCACGAGTTCGTTGAGCGGGTCCAGGAGGAAGGCGATTTCGACTCTCAAGACGAGGCGCTGAGGGGCATCGAGGCGACGCTGTCGAGCTTGGGCGAATGCCTCTACAGAACGGAGCGGCGCCATCTTGCCTCTCAGCTGCCGAAGCCCTTCGAGGAGGCTCTCTATGCGTACGTCGAATCGGAAGTCACCCGCCAGGGTGCTGCCTGCCTCAGCCTGCAGGAGTTCTACGACCGCGTGGGAGCGCGGGCCGACGTCACGCGCGGCGTGGCCATCGAGCAGGCCAACGCGGTGACCGCCGTGCTGGAGCGGGTCCTCCCGGAGGGCGAGTGGCGCCACATCATCCTGGCGATGCCCAAGGCGTATCATAGGCTGCTCACCCCCGAATCCGACGAGGCAGGAACCTCGTCGGCCTGAGGGATGGGCGGCCTGGGGACAGGCGGCCTGGGGACAGGCTGGGCGAGGAGGAGGTGTGCCAGAGCTACCGGACGTGGAGACGATGAGGCGCTATCTGCAGGCCACGTCGCTCCACCGGGAGATCGAGGCGGTCGACGTGCACAGCGACCAGATGATGGAGCACACGTCGGTGCAGGAGCTGCGCCAGGCTCTGATCGGGCGCTCCTTCGACCACACCTGCCGCCACGGCAAGGTCCTGTTCGTGGCCCTGGATGAGGGTTCCGATGACGTTCTACTGCTCCACTTCGGCATGACGGGCGGGCTGGCCTACTTCAAGGCTATGGAGGAGGAGCCGGCGTACGACCGGCTCCTCCTCCACTTCGCCAATGGCTACCATCTCGCCTATTACGCTATGAGGAAGCTGGGGCAGGTCGAGGTGATCGACGATGTGGAGCGGTTCGTGCGCGAGAGAGGCTTAGGACCGGACGTCCTCGACCCGGCCTTCGATCTGGCGACCTTCAAGGAGCTGGTCGAGGGTCGGCGCGTGATGACCAAGGCCTTTTTGATGGATCAGCACACCGTCGCCGGCATCGGCAATGTCTACGCCGACGAGATCCTCTTTCAGGTCAAGATCCATCCCCGCACCAAGATCAACCGGTTGGACGAGGAGACCCTGGAGGACCTGTTCCACGCCGTCAAGGACGTGCTGGAGCAGGCCATCGCATGTCGTGCTCAGCCAGACCGCTTCCCGGACACCTTCATCGCGCCGCATCGACACGAGGGAGGCAAGTGTCCCATCTGCGGCGCCGAGTTGGAACGGGTCAAGGTGTCGAGCCGCACGGCCTACTACTGTCCCGAGTGCCAGCCGAAAGAGGGTTAGGGCTGATAGGCCAGAACCCATAACCGTGACCACCACAGGGGCGTGTGAGCGCTTCGCCGTGGGGGAGGAGCGGGTGCCCCAGGTGCTGGCACACCGGTTCTTCGGCTTGATGTTAATCTTGCACCATCCATAGCGGGGGAGGAGGGAAGGACGATGAGCGAACAGACCATCGAGGTGGGATCCCACAGCTTCACGGTCGCCAACCTGGACGATGTCATCTTCCCGGACGAGGGGATCACCCAGGGCGACCTGATCGACGTCTACCGCCGGCTGGCCGATACCATGCTGCCGCATCTGGCAGGACGGCCGTTGACCATGCAGCGCTTTCCCGACGGCATCCAGAACCAGGGCTTCTATCAGCGGGAGGCTCCAGACTACTTCCCCGATTGGATCACCCGGGTCTCTGTCAGGGTCAAGGAGGACGACGGGCATCAGCCCGCGGTGGTCTGCGACAGCGAGGCGACCCTGGTCTATCTGGTGGACCAGGGGTTGATCACGCCCCACGTATGGCTCAGCCGGGCCGATCGGCTGCACCATCCAGACAAGCTGATCTTCGATCTCGATCCGCCCAACAGTGCCTTCCAGCCGGTCCGCCTGGCGGCCCAGGCGCTTCGCGATCTGTTGCAGGATCTGGACCTGGTGCCCTTTGTGATGACCACCGGGTCGCGGGGCGCCCACGTCGTCGTCCCCCTGGAGCGGGGCGCCACCTTTGACGCCGTGCGAGCTTTCGCCGAGGACGTGGCCCGGGTGGTGGCGCAGAGGCAGCCGGATCGCCTGACGATTGAGGTCCGTAAGGATCAGCGCGGCGACCGCCTCTTCCTCGACTATCTTCGCAACGCCTACGGCCAGAATGCCATCGCACCCTACGGCGTGCGGGCCAAGCCGGGCGCTCCGGTGGCGACGCCCCTCGACTGGGACGAGCTGTCCGATCCGGATCTCCATTCGCAGACCTACACCGTGAGCAACATCTTTCGACGTCTGGGGCAGAAGGAGGATCCCTGGCAGGACGTGATGGACCACGCGCGCCCCCTCGCTGAGGCCCGCGATCGACTGAACGAGGTGGTGGCCGATGGCTGAGAGAGAACCGAGAGGTGTGAGGCCGATGAGACGGCGTCTCTTCGCGTTTGGTGCAGCAGGGTTGGCGCTGGTGGCCCTTATGGTCGGGCTGGCGGGCGGTGTTCTGCTTGGCCGTCGCCTTCCCGCGAGCGCGTCCACGGTGACCGTCCCTCCGCAGGCGAAGGCCCCGTTCGAGCTGATGGCCGAGGCGTGGAGGACGATTGAGCGCGAGTACGTCAATCAGGCGGGCGTCGAGCCCCGGCAGATGGCCTACAGCGCCATACGCGGCATGGTGCGGACCCTGGGCGACGTGGGGCACACCCGGTTTCTGGACCCCGACATGGCCGAGCGCCACCAGGCCCAGCTCCAGGGCGCGTTCGAGGGCATCGGCGCCTACGTCGAGATGGAGGAGGGGCGGGTGGTGATCGTCGCGCCCATCGACGACAGCCCCGCCCAGCGAGCTGGCCTGCAGGCCGGCGACGTCATCCTGGCGGTGAACGGCGAGGATGTCACCGGGCTCTCCCTGGACCAGGTCGTGAGCCGCGTCTCGGGGCCAGCCGGCACCGAGGTGACCCTGACGATCCTCGATCCGGACACAGAGCAGACCCGGGAGGTGACGGTGGAGCGGGCCGAGGTCGATCTCGATCTGGTGACCTGGCAGCGGCTCCCGGGCACGACGGTGGCCTATGTGCGCATCTCGGCCTTCAGCAAAGGAACGACCGAGGCGTTGAAGGAGACCCTGGCGGAGATCCAAGGGGAGGAGGCGATCAGCGGCCTACTTCTCGATCTGCGCAATAACCCGGGCGGCCTCCTCGACGAGGCCGTGGGGGTGACCAGCCAGTTCGTCGAGAGCGGCGACGTGCTGCTGCGGCGGGCTGCCGACGGGGAGACCACGGCGGAGCCGGTCAGAAGGGGTGTCCAGGCGGTCGATATCCCCATGGTGGCCTTGACCAACGGCGGGACGGCCAGCGCTGCCGAGATCGTCACCGGGGCCCTGCAGGACCACCAGCGGGCCAACGTGGTGGGGACCACGACCTTCGGGGCTGGCACCGTCCTCAACGAGTTCACGTTGTCCGACGGATCGGTGCTGCTGCTGGCCGTCGAGGAGTGGCTCACCCCCGATGGGCGCGTCATCTGGCAGAAGGGGCTGGATCCCAACGAGCAGGTCACGCTGCCCCCCGAGGCGGAGCCATTGATGCGCTTGCGGCTGCGGGACACCACGGCGGCAGAGCTGCGTGAGAGCGACGACGAGCAGCTGCTCCGGGCGCTGGAGCTGCTGGAAGGCATGGACGGCGATTAGGACGAGAGGAGAGCACATCATGGACAGAGAGAACCACCTGGCGGAGCTCCCAGAGCGGATCGCGGGCCTCGAACAACTGGCCTACAACCTATGGTGGAGCTGGCATCGCGCGGCCTGGCACCTCTTCCGGACGCTGGATCCCCACGCCTGGCGGGACAGCGACCACAACCCGATCCGCATGCTGACCAGGCTCCCCGAGGATCGGTTGGAGGACGTCGCCCGGGATGAGGCGTTTCTGGAGCGGTACGACAGGGTCATGGAGCAGTTCCAGGAGGCGGTGAGGGCTGAGGACGGGTGGTTTCCGCAGCACCACGGTTCTCCTGAGGCGCCGCTGGCCTATTTCTCGGCGGAATACGGTCTCCATTCGTCGCTCCCGGTCTACGCCGGAGGGCTGGGGGTGCTGGCCGGCGACTACCTCAAGGCGTGCAGCGACCTCGCGGTCCCCGTGGTGGCGGTGGGCATGATCTACTCGCAGGCCTACGTCCACCAGCGCATTCGTGCGGATGGTTGGCAGGAGGACGTGGAGGAGCCTCTGGATCGCAGCGACGACCCCATCAGCCGCGTCCTGGACCAGGACGGTGAGCCGCTGAGGGTGCAGGTGCCGGCCCTCAATCCCCCCGTCTACGTCGGCGCCTGGGAGGTGAAGGTCGGTCGGGCGCGCCTCTACCTGCTCGATCCCGATCTGGACGTCAACCGCCCCTGGGATCGGAGCATCGCCAGCCGGCTCTACGTCAGCGACGCCGAGCAGCGGCTGCGGCAGGAGATCTTGCTCGGCATGGGCGGCATGCGCGTCCTGGCGGCGCTGGGCATCGAGCCGGGAGCTCTTCACCTGAACGAGGGCCACTCGTTTCTGGCCGTCCTGGAGCGCGTTCGCTCCCGGGTGGAGCAGGGAGCCAGCTTCGACGATGCCCTCCAGGAGGTCCGTGGGACCACCATCTTCACTACCCACACGCCTGTGCCGGCGGGCAGCGACATCTTTCCCTTCCAGCTCATAGAGCGGCATCTGAGCGGCTACCTGCGGGAGCTAGATGCCGATCGGGAGGCGTTCCTGGAGCTGGGGACCAACCCGGAGGACCCGGATGCCGGTTTCAACACCACCGTCTTCGCGCTCCGCACCGCGGCCTTCCGCAACGGCGTCAGCCAGCGGCACGGCGAGGTGGCGAGAGAGATGTGGAGCCCCCTCTGGCCCGACCGGGAGCCGGAGGACGTCCCCATCGAGGCCATCACCAACGGGGTCCATCTCTCGAGCTGGATCGACGCCAGCTGGCTGCAGCCTGTCTTCGATGAGCATCTGGGCCCCTCCTGGATCGGGGACCAGGACGACCCAGGGACGTGGGAAGGCGTCGACGATATCCCCGACGACGTCTTGTGGGAGGTGCATCAGGACCTCAAGGGCGACATGCTGGCGGAGATCGACGGTCGTGCCCGCACGAACTGGCACGATGAGCGGATGCCGGCGGGGCACGTGATCGCCTTCGGCGCGCTGCTCGACCCCGAGGCCCTGACGCTCGGCTTCGCGCGCCGCTTCACCGACTACAAGCGTCCCGATCTGATCCTCCACGATATGGAGCGGTTCAAAGCTCTGGTGACCGATCCCCTGCGGCCTGTCCAGGTCGTCTTTGCCGGCGAGGCTCACCCCAATGACACGCAGGGGAAGCGACTGATTCAGAGGATCTTCCGGGTGGCGCAGGACCCGGCCTTCGCCGGCCGGATCGCCTTCGTCGAGGATTACGATCAGGAGCTGGCTACGTATATGGTCCACGGCGTGGACGTCTGGCTCAACAATCCGGTGCCGCCTCTGGAGGCCAGCGGCACCAGTGGGATGAAGGCCAGCGTCAACGGTGTCCCCAATCTCTCGATTCTGGACGGCTGGTGGATCGAGGGCCACAGCGGTGAGAACGGCTGGGCCTTCGAAGGGGACGATCGGGACGATCAACAGGACCGCGACGAGCGCGACGCGCAGGCCATCTACCGCCTGCTGGAGGAGGAGATCATCCCGCGCTACTACGAGCGATCGGACGATGGGGCGCCGCATCGCTTCGTGCCGGTGATGAAGGAAGCGATCAAGACCGTGGCGCCTCGCTTTGGCACCCGGCGCATGGTGAAGGACTACGTCAGGTTGTTCTACGCCCGCGCCCTGAAGCTCACGACGTAGCTGGGATACCATCAAAGGAGGTTCGCAGGCGCACGCCACCTATAGCTGCTGACTGAGAGATGCCCAAACCCAACCAAACTCAAACCTTCTCCAACCTAACCCAGCGCAAAGTCCAATCCATCCCGTCACCACGGGCGCGCTATTTGTGGTATCCTTGATTCGTAATGCCGTAATGCCTGATCCGCTTCCGGTCAGGCGCGGTCTGGGAACCCAGATAGCGCGTCTTGGCCTGGGGCCGGGTCCGTTGGTTGTGTTCAGCTTTGGCGCGAGGAGGCCATTGTGCAGAGAGGACGAGGCTTTCGTATCGGTCGCTTCTTCGGCATCGACATCCGCGTGGATTGGACCTGGCTGATCGTCTTCGCCCTGGTCACCTACAGCCTGGGCAACATGTTTGGTCAGTTCCACGCCGAGTGGAGCCAGAGCCTCCGCTGGGGGCTCGCCGTCATCTCGGCTCTGCTTTTCTTCGGCTCGGTCCTGGCTCACGAGCTGGCTCACTCCCTGGTATCCGAGGCTCGCGGGAATCCGGTCAACAGCATCACGCTCTTCCTCTTCGGCGGCGTGTCGAACATCAAGGAGGAGCCGGACAGCCCCCAGGGCGAGTTCCTGATGGCCATCCTGGGCCCCCTCACCAGCCTCGTCATCGGCGGGGCCCTGCTGCTCATCGCCGGGGCGGTCGGCGGTCCGTTGGCTACCGTCAGCGAGCCATCCGAGATCATCCCGCAGCTCGGCCCGGTGCGCATGATCGTTCTCTGGCTGGGGTCGGTGAATCTGATTCTGGGCTTCTTCAACCTGATTCCCGGGTTCCCCCTGGACGGCGGGAGGGTCCTGCGATCCATCCTTTGGGGTGTGACCGATGATCTTCGCAGTGCCACGCGCTGGGCGTCCTGGGTGGGGCAGGGCTTCGGTTGGTTGATGATCTTCGGTGGCGTCTCCATGGCCTTGGGGGCCTCCATCCCTTTCTTCGGGTCGGGCCTCGTCAACGGCCTCTGGCTCGGCTTCATCGGCTGGTATCTCAACAACGCGTCGGCGCAGAGCTATCAGCGAGTGGTCATTCAGGACGTCCTGGAG
>CAZEQC010000046.1:0-16774 GCA_964514285.1 uncultured Anaerolineales bacterium | reverse complement strand
GTCCTGGAGGGCGTGCCGGTGAAGCGTATGATGCGCAACGATCCCCCCACCGTCTCCTCAACGACGTCCGTCGAGAGCCTGGTGCACGAACACATCATAGGCGGCGACGACCACGCCTTCCCCGTGCTGGACGACGGCCGGGTGGTGGGTATGGTGACGTTGGAGGACGTCCGCTCGGTCAACGATGATGCGTGGGCCAGCACCAGCATAGGGGACATCATGACGCCCTACGATCAGTGCACCGTCTTGCGGCCCGAGGAGGACGCGTCGGAGGCCATCACCAAGCTGGCTACCTGCGACGTCCGTCAGCTTCCCGTCCTGGAGGGTGGGAAGCTCTCCGGCGTCCTGCGACGGCAGGATCTTATCCAGTGGCTGCGGCTTCACGCCGAATCGGGCGGATGGGGCCCGCGCTCCGGGCTCGGGTCGAGCCTGGGCGGCGGACGCAGGTGAGAAAGCTGGTTCCAAGTCACAGCAAACGGAGGTATGACCCAATCGATATGCCGGACGTCGACGTGATCGTGGAGGTGTATCCGGATGGAGAGACCTTCCTCGACCTTGGGGCGCTCGCTACCGCCTGCGGCGCCGCAGCCTGTGCCAAGGCCCACGTCTGCCTGGGACGGCTGCTGTCGCCGTCGACGTGCGAACAATCGCTGACCGCGTCGGGCCTGCCCGAGGTCGTCCAGCGCCCGGTGGAGACGCCCTATCGATTCCAATCTATCCCGTAACCGGAAAGGCCGGTCCCATGGTATCATATAGGGGAAGCTGACGTTGGATACCTAGTTGGATTGTCGTTCGGAGCGTGCGTCGTGGAAGGAGGAGGGTGAACCATGGCTGTGGCAGACGTTGTGACTGTCTTGATGGAGTACTGCGAGGATGGCGAGGAGACCTTTCGAGACCTCCGCGGCCCGGAGGCCGTCATCGCCGTCCAGGAGGTGATCGATCTGCTCCAAAGGGAGCTGGGGGGACAGCTGGACTACGGGCCGCTATGGGATGAGTTCGAGGCGGCCCCCCGCCAGACGGCGGCCGATCTGACCGGCGCGCTGGAGGCCATGATCGAGGCCGATCCCGGCCTGGCGGACAAGCTGGAGGTCCTTCTTGAAGCGTACTACGCCACCAGCCAGCCGGTCGGTTCCACAACGGGCGACAGCATGCCGGAGTCCGAGGCCTCTCAGTTCGTGCCCCGTGAGGACGCCCGTATCGAGAGCCACGAGGCGGAACCGCGCCGCCATACCGACGAGGCCGGCGAGGGCACCTACCTCTACGGCAACGTTCGTGCCGGCGACGTCACCGTGGAGAAGGCGCTGGAGCTGGGGGGCGACGTCCTCGACGGGATGGCGTCTATCCCCGTCCGCCGGGAGCTGGACGTGCTCAGCTTCGACGTCGCCCAGCTCTTCGACCAGCTACGGACCACCGTCCGGCAAGAGCCGGCGTTGAGCGACGAGACCAGAGCTGAACTGCGCCAGGAGCTGGATGGGCTCGAGGCGGAGCTGATGCTGGGGGACGAGACCGACCAGGATCGCCTGGTCGAGCACCTGCGCCGGGTCGGCGACCTCGATCCCGACTTCCTGGAGCTGTTGTTGACGGGGCTCCGTCATACGCGCAGCGAGGCGCAGCTCGTCGTGGAGAACGCTATCCAGCGCGCCAGCGAGGCGCAAGGCACCTAGTAGCCGAGAAGACCCTTAGGGTTTCAGTTGGCCTTGCGCAGTCTTCTTTGCTTCGTCATCTGACTCTGCTGCGGAGGGCTTCGTCCCCTTGGATCAAACCCTAAGGGTCTCTACGCTTCCATGCCAAGTCAGCTCGGCGAGACGGGCAGCCGCACGTGGAACCTGGCCCCTTGCCCCACCTCGCTCTCCACCTCGAGGACCCCGCCGTGCTCCTGTACGATGTTCTTGCTCACGAACAGGCCTAGGCCCGTCCCTTCCGTCTTGGTGCTGAAGAACGGATCGAAGAGCCGCTCCATCACGTCATCCGGTATCCCAGCTCCATTGTCGGCGATCGTGATCACCACCGTGTCGGCCCCGGCATCGTACGCGGTACGCAGCGTCAGCTCCCCGCCTTGGGCCATCGCGTCGCGGGCGTTCAGCACCAAGTTGAGGAGCACCTGCTTGATGCGATCGGGCATCAACACCGGCCGGGGCAGGTCCTCCGTCAGGTCCTGCCGGACGCGGACCCCGTGGTCCTTCAGATCCTTGCGGCTCACCTTCAGCACGCTCTCGATCACCTCGTTGACGTCGGTCGGCTCTCCGCCTTTGGGGTCGGTCGGCCGGCTCAGGTCGCGCAGCCGGCTGACGATGCCGGCGGCCCGCTTCAGCTCGTCGTGGGCCATAGTGACGTAGGTCTCTATCTCGTCCTCGTCCTCCTCCATCGACTCCTCCGCCAGGCCCAGACAGCCGATCACCGTCTGGAGCGGGTTGTTGATCTCGTGGGCCAGGGAGGCGGCCAGCCGGCCCGTGGTGGCCAGCTTCTCCGACTGCACCAGCGCCTCCTGGGCCCTCTTCCTGGCCGTCACGTCCTCCACCATGGCGATGATGAACTGCGGCTCGCCCGCGCCGTCGCGCACGAGCGAGAGCACCAGCTTCGCCCATCGCAGCTCGTCGTCCGCCGTCACGTACCGAGTCTCCGCCCGGTGCTGCTCCCGCTCGCCCCTTCTCAGCTCGCGGTAGACCGGCGCGTGTGCCGCGACGTCCTCCTCGGCGTGGGCGAAATCGGTGAAGCGCTGTCCCATCAGCTTCTCGTTGCTCCGTCCCAGCATCTCCTGGAGCGCCTGGTTGCTGGCCATCACCCTCGCCTCCTGATCCAGGAGAGCGATGCCCAGGGCCGACTGCTCGAAGATGGCTCGGAAGCGGGTCTCGCTGGCCCTCAGCTGGGCGGTCCGGCTGGCCACGCGTTCCTCCAGCTCATCGGCGTAGGCCCGGAGGGCCTCGTGAAGCTGGGCCTGGCTGATGCCGATGGAGAGCTGCTGGGCCACGTCGTTGATGGCCGCCATCTGCCCCGCCCTGGGTCTGCCCACGGTGTCCAGCCCCACGTTCAGCGCTCCCATCAGCTCGCCGTGGGCCCACAGCGGCATGCTGACGAAGGATCGAACGCCCTCCTCCCGCAGCGCCGCGATAGAGGGGGAGGGTGGGACGTCGCTCAGATCCTCGACCACGCGCGCCTCCCCCTCCTGCAAGGTGGGCAGCGATTGGTGCCACACTAGCGGCATGCGTCGCCCCTTCTTAAGACGGGTCTCGTCCTCGGTATCGACCGCCAGCACCACTGTCTCCTCCGCCTCGAGATCGAACAGCTCCACGCTCGCCCGCTGGCATTGCACCAGGTCCCGCAGCCGGCTCAGCGATGCCTGGGCGATCTCCTCTCCTGAGCCCGCCATCAGGATCGCCTGGTCCAGCTCGTGGAGTACCCGCAGCCGCTCCGTGTGCTGTCGCAGGATCTCCTCGATCCGCTTCCGCTCTGTGATGTCGCGGAAGACGCCCACGGCGCCCCTAAGCGTCCCATCGCGATCCCGGATGGGCGCGGTGCTGGCCAGCAGCTCCCGTCGATCGCCGTCCGGCTTGATCAGCGCCAGCTCCAGATCCTCGTACGCCTCTCCCTCCAGCGCTGCCCGGGTCAGCGGCAGGTCGCGGGGGGGGTAGGCGGTCCCGTCCGGATAGCAGATGCAGAGGTCGCCGTGGCTGCCGTAATCCTCGCCGAAGGGTACGCCTCGCGCGTACAGTGCCTCGGCCGCCGGGTTCGTCAGCGTGATGCGCGCCCGCTCGTCCACCACGACGATCGCCTCCGGCGTGTTCTCGATGATGGCGTTGAGGCGGGCCTGCTGGGCGTCCAGCTGTCGCATCAACCGCTCCCGCTCGGTCACGTTGAGAAGCGAGAAGATCAGCCCCGTCACCTCGCCGTCCTCGTCCGTCACCGGTACCAGGCTCCAGTCCCAGTAGGTCACCCCCCTCTCTGGCTCATCGGCGTAGACGAAGGGCTTGCCGCGGAAGGAGACCGGATCTCCCGTCTCCACCACCTGCCGAAAGATCGCTTCGTTCTCTGGATCGGGGAACAGCTCGAAGTGGTTCTGACCGGCGAGCGCTTCTTTCGCATAGCCCGCGCCCTCGGCGTACGCCGTGTTGGCGTGGACGAAGGTGAAGTCGGCGTCCAAATACGCCAGCTGGGCGTGGGTGTTCTCCATGATCGTCTGCAGCTTGTCCCGCTCTCGCTCCAGATCCACGGCCAGCGCCTCGGCCCGCTGCCGCTGGGCGTTGATCTCCGCCAGCAGGCGCTCCCGCTCTGTGACATCGTGCCAGACGACGACGGCCCCGCTAACGGCCCCGTCCGCGCCCAGGGGCGCCGCCGACGCCACGATCATCAGCTCCTCCCCATCGGCGTTCCGGAAGAGGTAGCGCGCCCCCTCCACCCGCTCGCCCCGCAGTGCCCGGCTCGACGGCAGGCTCTCCGTCGTCACCGGCTGGCCCCGGGGATCGCGGATCTGGAGTCTCTCGATCAGGTCTGACCGGTCGCCACCGACCGGATCCACGCCGGAGGCCGCCACGGCGGCCCGATTCGCCTCCACCGGCACGCCCTGAGCGTCGTAGACGATCACCGCGTCCGTCATAGCCTCGAAGACCGCGCGCAGCTGATCGGCCTGACGCTGCGTCTGCACTGCCAGCCGCTCGATCTCCCGCCGCGCCCGCACCTCCCGGCTCACGTGCCGAGCGAGGATCAGCAGACCGTTGACCGCCCCATCCGTTCCTTGCAGCGGCACCACGTCGATGCTCCAGTGGCTCTCGCCCTCCTCGGGGATGACCAGTCGCCGCTCGCGCAGCCGCACGGCCTGGGCTCGGCGGTAGACCTCGTCCAGCACCCGGAAGTCTGACCCTTCGGCGTGTGGGAAGACCTCTTCGAACGTCCGACCGACGACGGGACGCTCCGCGCCGGGGATGTTGCAGTAGTAGGGGTTCGCCATCTCGAACCGGTGGTCCTCGCCCCGCACCACGGCGATGCCCACCGGGGCTACGTCCATCAGCCGCTCCAAGAACTGCCGCTGGCGGCGGTTCTCCTCCATCAGCCGCCGGCTCTCGCCGATGTCGCGCACTATCCAGCGCATGCCGACGAGCTCCCCCCCTTCGTGGATCGGGGCCACGCTGACGGAGGCGGGGAAAGGGGCTGCCTGGCGCGGACGAAGACGCAGTTCCGCCGTCGCCCGCCTGTCACGACCGTCGTTCTCCTCATCCTGACGGTTCATCAGCGAGTAGAGGGCCTCTCGGTCCCCCGAGGTTACGTACAGCTGCAGCGGCTTACCCTCCAGGAAATCCGCTCGCACGCCCAGCAGCTCTGCTGCCGCCCAGTTCGCCTCCTCGATGATGCCCTTCTTGTCCGTCACGATGTAGCCATCCGGGGCGAACTCGAACAGTTCCCGATAGCGCCGCCGCTCCCGCTCCAGCTCGTGGCGGGCGGCCCGCAGCTCCTCGTTCTGCTGCCGGATCTCCTCCTCGGTCACCTGGAGCTCCTCGTAGGCCTGCGACAACTCCGCTGTCCGCTCCTCGACTCGATTCTCCAGCTCCCGGTGGGAATGACGCAGCGTATCCTCCATCGTCACCCGGGCCGTCACGTCGACCGCCAGCCCCACGCACCCCACGACCTCACCCTTCGCGTCGCGCAGGGGCTCCACCGAGCAGTCGTACGTCTTCCCGCGGACCTCCGCCTCGAAGCTCGTCCTCTCGCCCTCCAGCGCCCCGCGGTGCGCCGGCATAATGTCGGGGACCTTTAGAAACGACTCCAGATTCGCGGCGTGCTCCCCCCGGACCTCCTCCTCATCCACGCCCAGGACCGAGAGCAGTGCCCCGGAGAGGGACTGCACCCGCAGATCGCTGTCCGTGGTCCACGTCACTGCCGGCAGCTGTTCCATCACCAGTCGCAGACGCGCTCGGTCCCGCCGCAGCTCCTGACGGGCGTGCTGGAGGAGGATGGGCCTCCCCGTCTCCGGGTCCACCACAGCGTCCACCTGGCCGTCGGTCAGACGTTGCAGCCGTCTCTCGGCGTCGCTCACCTGTCGTATCAGCTCGCTGATCTCATCGGCCTGCGCTTCGATGGTCAGACGATCATCCATGGTTCCTACCACCTTCGCTATCGCTTCCGCTGATCCAAGCCCAGCGCCTGTCTCACCTTCGCGTGGTCCTCCAGTGTGCCCACGATGGACAGAGGCGACGGCGAGACGCGCAGCAGCGTGGGGGTCACCAGCACGCCGTCCTCCAGGGCCCGCAGCGGTTCCTCCAGGACGTCGATGATCTCCAGATCGTAGGTGTCGGGCTCCAGGCAGTCGTCGCAGATCGCCTTCAGGTTCGCCATCGCTTCCACCGAGTTTGGCGCGTCGCCGGCCACGTAGAGCAGCAGCCTCAGCCGCCCGCCCGCTGCGTCCATCTCCACTCCCATACCATCCTCAACAGTCAACCTGAACTCCTCATCTCGATGACGGACTGATGATGCTCCGCCTGCCCGTTCCGCTTGCTTCCCAAGTCCCTCGCACCACTCCCCCGGCCTCTATCTCTCCTGGTCCTGCCTATCCCCGCCGCGCTCTCGGTGTATGCCCCGCTGGCGCTGCTGCCAGGCCTCCTCCCGGGCTTCCTCTTCCTCCTCCAGGGCGGCCAGCTCCATCCGTCGCGCCTCGATCTCCCGGTCGATGGCCTGCCGCCGCGCCTCCGCCTCCGCCTCGGCCAGCCTCAGCGCCTGGCGCCTCCGCTCGATCTCCGCCCGGACGCGCTCCCGCTGGGCCTCCATCTCCCGCTCTCTCTCCCAGCGCAGCGTTCCCATCAGCACCTCGCCCCCCGCCGTGTAGACCTCCCGCAGGCGCAGCCCATCGCTGCTCAACACCAGCTCCCGCACCTGGTTTGAATGCGCCGTGCCGCGCGATTTCACGATGCTCAGGGCCCGGTTCCGTTCCCCCCGCTGCGCCTTGTAGGAGAGATGGATCCAGGTGTCGGCCAGCGTCGAGATCCCCAGCGGCGTCCCCTCCCCGTCCGGATCCTCCCCCGCCAGCAGGCTCGTGCAGAGCAGCGTGATCCCCTCCCGCTTCGTCTGGTAGATCAACCGCCGCGCCACGCTCAGCGCCGGGACCGGCCCGCCCGCCCGGGTGATGGCCGACAGGGGGTCGATCACCAGGCAGCGCGGCTCGTGCTCGTCGATGATGGCTCGGATGCAGAGCAGATGCTCGTCGGCGCTCCTCGATTCCGCCCGCGCGCCCGTCATCCGCAGCAGGCCCGCCGCGATCTGAGACTGAAGATCGATGCCCACCGAGCGCAGATTCCGGATGATCTCCTCGCTCCCCTCGTCGAAGCAGACGTAGAGCGTCCGCTCGCCTCGTTGACACGCCGCCTCGGCGAAAGCGCCGGCCAGCGTCGTCTTCGCCGTCCCCGACGCCCCCGTCACCACCGTGCTCGTCCCTCGAAAGTAGCCGCCCCGCAGCATCCGATCCAGGTCCTCCAGCCCGGTCGAGACCCGTTCCTCCCAGGTCTCATAGTCGAAGGCCGGCGGCCCCACCCGGGCCACCTCGATCCCCTCGGGCCCGATCAGCAGCGGCACCTGATTCTCCTGGAAGGAGGAGCCCCGGTACTTGACCACCCGGAGCGAGCGCAGCGAGACCCGGTCCTCGATCCGCCGCGAGAGGCGGACCACGCAGTCGGCGATGAAGGGCAGGAAGCCGTGCGCCAGGCCCTGCTGCCTGCCGGTCCCGTCCAGGCGCGCTGTGATAATGCCCGTCAGGTCTCGGCCGGACAGCCAGTCGTGGATGCGGTAAACCTCCTGGCGCTGCCTGCCGGGGTCGTCGATCAGCCGCAGCATCACGTCCAGCGAGTCGAAGACGATCCGCCCCGCGCCCATGGCCCTCGCCTTCTCCTCCAGCGTGGCCAGCATGCCCGCCAGGTCGAAGGCCCCGGCCCGCACCGTGTCCGGCGACAGCCGGGCGTCTATGAAGAACAGCTCGTCGTCGCTCATCTCGGAGAGCCTCCATCCGAAGCTCGCGTTCTCCACGACGTGCTGCCCCGACTCCTCGAAGGCCACGAAGATGCCCGGCTCCTCCCAGCGCTGCACGCCCCGCACCAGGCTCTGCAGCGCGAAGACCGTCTTCCCCGTCCCGGCCGAGCCGACCACCAGCGACGTGCGGCCCCGCGGCAGGCCGCCGCCCGTCAACTCGTCGAAGCCCTCGATCCCCGTCGGCGCCTTCTGCACCGTCGATCTACACTCGCTCTCTCCTAAACGCCCCACAACATCCCTCCCGCTCCCCTCATCGCTCTATCGCCTTATCGCTTCATCGCTCTATCGCTTTTTCGCTCCACCCGTCTCATCATCAGCACCACGCCGTCGATCTCGTCCTCCGGGCCTCGCCTCAGCGTGTTCGAGATGTGGGCCACGATCGACTGCCCGCGCCGATTGACGGCGTCCAGCGTGATCACCTGTTCCTCGTCCTCCGTCTCTTCGTTTAGGAACGCCCGCACCGGCTCCGCCAGCTTCTCCACCGGCAGGCCGATGTCCAGGCTGAGCAGCGACCGGCCTTTCACCTCCTCCTCCCGTAGCCCCCACAGTTCCTCCGCCTGCTCGTTCCAGAGGAGGATCTCGAAGTCCCGGTCGATCACCACCACGCCGGACTCGACGCTGGCCAGGATCGACGCCAGGAAGGCGTTCGTCTGGTTCAGCTCCTCTTTCCGCTCCAGCAGCTCCTCGTTCGTGGCCTGGAGCTCCCGGTTCGCCGTCCGGAGCTCCTCGTTCATCGTCTCCATCTCCTCATTCGTCGATTGGAGCTCCTCGTTCGTCGTCTGCAGCTCCTCCACCGTCGACTGGAGCTCCTCATTGGTGGTCTCCAACTCCTCATTCGCCGATTGGAGCTCCTCGTAGGCGGTCTCCAGCTCCTCCTTCGAGTCCTGGAGCTCCTCCGCCAGCGTATGGTAGTCGGTCACGTCCCGGAAGGCGATGCTGGTCCCCATCGAACGGTCGCCGTTGTCCCGCAGCGGGGTGATGATGATGTCTAGGTATTGGGCTTTTCCCCCCTCCCGCGGTCGTTCGATCCCCTCCAGCGTCACGGCGCGTCCTTCCCCCCGTGCCCGCCGAAGTGGGGCGCGCAGCTCCGCCGGTCGATACGAGACCTCCAGATCCTGGAAGGGGCGGCCCAGGTCCTGCGGTCGCAGGTCGAACATAGCCCTCGCCGCCTGGTTGGCCAGCGCCAGCGTTCCCTCACGGTCGACCACCACCTGGGCCAGCGGGGTCGAGCCGAAGGCCGCTTCCCGCAGCTGCACGTAGCTTCCCAGCTCCGCCGCCGCCACGCCGTTGCCCGCCTGCGTCAGCGCCACCATGCGATCCCGCCGCCCCGTCGCCGGTACCTTGGCGAAGACGCGAAACTCATCGTGAACCGGCCGGAAGAGGTGGCCATGGGTCAGGAGCATCTCTGCCTTGCCCAGGAAGAGGTACCCGTCGTCGTTCAGGGCGAAGTGGAAGCGTGCCAGGACCTGCCGCTGCGTCTCCGCGTTCAGGTAGATCAACGTGTTCCGGCAGACCAGCAGGTCCAGCCGCGAGATCGGCGCGTCCTGGATCAGGTCGTGGCGCCCGAAGACGATGGCGCGGCGCAGATCGCTGCGGAAGACGTACCGTCCCCCTGTCAGCTCGAAGTATCTCTCCCGCAGCTCATCCGGGATCGGGTCGGTCGCCTCCGGACGGTAGCCACCCTGTCGCGCCCGGGCCAGCGCTTCCTCGTCTACGTCGGTGGCGTAGACCTTCAGCCGCTCGGCTGCCTCCTCCACCCCCAGCGCCTCGGCGAACACCATGGCCAGCGTGTACGCCTCCTCCCCCCCGGCGCAGCCCGCGCTCCAGATGCGAATCTTGTCGCTCGGGGGCTTGTCGTTGATGATCTGGGGCACGATCTCCTCGGCCAGGTAGTCCCACGCCTCGGGATCGCGGAGGAAGGAGGTGACGTTGATCAGGATGGTGTTGAAGAGATAGGCAAACTCATCCGGATGGACCTCCAGGTAGTCGTGATACTCAGTAAAGGTCTCGATCTCCACCGCCTCCATGCGGCGGCGCACCCGCCGCATCAGGCTGGGGCGCTTGTAGCCCGTGAAGTCGAAGCCGCGATTGTCCCTCAAGAACACGAGTAGATCCTCGAACGCCGGGTCCCTCCTCTCCTCGTTCATCCTCTCCTCCCCTCCGTCATCAACGCCATCAGCCGCGCCGCGATTCTCTCCAGCGCCAGGCTCTCGTCCACCACCCCCGTCTCCCAAGCCGCCTTGGGCATGCCGGAGAAGTCGGCCGTCTCCGGATCCTGCACGATCACCCAACCGCCCATCTTGTCCATCGCCTTGACGCCCATCGCCCCGTCGCTTCCGGTCCCCGTCAACACCACGGCGATCGCTTGCTCCTGGTGGCTGGCAGCTACCGATTCGAAGAGCAGATCCGCCGAGGGTCGCACGAAGTGGACCAGGTCCGAATGGGAGAGGGAGAGGGTGCCGTCCCCGTTGACCAGCAAGTGCTCATCCGGCGGCGCGATGAAGGCCGTCCCGGCCTCCAGCGCGTCTCCCTCCTGCGCCTGTCTGATGCCGATCGAGCAGCGCCGCTCCAGGATCTCCGGGAGCAAGCTCTGGTGGTGGGGGGCCAGGTGCTGGACGACGACGACGGGCACAGGGAAATCGGTGGGGAGGGCGGAGAGGACCGTGCTCAGGGCCTGCACGCCGCCGGCCGAGGCGGCCATAGCCACGATTTCGAACCGCGTTCCGGCGGCCGCCTGGCGCTTGTGCTCCTTGGCTGATGAGGCGTCCATCTCGATCGACCTCCCTCTCGCGGCGCCAACCTCGCGAGCTATGGCAGTTGTCCCTTTGACCTGGCTCGTGCGTCACGTGGACTTAGTATAGCGGGGAGCGGGGAAAAGGTCAATCGATGTAGGTGCATGAGCCACCAGATGGGGCAGATCTGAGCCCGGGTCGGCGGGCGTGGAGTAGGAGAACCTCCTTCAGCCGTCGTGCCGAGGGATTGACGGGGGCTGACCTGCGGGCTGCTTGGCAGGGCCTTGGCCCTATCTACCTTGGCCCCCGCGGGTTCCACACGGGGAGCCAACAGGTCCCCTCCGTCTCGACCTCCTGCCAGCGGCCGGTGGCCATCTCCAGGACCCGGAGGTCGGTGCCCTGGTCGCTGAAATGGCTCACTGCCAGATAGCGCCCATCCGGCGACCAGGTGGCGATGGCCTCGTCTTCGGTCAGGAGAAGGGAGCCGTCGCGCCCCACGATGATGGTCGAGATCCGCTCCCCGGAGACCAAGGTTCGCAGCCAATCACCGTCCGGCGACCATGCCAGAGCGTAGATGCCGCCGTCCACTCGGCGCAGGACGCGGGCTTCTTGGTCATCGATCAGAAGCAGGGTGCCGGCCTTTGGCTCCATGTCGCCAGGCTGGCTGACGATCAGGGCGATCGCTTCACCGTCCGGAGCCCAGGAAAGGTCGATCAGATTGACGAGACGGGCGAACGTGGGGAAGGGCTGCATCGTGAACCCTAAGGTCTCCTGGAGCGCGTCGCGGTCGAGCAACGTCGTCGTGCTGCTGCTCGCCAGATTGTGGACCGTCACACCGATCTCCGGCCCGACGATGGCGACCTGCTGCCCGTCGGGAGACCATGCGGCCGCGTACCCCTCGCCGATGGGGGTCGACGTATTGCCCCGTCGGTCAGTCACGCGGAAGCTGAGGAGCGCGTCGTCCCCTTCCTCAAGATAGGGCGTTGGGGAGGCCTCTGCAGTCGTCGACGTCGCGTAGAGCACTTGCGAACCGCCCGGGGACCAAGCGACGAAGGCCCCGTCGATGCTCGTCTCCGCGCCGGTCCGCACGTCCAAGACCCGTGTCTCTAAGGAGGATGAGCTAGAAGGTGACAAGAACGACGGCCCTCTGTCCTGGGAGTAGACGTGATAGGCCAGCAGCGACCCGTCGGGCGACCAGCCGGATCCCGCGAGGCGATACTGGCCGATCGGCTCGGCCACGGGGGGTATCTCTCGCTCAAGCTCGCCGCGCCCGGCCTGGAGGAGAGCCAGGCTGCTCCCCTCGGCCCTCATGTCCTCGACCAACAGGCGTGTCCCGTCGGGCGACCACGAGATCGGGCTGAGGCCGTTGCTTCCCGGCCGGACCGAGAGGAGAACGGGCGCCACCCGATCGAACCGCCAGCCCCAGATCGCCGTCAGGCCGGTGGTCTGAACCGTCTCCGAGCAGCGTACCAGGAGGTCGTAGGCGGGGAAGGCGCCCAGGTCATCGCTAGCCCCAGCCGTCTCCTTCCGCACGTGGGCCAGAAGCTCCGCCTCGAAGTCCGGCCATGGCTCCTGGACCGTCTCGCCCAGGAGCTCGGTCAGGTAGTCGGCCTCGCGCAGGCGGTGGATCAGCCCGGCGACGGCGGCGGCCCCGTGCTCCTCCTCGATCATGCGCAGCATCAGGTCGACGCGGTCTGCGGCGATGGCCCGCTCCCGGCCCTCCAGGTCTCCACGCCACAGCTGCCACATCGCCACCCATTCCTCGCCCTCCAGCGCGTCGCGGAGCAGCTCCGGATCTGGGGGCATAGGCTCCCGCACCCCCAGTTTCGCCTTCAGCCAGGCGCGCAGCCGTTCCTCCACCAGCGCTCCCTCCTGCTCGTCCTCGGGACGGGGGCCGATCTGTCGCGCGATCAGCCGATCGACGACAAACTGCCCCAGGCTCGCCTCCCAGGCGTCTTGCGCCGCCTCGTCCTGCGGCGCGCCGACCAGGAATGGAGCCGGCAGGACGCCGTCGTCGGGCGCGGCGCCCTCCTCCAGCCCCGCTGCCAGGTCCAGCTCCAGTGAGACGCCCTCTGGACACGAGGCCAGGCGGCAAAACCGGTAGGCCACGCCCGCCAGGTCGGACGTCATAGGCTCCAGCCACGCCGCATCCTCGGCCCGAGTCTCGATCTCGATCTCGCCGACGACGAAGGTCACGCTGTGCCCGCCCTCGCCGGAGGGCGCGGCGGTATGGAGCCACCGTCCGTCATTCGTGTAGCGATAGAAGCGGGCGGCGAGGAACCTTGCTTCCTCGCCCGAGGGTAGCGTCGCGCTGTGGATGACCTGCACCCGGGCCCGGTCGCCCACCACCCGGGCGCCTTCTACAGAGGTGCTGACCGGGGTGGCGCGCTCCTGAAGGGGCGGGGGCAGGCCGGCGGTGGCCAGGTAGGCGGCCTGCGCCTCCTTCCACGAGCGGTCAGAGGGGTCCTGGAGGCTGAGGTACAGCTCCTGGTCGTTCTCCTCCAGGGCCCGAAGCTCCAACCGCGCCACCTGTTGGACCTCCGCCTCGGCCTGGGCCAGGTTGCGCTGACGCCCGCGCCACCAGGCGTAGACGCCCCCGGCCACCAGCAGGATCGCCACGAGCCCGACCAGCCAGCGGCGCCACCCGGGCGGTCTGGCCTCCGTCCGTTCCCCCTCGTCCTCGGGCAGTTCGTCCCCGAAGTGCCATTCGAAGTCTTTGGTCACAGGGGGGATTCTACCCTGGTTGCCCCCGAGGCGAAAGGGGACGAGGATCCCGTAGGCCTACGTCGACTGTATCCCCATCCCCCAGCGGGTATTGCGGCGGGTGGGCTCTGCCGTTTACCTCGACCCTGATCTCTCCGTCGTCATCGCTGCCCAGATACCGAACCAGATCCCCCACCGTGGCACCGGCCGGCAGCCGTATCGCCCGCTCCTTGCCCAGAAAGACCACCAGACGGTCGTCATCGACCTGGCGATGGAGGCGCTCGATGAACTCGGCGTGACCGAGCGGGTCCTCGTCCGGCGGCAACAGCCGCTGCAGCCGCTCTAGCTGGCGCTCGTTCTCGGCCTCCGCCCGCGCCTGGTCCTTGTAGAGCCAATGTGCGGCAACGCCATATTCCGCCTCGCGATGCATCGCCTGCGTCCGGATCTGGAACTCCACCGGCTTGGCCGAGACGTCTGGCACCGGGTAGACGCAGGTGTGCAGGGATTGGTACCCGTTCGCCTTGGGTGAGCCGATGTAGTCGTCGAAGGTGCCCGGGACGGGCCGGAAGCGCGTGTGCAGCAGCCCCAAGACCTCGTAACACGCCTCCACCGAGGGGACGATGACCCGGAGCCCGACCCGGTCCATCACCTCCTCCAGGGAGCTGTCCAGCCGGCGCATCTTGCGGTAGATGCTGTACAGCCCCTTGGCCCGCCCCTGGACGGTGGCCGGAATGCCACGTTCGTCCAGCAGCTGCGCCACGCCGCCCTCCAGAAGCGACAGGCAGATCCGATCCGCCTCTCGAATCGGCTTGATACTCCTCGTCATCTGGACGTGAACCCCGGGCTGAAGCAGACGGAAACAGGCGTCCTCAAGGCGAGTGCGCAGCGCCCCCATGCCCATCCGATCCGCCAGCGGCACGTAGAGATCCAGGGTCTCTTGGGCCACGTCCTCCTGATCGTCGTCTCCGCCGTCATCCTCGGCGCTTTCGGCTAGCTTTTCCACGACGTCTAGTCGTAGTCCCACTCGGAGGACGACGGTGCGGATGTCGGCCGACATCGATCGCAGCCAGCGCCGAGGGTCTTCGGTCGGGTGGCTCTCAGCCCCGACCGGCGAGAGGGGCTCGACCGAGGCTCTGACGACGAGGTCGGCCACCTGGTCGCCAAACAGGGACGTGATCTCGTGCGTGGTCAGTTCGCCTCGTTGGTGAGGAGGCGTGAGCAGCGCAGCGGTGACGACCACCGCGTCTGCCCGTTGATCGAGCAGGATGTCGGCGGCGCGGTGGCCCGCTGCGCGACGATGATACTCTCCGCTGCCCTCAGACCGCTCGCTGGCGCAGGCGTGGGCCGACAGGACCATCGCGCTGTCGGCTCCGTCAAAGGCCCTCCGCACTCGGGCGGGAAAGCTGTTCACCAAACTGGCCCCACCGTCGTTGCTCGTCATAATGTGCAGCCACGCCTTCCACTAGGGTCTAGCGTCCCGTTTCCCGCCGCGGCCCGCACTGAACACCGTGCTCAAAGCTCAACCCCGCTGCGCGGGCTCCCTGTCTCTGCGTCCTGATCGACGTCAATGTGGATCTCCAGCTGGTCCCTCACTGCCACCACGCCGTCCTGCTGGCGCGCGATCTCCTTCGCCGCCTCACGGGTGACCTTGTCTCGTATCGGTCCCTGGAGGGTCACCACGCCGAGCTTGCTGTCGACGTCGATGCTGGCCGTCCGCGTCCGAGGATCGTCGCCCAGGGCCGCTGACACGCGTTCCGCAATGGCTGGATCCACGTCCAGAGCGTTATCCACGTCGATGACTCCCTCCACCGATCGCGCCAGCCGCTCGGCACGATCCCTGGCAGCCGCATCGGGCGCCACCCCCGTCAAGCGGGCGACGCCGCCTTCCAGGTCCACCGTCGGATCGCCAACGTCGCGAGTGGGTGCGACGGCCAGGCTGTCCCGTAGCTCCGCCAGGGTGTCCTGCCGCGCCCGGGGCTGATAGCGGGGCATGGTGGCTATCTCCTCCGCCGATGCGGCCACGGTGATGCCCACGTCCTGTAGGCGTTCGATTAGATCCGCGGGAACGACAGCGTAGTTGCCTGTTGTTCGGTGCTGTACGACCAGATGGCGGATCGCGCCGGTCTCGCCGTCGGCGAGGATGTGATCCACCCTCCCAATCCGTCCGTCCTCGCCGTAGACCGGCGTTCCCCGCTCCAGCGTCTCGACCGTCGCCGGTATCCCCTCCTGCACCTGATAGCGGATCAGGGGCACCACGGCGTCGGACACCACCGAACCATAGGGAGAGAGGCGGTACCGCACGTTCTCCACCCGATAGTGCCGTCCTGTCCAGTCCGTGACCGGAGCCGTCATCTCGGCCTCGCGGTAGCGGGGATAGTTGGCCAACTCCCTGCTGTTGATGGACAGGTAGACGTCCTCATCCGTCGTCCGCTCCACGATGGAGACCGGCAGGACCCGGTCCTGCTCCTGCCGGTGGCCTTTCTCGACGATCAGATCCGTGATCCTCCGCGTGTGCGGATCGGCCACAACCATGCGCAGCGTGCCGGCGTCCCCATCGCGACAGTGGACCCGTGCGCCGGTTGTGAAATCAAAGCTCTCCGCTCGGCTGGCGACCTCGGCGACCGTCCCGCCCACGGTAAGCTGGACGTACGGTGATTCCCATCTGAAAGGCGCTCCGTCCCACTCCCCCGTCACCGCTACATAGGCCTCGGTCGAGCCCTTGGCCTGTAGCTCAAATCCCATCTCCTCCTTCTGACTAGGCGGGAGCACGGGCACGTAGTTGTCCGGTTCCTCCACGCTGATCCGTGAGGCGTCCTTCGGAATCAGCCTCACCGTCAGTCCTGCCATCGGTTCCTCGCTGAGGTTTTTCAGGTCCAGCCACACCCATTGCTCACCGGCAGCCAGTTGGATAGGGCTTAGCTTGTATTCGATGGGATACTTGATCGTCGCCATCTGTTCCACCTCCTGATGCTCACGCTTACGCCCGAATCTCGCGGCGCTGGAAGAGCACGTAGCTCCCCGCGAAGAGCAGGATCGTGGCCGCGATGAGGCCCGTCAGATGCGGCCAGATGCTCGCATCATACGCGTCATACGTAACTGGTACCTATTCACCTTGTGGCCCTTATGCTCTAGCCGGATTCGGCGGCCTTCCGCCCAGGCGGGACGTCCCGCCCGGCGGCTACCGCCCATGCCCCGGCGATGTCGCCGCCAAGACCGCGGATCACGGATCCGCTGGGAGCAGCAGGTGAACAGTTACCATAACTGGACCCCCGAGGCTTCGCGATGTCGCTTCTCCCCCAAGGTTCTCAAGCTGGTGAGATGCCCTTCTTGGACAA
>CAZEQC010000045.1:0-27489 GCA_964514285.1 uncultured Anaerolineales bacterium | reverse complement strand
CCAATGCCCAGGTGCAGGGCGCGCCGGGTGCCTATACCGTCACCTTCGAGCACGCCATCGAGGAGGCGCACCACTACCTGGCCCTGGCGCCCGAACGTAGGCTCAGCCCGCTCAGCATCGAGGAGGACCGCCCCTCCGATCTCCGCAGCTCGGCCAACGGCGCCGACTACGTGATCATCAGCCACGGCGATTTCATCACCGACATTCACCCTCTCGCCGACTATCGCGCCGACCAGGGGCTGCGCGCCGCGGTGGTCGACGTGCGGGACGTCTACGACGAGTTCAGTTATGGCATCTTCGACCCCCGGGCGATCCGCGACTTCCTGGCCCACGCCTACGCCAACTGGGCGCCGCCTGCGCCGTCCTACGTCCTGCTGGTGGGCGACGGCCACTACGATTTCAAGGACCACGTCGGCTCCGGCGAGACAAACTACGTCCCGCCCTACCTGGCCAGCGTGGATCCCTGGCTGGGCGAGGTGGCGACGGACAATCGCTACGTCTGCGTCAGCGGGGAGGACATCCTGCCCGATATGCACGTCGGACGCCTGCCGGTCAAGACCAGCGCCGAGGCCCAAACCATGGTCAGCAAGATCATGGCCTACGGTCAAGATCCGCCCCCGGGCGACTGGAATCGACAGCTGCTCTTCGTGGCCGATGATGCCGACTACGGCGGCGATTTCGCGGCCTCCTCCGACGCCATCGCCGACCATCATCTACCGCCGCCCTATGAGACGGACAAGATCTATCACAAGATCACCCACAGCACCGTCCCCGAGACGCGGGCGGCCATCATCAACGCCATTAATCAAGGCCGGTTGCTCGTCAACTACTTCGGCCACGCTTCACTTCAGCTGTGGGGGTTCGAGCATCTCTTTGACCTCGGTGACCTCACGGAGCTCACCAATGCCGATCGGCTGCCTTTCATGGTGCCCATGACGTGTCTCGATGGGTATTTCGTTCATCCCAGTCCGCCTGAGCAGGATCGCTCCTCCTTGGGAGAGAGCGTCGTCCGGCTGTCAGGCGGGGGGGCCATCGCGAGTTGGTCAGGGACGGGGCTTGGCGTGTCCTCGGGTCACGAGCTGCTCGATACGGGTCTCTTCGAGGCCATTTTCTGGCAGAATGTGACGCAGCTCGGCCCGTCCACCACCCAGGCCAAGCTGTACATGTATGCTAACAGCGGTGGGTACCGGGATCTAATCGACACCTATCTCCTCTTCGGCGACCCGGCGCTGCAGCTCAACGTCTTGGAGACGGACGTCAGCGTCACCAAGACGGTCCAGGATGGTGGATCGCTCGATGCCGGGGAGCCTCTCACGTACACGCTCTCCTACGCTAACGCCGGCCCCGCGCTAGCTCACGGTGTGGTCTTAACCGATGCGCTAGCGGCGCCTCTGGTCAACCCCAGCGTGATCTCCTCCGGCGCCGTCATCACGCCGCGCGTGGGCAGCCGTTTCGTCTGGGACGTGGCCGACCTGGCCGCCGGGGACGGGGGCACCATCACCATCACCGCCACCATAGACCCCACCTTCACCGGCCTGCTCACCAACACCGCCACCATCGCCACCGGCGCGGCGGAGAGCACGCTGGAGAACAACGTCGACCGGGTGACGACGATCGTCGATGCGTATACCGTCTACCTGCCGATGGTGATGAGGGGAATTGAGTGACAGGGAGAAACGCCTTCTGCGCTGCAGACATCTCCGTGATCGTGCCGGTCCATAATGGCGGCAGGGCGTTCCGGCGCTGTCTTGACGCTATGGTCGGCACGGATCCGCCGCCCGGTGAGGTCATCGTGGTCGTCGACGGGAACGCCGGCCGCTCCGCGGCGATAGCCGAGGCGTTCAACGTGCGCATCCTCTATGCCCCCGCCCGTGGCGGGCCGGCCCGGGCACGCAACCTGGGGGCGCGAGCGGCCCGCGGAGCTGTTCTGCTGTTCGTCGATGCCGACGTCCTGGTTCCTCCCGACACCATCCATCGAGTGGCAGCCGTCTTCAGAGAGGACCCCGGCCGGGCAGCGGTCTTTGGATCCTACGACGACTCGCCGGCAGCCCCCAATTTTCTGTCCCAGTACAAGAACTTGCTCCATCACTACGTCCATCAGAGGGGCAACGAAGAGGCCTCCACGTTCTGGGCGGGCTGCGGAGCCGTTCGCCGCGACATCTTTCTGGCTATGGACGGCTTTGACGTGTCATACGATCGGCCGGCCATTGAGGACATTGAACTGGGCTATCGGCTGATCCAGGCCGGCCACCGCATCCGTCTATGCAAGACTCTGCAGGTCAAGCATTTGAAGCGGTGGACGGCCCTCTCCCTGCTGAGGGCCGACATCTTCCACCGTGCCTTACCGTGGACCAGGTTGATCCTCCATCACCGCAGCTTCGTCAACGACCTCAACCTGCGCTACGGCAGCCGCATCAGCGTGATATTGACGTTCGTCCTGGTCTGCGCTTCGATCGGCTCCTGGCGACGGCCTGAGGCGCTCCTAATCGCTGGCACAGCAGCTCTCGCACTGTTGGTGTTGAACGCCTCGGTCTATCGCTTCTTTCTGCGCCAGCGAGGACTTCGGTTTGCTCTGCGTGCCATGCCCTGGCACTGGTTCTACTATCTTTACAGCGGTCTCGCCTTCGCCTGGGGCGCTGTCTCCTATTGGCTAGGGGGAAACGCGATCGAGTCTGAAGTGTAGTACGTCGCCCCCCAGCTTTGCTCACAGGGCCCAGGTTGGTATGCACGATGAAGGTCTGCTCCAGACCTCTTGTCGCTGGCGCATCTGCCAATGCCGTCGCTCCCGCAACGCCCTGCTGGATTCGATCGAGAGGATAGTCAAGGGCAATGAGGTCTCATAGAAGTTGCGCTCCGAATTCCTCATAGAGATCCAGGATGCTCTTCGTTGCTCCTGCAATGCTCTCCTTCTCCTTCGGCCATAAGCAGGAGATTGAGCAGCTTTCCGGTGTCGTGTAGCTTCTTCTTCAAGCCCATCCGGACAAGCTGGCGGCGATATCGAGCCGGTATCTCTGGTCACAGAACCTGCCGAAAATCGATACCTGCCGATCGCATCGATTGGAGCCTCTCGTTGTCATAGACGGCGAAATAGGACGTGCCCAGACAGACGCCCTGGCCGTTCCCTCAATCGGCGGCCTGCCCTCAGCCTCTTCTCGCCGTCGCTCACCTCGGCCATAGACTTGTCATTTTTGGGTATCCGATCCATAATCCCCTCTCGAACTTGTACACCCGTGCGATGGAGCCAGAAGACCTCAGAGCAGAGACCGCAGTGGCATGAATAGCTTTCGCTCACTCGAACAACTCGCTCAGCCGCCTATCTTCGTCGTCGGCGCGGCCCGCTCGGGCACCACCTGGGTCTACGACATCCTGACGACCCACCCGCAAGCGGCCGGCGTCTACGAGTCGTGGTTGTTCACGGCCAGGCATGGCTTGGGATCACTGTTCACATCCTCTCACTGGCCCCCTCGTCGCTCCGGGCTGGGGCGCCTGCTGGACCGTCAGGACCTGCTGGCTCACACGAGACACATAGCGGCTCGCATCATGGCCCACGCACTGGAGCCAGGACACCTTTTCTTGGTCGAAAAGAGCCCCTCACACCTCTTCGCTATGCCGCTCATCAGCGAGGTATTTTCCGGTGCGCGCTTCATCCACGTCTTGCGGGACGGCCGGGACGTGGGTGTCTCGGTGCGAGCGGCCAAAAAATCTTGGGTGCCGGCCTGGAACGAAACCTTCGGGCGTTCCACGATGACCCAGGCCCGCGCCTGGAAACACGCCGTCAACCGCGCCAGGCGGGATGGAGCCAACCTGGGGGAGCGTTTTCTCGAGATCCGCTACGAAGGAATCCGAGCAGACCCGTTCACCGCCTATCGCCAACTGTTTGACTTCTGCTGTATGCCTCACGATGATGACTTGCTCCAGACCGTATTCGACGGCACCGACTTCGACAGAAACTACCGACCGAACGAATCCGGCTTCCGCCGGGGAGGCCGCGTGGGCGATTGGCGCACGCACTTCGGCCTCGTAGACGCGTTGACGTTCAACCTCGTCGCCGGTGACACGCTGATCGCGTTGGGATACGAGGAAAGCCGCTGGTGGCTGCCGCGTCTCCTGAAGCGATGACTCGCTGGGGCCCTCCTCGGAAACGACTATGCGTCGCCTCGGGGGAGTCCGGGACCAAGCAAGCCTCTACCCAGCACACTGATCAGAGAGAGTAGACTATGATCGCTCCGTGGCTTTCCCCACCGGGAATCATAACGATAGCGAGACATGAGGTCCACGTCTGGCGCGCGGCTCTCGATCTGGAAACACCACCCATACGGAACCTAGCGCAAACGCTCTCAGCGGACGAACAGATCAGAGCGGCCTGGTTTCGCTTTGAGCGAGACCGCCGGCACTTCATCGCCGTTCGGGGGGTCCTTCGAGCCATCCTGGCCCGCTATCTTGATAACGAACCGAGTCGAATCCTATTCTACTACAATGCCCACGGAAAGCCATTCCTGGACGGGAGGTCCGGCGATGACGGTCTGCGCTTCAACCTATCCCACTCTCACGGGATGGCCCTTTTTGCCGTAACGCGGGGGAGGAAGGTGGGCATTGACATCGAAGCCATCCGGCCCGCCGTGGCAGACGAGCGGATTGCCGAGCAGTTCTTCTCCCCCTCAGAGGTCGCCGCACTCCGCTCACTCCCGCCCGAGGTGCAGGCTGAGGCGTTCTTTGCCTGTTGGACGCGCAAGGAGGCTTACGTGAAGGCCAGAGGAGAGGGCCTTGCACTGCCGCTTGATCACTTCTCCGTCTCGTTGGCCCCCGGAGAGCCGGCAGCTTTGCTAAAGACCCGAGGGAATTCCCAGGAAGCTTCTCGCTGGTCTCTCCAAGCATTGGCGCCTGGCCCTGGCTACGCAGCATCCCTGGCCGTGGAGGGACAGTCCTGTCACCTCACCTGCTGGCAGTGGTCCCCAAGCCGGCCAGACCACTAGAGAGACACTACTCAATCCAAAACCGGCGGCAGCGCCAGGTGCTTTCTCATTCGCGACCACAGGATACTGCCGGGATATCTGACCCACCTCTGCCTCAACAGCTCTGCATACTGTCTGACCAGTCGCTCAATCCGCACATCGTGATCCATCGTCTCTGGCCCGGCATCCAGGGGATCCAGAAAATCAGCCTTGATTCGCCCTGAACGATCTATGGACACAAAGACCGGTATCGCATCGGCACCCGTCGTGAGAGCCAGCTCCGCAAAGCCTGGCTTGAATTCGCACATGCGACCGTGGAAACGGATAACGATCCCCTGACGTCCCCCGGCGCGCCCATCCGCCGCGATCCCAACTGTCCCACCCCGCTCCAACACTTGCTGGGCCCGGGAGAGCAGCAGGCCATACAGAATCATTCTACCTCCCTTGCCAGCTCTATGGCTCATCTTTCTCATCTTCATGTGCTGTCTCCCGATCGGGTAGACGCTGTCGAATCCACGACGACTAGACACCTGCTTCAGGAGAGGCAAGAGCCCGTTATGATCCACCAGCAGAATGATGCCATTTCCTTTCTGGTAGGATTGCCGAAAAGCCGGCAGGCCAGTGACGATCACCCAGCGATTGAACAGTCGGGTCGTGCCGTGTAACAGCAGCTTGCACCACCACCTACGTTTGAGGTGAAACAGGATGCTCTGCCGAACAACGTCCTCTTCTCGATCGGTGACACCTTCAAGTAGGGCGTAGAACTGTTGTACCAAGCCTACCTGTTCCCGATAGAACCGCTCCTGTATCCAGCGCTGCCCGGAGTACCAAGCCAGAAGACGGGCTGCGATCGGGCACCAAGCGGCTGCGACCGCCTTCTCCGCCAGCCGGCGCAGGGGACTGATTCGCCTGTGGATCGGGGATAGGGGCAGTTCGTTGTCCGGCGACGTAGACCGCGTTTCGAGTCTTCCTTCTGAGATGGTCCTGGCAAAGCCTGCCCCTCTCACCTGTCCCTGGCCGGGGAGTTCGTACTGCAGCCTGGTCGGTACATACGCCGCCACCAGAAACTCTGCCAATGTCGAGATGCTCGGCCTCTCGAAGAACGCCTGAGGGTACATGGTGATCTGAAGGTCCTGGCTGATCTGATTGAGCACCTCCATGGCCATCAGAGAATCTAACCCCAGCCTCAGGATACTGCTCTGAGCCGAGACCTTTTCGACTTCCACCCGAAGGACTTGCGCTATCAGGGTTCGCAGATAGAGCGTCAGGGTTTTTTTCTGCTCGGCCGGTGTTGATTGAGCGAGATCTTCAAGAATGGCAGCTGCTGTGAAGGGTTCTGTCTGGGCCAGCGGCGCATAGTCTGCGAGACGCTCACGCCAGCTCCCCACCACATCCAGGCTACCCGCCAAAAACCCGTCACGGCAGGCGTGGCGCCGAATCTTGCCGCTGGACGTCTTGGGCACACTCCTGGTCTCGAGCAGCGACACGGCATAGACTCTTAGACCATGCTCCTCCCACACCGCCTGACGGATGGCTCCAATCACGTGCTCTACTTTCAGCTCTACCACGTGATCCCGTTTCACCTCTTGAACGACGACCAGTCGCTCTTTATTTCCCACATCGACCGAGAAGGCGGCCCCGCAGCCTGCGCGCAAAGCTGGATGGCTCCGCTCCACCGTCAGTTCAATGTCCTGGGGATAATGGTTGCGGCCCCGGATAATAATCAAGTCCTTGAGCCGCCCGGTGATGAACAGCTCGCCGTCCCACATAGCCCCCAGGTCTCCCGTGCGCAGAAACGGCCCTTCCCCCGTGCGCACTAACCTGGCCTTGAACGTCCGCTCGGTCTCATCTGGTCGGTTCCAGTAACCCTGGGCTACGTTCGAACCCGACACCCAGACCTCGCCTATTCGGCCAGGGCGACATAGGTTCAACGATTGAGGGTCAACGATCACGATTCGCTCATCCAACCACGCCTGACCGCAGCCCACGATGGTGCGCGATCCCTCCTCCTCGCTGCCGAGAGGTATGATACGATCCTGCTCCAGCGCTGCTCCCTCGACAGGCCGAAGGACAGGGGACGCCGTCTTCAGACCTCCGGAAACGAACAGCGTTGCCTCGGCCAGCCCGTAGCAGGGGTAGAAGGCCTCCCGGCGAAAGCCGCATGGCTCGAAAGCGGTCGCGAACCGCTCCAACGTCTCAGCGCGGACGGGTTCGGCACCGTTGAAAGCGACCTCCCAGCTGCTCAGATCAAGCGTAGTCTGCTGTTCCTGCGTCGTCTTGCGCACACACAGATCGTAGGCGAAGTTCGGCGCACCGCTGGTGGTCGCCCTGTAGCGGGAAATCGCCTGAAGCCAGCGGAAAGGCTCTTGAAGAAATGCCAAAGGTGACATAAGAATACACGGAATGCCCAAGTACAGAGGTTGAAACACATTCCCAACGAGTCCCATGTCGTGGAACAAGGGCAACCAGCCTGCAAAGACGGTCTCCCTTGTATGGTCGAAGGCTGTCTTGATCATTCGCTCATTGTGCAGCAAAGTGCCGTGACTGACCATGACCCCCCTTGGCGTCCCCGTGGAACCGGAGGTATACTGAAGGAAAGCCAGGGTGTCGCCATCCAGTGCTGGCTCCCGCCAATCCGATGCCAGAGCCTGCCCCGGGTTTGCCGAAGGGTTACCGGAACCCTCATCTGTAGCCAGCCAGAGCATAGTCTGAAAATCCGCATCCCGAGCAAACATACGGTTAACCATAGCCAGGATCGGGGTAACCGTCAGGGCTATGGATGGCCGAGCATTGCCTATGATGGCCCGCAGCTTGGGCAGCGTCTGGGGCAGTCGAGCGGGGTCGGGTGGGTACACAGGTACGGCCACGACGCCCGCGTACAGACATCCCAGAAAGGCCGCGATGAACGCCAGTCCCGGCGGGTAGAGCAGCAGGGCCCGTTCCCCGGCGGCGTTCCTGCTCTGAAGCTGAGCGGCGATGGCACGGGCTCGTCGATCCAGCTCCCCAAAGGTCAGCGAGGCTTGCTCGACCTCCCCATCCCTCAGGAACGTATAGGCCAGCTCGTCGGTCTGGTGACACGCTCTCCAGCGCAAGATGTCCACCAGCGTGGAAGCCTTGGTCGTTGGATCGACTTGAGAAAGCACTCTCGTAGATTCCCTTTACAACAAGCTAAGTCGGGAAAGATTCTGTCGCCATGTCTTTCCCAGCATCGGTTGTTCACAGCCGTGCTGCAAGTCGGCTGCATAGGGTCTGGCAAACCCTCCCCACGTGGTAGGCCATCTGAGACACAGCGATCAACAGCCACATGGAGAGCGGTGCTCTGGAGCGCCATAGCGATTGCGCGAGCGGCACATAAAACGACCGCTTGGCGCGCGGCGCGGCTTGGCGTTCGCTCTCAAGGCGCTTCCGCGCCTGGCGTAAGAAGTACGCTCCCCGTCCATAGTGGAACTGCTGAGCGGCGTACCTTCGCCACGTCGGCCGGTGATAGTGCCACACCCGGGCGTCCAGGCAGTAGCGCTGCCGATATCCCCTCGCCAGCAGGCGGAGGCTCAACTCAAGGTCCTCGGCTGCGGCCCAGGGGAACGTCTCGTCGAAGCCACCCAGGGCATCGAATACCGGACGACGATAGGCCGCATTGTTGGAAAAAAGCAGCAGCGCGTTACCGGCTTCATCATTCATGTACTCGTACAAGAAGTCAATCAAGCGCTGGCCGGTTCTGGCGGTCCCATTGTCGGGAAATGGGTTCAACGTCCGCCCGCCCAGCGCACCCCAGTCGCCATCCCCAAAACATGCGGCAAAGCACTGCAGCCAGTCAGACGCCACCCGGCAATCGTCGTCGGTGAAAGCCAAATAGTCACCGCAGGCCTGCCTGGCCCCCGCATTACGCGCTGCGGCAGGCCCGGCGTGTTGTACGTTCACCAACTGTAGCGGAAGCTTCCCCCTCAGATGGCTCGTCATCGCGTTGAACGACGCAGTTCCACCGTCATTGACGACGATCAGCTCCCAGGCCTCGGCAGGATACTCGAGAGCCAGAAAGCTCCGCAAACAGGTCGCCAGTTTATGCGGACGGTTCCAGGTTGGGATGATCACGCTGAAGCGCGGCGTGCTCACCGCCATCAGTTAGGGTACTCCAGTCGTGCCATCGTTGGCCCAGCAACAGCCATATACTTCTGGTTCTCCCGTTTCTAGCCGCTAGAGATAACCAAGCCGAGCCATCGTGGGGCCGGCTACCTCCATAACGGTCGCCAACGCTTGTTGGCTGAGGCCGCTCGTATGCTTGCCTACGCTCTTCGCGTGAACTCCACGCTGACGAAATCCTAGGGGATCCACCGCCAGCCAGTTGCCAAGGAGTTTCAGGACATACTGAGGTTCTGTGACCAGGTCCTCGTAGCAAATGGGGTAGACGCTGTCCGCGTGTCGCTGCATCGTCTCGATAGCAGACACCCAGCTTTGGGCCGCCTTTTCGGCTGTGTTGAGCCTGCGCCACGTGTTGTTCCACGGTCGGGTACGGCTCTTCTGCAGCACCGAGCTTACCACATCGCGGGCGTCGCGGTAGATAACCAGGCAGGACAATGCTTCAAAAGAAAGCAGCCTATCCAGACAGAGGATGTAGTTCGGCTTCTTGTCGCCGACAATGGAGGCCCAAGGGAAGATCTGATGCAGGACGTCCGTTACCATAGACACGTCAACCTGCCACCGTCCAAAACCAAGTAGCCCTGTCAGGTAACGGGTCAGAAAGACCGCGCTGTTGGTGCACGCCCTGAGTTTGCCCCGCTCGCCAGGTATCCGGACAATAGGGCGCTTCACCCAGTTCTTGCGAATCGCCCAAACGTGCTCACTGTAAGGCACATCCAATGCCCAGAAGCTCCTGAATTCGAACGTCATCGCGATGGCGGGATGTGCGTTGCACAACCGATTCAGCAACGAGGTTCCCGACCGTGGATGTCCGCAGATGATCAGGGGGGATCTCGTCAGCGACACTCTCGATCGTTCGCCGGACAGCGACTCAACGCGTTGCTCCAACATATGTTCTCCTTCCGCGGATCACGAGAGATAGCCTAACCGGGCCATCGCAGGGCCGGCAATCTCCATAATGGTCTTCAACGCCTCGGCGGAGAGCTCGTCTTTGTGTTTCCCGATGCTGGTATCTCTGACGATGTGCAGAGGAAAACCGGCTGGATCCACGCCCAACCACTCGCCCAACGCCCACATCTCTCGTTCTGGCTGCTGAACCAGATCTTCGTATCGAATCGTACGCAGTCTGTCTGCGTGACGGTCCGTCAGTTCGATGGCCCGTACCCAGCGCCTGGCAACCTTGGCGGCCGTATCGAACTTCTTCGCGAACGGCTTACCCCGCCAGTTGGTACGTGCCTGCTCCAGGGCGGAGCGCGCCACGTCCCGACAATCGCGGTAGATGATCAAGCGCGATAGACCGTCTGCCGTCGCCAACCTGTCCAGCAGAAAGACGTAGCCGGGGTACTTGTCGCCCACGACCCGAGCCTTGGGAAAGATGGTCCGAAGCGACGCCTCGATGGTCGACGCATCTATGCATTCCCACCGATATCTGTGTATCTGGAAGAGATAGCGCAGCACAAAAGCATGGCTTTCGGCAGCGTTTGCCCATGGATGGGCAGAGCTTGAGGTCAGCAAGGGCTTTCCTCTCGTGCGCCACCAGCGCTTGAGGATCCTGCGCCTGTAAGCCTTGTAGGGCCTGTCCAAGGCCAGGAAATTCCCAAATTCGAACGTCATGGTGATATCAGGATGATGATCGCACAAGTTCCTGAGCAGGGTTGTGCCAGAGCGAGGGTGCCCTCCAACTATCAAGGTCATCGCTGGTCTCCTCCTATCCCTACCTTCAAGTCCCTATCCCGCGGCGGGGGCTGCCATTCGCCGCCGGTGGAGATCGTAGAGACTGGCATAGTGGCCGTCTCGCGCCATCAACTCCTGGTGCGTGCCCCGCTCGATGATGCGACCTTCGTGCATCACCAGGATGCGGTCCGCTATGCTCACCGTCGAAAAACGGTGAGAGATCAGGATGGTGGTTCGCCCTTTTGCCAGCTCCCGAAAGTGGGAGAACAACTCGTACTCGGCTCGAGCGTCGAGGTTAGACGTCGGCTCGTCCAGAATGAACAGCGCGCCATCGCGGGCAAACGCCCGGGCCGCCGCCATCTTCTGCCACTGACCGCTGGAAAGATCGTATTCACCGAACATGCGGCCCAGCATCGTATCGTAACCCTGGGGCATCGCCTCGATCATCCCGTGAACATTGGCCCGACGCGCGATCTGCTCTACCCGCTCGTGGTTATGTAGCATACGTCGCCAGTCACCGTAGGCGACGTTCTCGGCCGCGGTGGCCTCGTAACGACCAAAGGTCTGGAACACAAACGAGGTCTGGCTATGCAAGAAGGCAAGCGACAAGTCGCGGAGGTCAATGCCGTCAAACGTGATCCGCCCTTGCTCCGGGTCGTACAGCCGCGCGATCAGCTTTGCCAGCGTCGTCTTGCCAGCGCCATTCTCGCCCACCAGGGCGACGGTCTCGCCCGGCCTGATGTGCAGAGAGATATTGGACAGAACTGGCCGCCTGGAACCCGGATAGGTGAACGATAGGTCTTCAACCCTAATCTCGCCCCGGGCTGACGTCGGTGTCATACCAGAGGAGCTCATAATCCGCGACTTGACGCTGAAGAAGTCTATGAGAGTAGACAGATGCAGCGTCTGTTCCAGCGTATCACTGATGATCATGATCAGAGTGTTCAGCATATTGCGCAAGCGCGACGTCATCCCCCCGTAGATGGCAACGTCGCCTACGGTCAACGCGCCCCCCAGCGCTCGCAGGACGACCCGGGCGAAGATGGCATAGAACGCCGTCGTCGATAGAGCGGTGAACAAGAAGCTGCCGGCAAAGGCGCGCCAGTAGAGTTGGTGGTCCTGATCGCGGAACTTCGTCATCAGGGTGCGGAATCGCTCGATCAGCAAGGGAGCCAGCTCCAGAAGCTTGACCTCGGCCACCGAAGCCCGATTGGTCACCCGTGAGAGGAAATAGCGCGTCCAGCGGCGCTTAGTAGCCCGGGAGTACTTCAGAGAATACCGCTGTCGAGCGAGACGCCAGCGGAAGAGCCCGTAGGGCAACACCATCAACACGAGCACAATGATGATAAGGGGCTCGATAGTGACCAGGATGCCAACCAGAGAGACGACCTGGACGACGCTGGTCGCCGCCGCCAGGGTGTTGGTGAGAAACTGGGAAACACTGCGGGTGGTGTTCTGCTGCGCCCGTTCCATCATATCCTGAAAGCGCGGAGACTCAAAGAATGCCAGGTCCAGGCCCGCGGCGTGGGTCAAGAGGTCCGACGTGATCCGGAGGTTGAGCTCGTCATGCACTCGTTGCGTGATGTACCTGTTCGCCAGGCCGCTCGCCGCTTGCACCAGGGTCAGTCCCCATCCCAGCAGCAACCAGGGCAGAATGGCGCTCATCGCGCTCAGCCCACCGTCCAGCATAGCCACCACGGCGTTGACCAGTTCACGCGCGACCAACGCCAGCGCGGCCGGCATAAGGCTGCGCACGAGCGTCGTGCCAATCAAACCTAGTGTGAGCCGGGCGCTGGTCGACCAAGTGAGCCTCAGCGCCCAGCGCGCGCTGAACATGAGCTCGCGAAAGCCGATGGTGGGCAGTGAGCCAGAGGTGGCCCGCTTGCTATTCCGTGGTTTCATGGAGCAAGACTCCGTCGAGCGCGCTTTCCACACGGCCTGAGACGCAAAGCAGCCCGGCCCGGAGGAAGCGAACCCACGCCGCCACAGCCTGGGGGTGGAAACCAACTCCCGCTGCTCGCCATAGCGCCTGCATGGCAATGCGCCAATAACCTGCCAGAAACGCTCGTCTACAAGCCGTCAGGCAGAGGGCTGTCATCTCGTGATGGCTGGACTCGGTCGTCAGTCGCGTTGCTCGGACATCGCGCCAGAATTGGTCGACGATCTCGACGATATCCGAAAAAGGACTGACCAGCAACCTGGACTGTGCCAGTTTCACCAGCTGGCGAGTGGTCCATCCACGGTAGCTCACCAATCCTCGAGCGGCCCTTCCGTGGTCTCGAGACACCTCGTGTCGCCAAACGTCCATCCAACAGTCTACTGTACGCTCTATCGTGACGCAGAGATCGTCGTCGAACTGAACAGCCGCCCGAAGCTGTGGCACCATGGCACGGAACTCGCTCACCTCGGGGTCATCACGAGAGGACAGCTTGGTGAGCTGTGTTACCCAATCAAAGACAGTCTGCGCAGGGGTATAGGGCGTATACCTGAGAGACTGTCGCAAGTGGAGAGCTACGTGGTCTGTATAGCCTGTGTGGTGCAGATACCATGCCAACCAGATCAGGGTGTAGTAGCGTATCTTGTTCTCCCAGCGACGTATCCGGCGCGGCACGCTGGGTTGGGCGAAGAACTTGTCCAACACCGCGATGAGGTCTCGTGCCTGTTGGAGGCCATTCTGGGTTATGCCGCCGCCGTGCTGACGATAGCAGACGGTCGACGCGTACACCCAGGCGGTCCGGCACCCTCTCAACGCCAGGCGCAGCACCAGATCCACGTCCTCCGCCTGACGGAAACGCGTGTCAAAGCCCCCGCTGCGCGCCAGCTCGTCGCGGCGAAACATCATGGCGCCCATGAACACCGGCTTCCACAGCAGCCAAGTCTTCAAGTCCAACCGTGGTGCGTCCCGCCACGGCCTCACGTCCGCTATCTTCTCGCCCTGCCGGTTGACCAGACGCCAACCGCTGTGAACAAGTCCCAGCCCGGGGTGCGCCTCAAAGCAAGCGACCTGCCCGGCAAGTTTCCCGGGCAGAAGGAAGTCGTCGGCATCCAGAAAGACCACGAACTCTCCCCGGGCCAGCCGGAGTCCGTTGTTGCGCGCCGCCGCTGGGCCCTGATTGTCCTGATAGACATAGTGGATCTGGCCGCTATAGGACTGCAAGATACGACGCGTATCGTCCGTTGAGCCGTCGTCAACGACGATCACCTCGTGCCGCGCATACGTCTGGTTCAAGACACTGTCCACGGCTTCCGGGATGTAGCGGGCGCTGTTGTACGTGGGGACGACGACACTGACCAGAGGCGGAACGGCCTCCACCTGGTTACTTGAGGTTAGCATCATGCATTCTCCAGAGGACAGATGACGCGCGACGTCTCCCTTTAGAACGATTGATTCCTCTCCAGACTGGCTGCCAGTATATACCCCCCTCCTGAAATACGCAAACCACCCGGCAAGACGTTGAGAAACCCTTTCGTGAAAGAGGCGTGGCAGTACAGGAGCCATATCAGCGCGATTTTGACATTTCGGCTGACCTATGCTTTAATTTGTTCCTGGCGGTGGCCTGAGGGCCTCATAATCGCTGGTACAGTATCTCTTACGCTTTACAGTTGAACGCCTCGGTCTATCGCCTCTTTCCGCGCCAGCGAGGGTCTGGGTCATTCTACGTGCCATGCCTTGGCACTGGTTCCACTGTCTCTAGAGCGGGCTCGCCTTTGCCCACTATACCGTCAGCTACTGGTTAGAGGAAAACGCAAGCACCAGCGACGGTCAGGGCACTGCCCCCTCAACGCTGAGGAGAGACTCGGAGGCTGACGTCGCTACGCTCACGGCAGTCACCGGGTCGACGCAGCCACCGGGTCGACTCACCTATGTGCAATCATCAACCTCTCATCGTCATCGGCGCTGGCCCGGCCGGTCTGGCTGCGGCGCACGAAGCGACCCGACGAGGCATCCGCCCCCTCGTGCTGGAAAAGGCGCGACAAGTAGGTGGGATCGCCCGCACCGAGGTGCATCAGGGCTACCGATTTGACGTCGGCGGCCACCGGTTTTTCACCAAGGTCCCGGAGATAGAGCAGCTCTGGCACCAGATGCTGGGAGAGGATCTCCTCCGAGTCTCCCGTCTCTCCCGCATTTGCTACGATGGTCGTTTCTTCAATTACCCGCTCAATCCCCTGGAGGCGCTCTCCAAATTGGGCCTCCACGAGGTGGCCCGCATCGCGCCGAGCTACCTCCGGGCGCGCCTCCGACCCCACCCCGAGGAGAAGACCTTCGAGCAGTGGATCGTCAACCGCTTCGGCCGGCGCCTCTACGAGATCTTCTTCCAGACCTACACGGAGAAGGTGTGGGGTATGCCCGGTCATCGGATTGGGGCCGACTGGGCAGCTCAGCGGATCCGTGGGATCTCCCTGCGAGCGGTGCTGCTTAACTCCGTCCAAAGAGCCAATCGTGCAAAGACCCTGATTCGTGAGTTCCGGTACCCAAGGCTGGGGCCGGGGATGATGTGGCGGCGCTTTCGGGACGCCATAGAGAGCCGCGGGGGGCGGGTGGTGTTGGAGACGGAGGCGACGCGGCTGGAGAGGGACGAGACACACATCACCAGGGTCGTGGCGGATCGTAGGGGACGGGAAGAACGTATCGCGGGTGACCACGTCATCTCCAGCATGCCCCTCCCAGATCTGCTCGCCCGCCTCGATCCGCGGCCACCGGAGGCGGTCATCCGAGCTGCGCGAGGGCTGAGACACCGTGATTTCATCATCGTCTGTCTGATCGTCAACGCTCATAACCCCTTCCCCGACCAGTGGATCTACGTGCACGATCCGGCCGTCCGGGCCGGTCGGATTCAGGGGTTTCGGAATTGGAGCGCGGCCCTGGTGCCAGATCCGGAGAAGGCGAGCCTCGGCGTCGAGTACTTCTGTACGGTGGGTGATGACCTGTGGCGAATGACCGACGCCCAGCTCGTTGACCTGGCGAGACACGAGCTGGCAAGCCTGGGGCTGGTAGAGGCCGAGGACGTGGAGGCGGGGACCGTCATCCGCCAACCTCGGGCCTATCCGGTGTACGACGCCGCGTATCGCGGACACCTGGCGACCATTCGCTGCTTCCTGTCCCGCTTCGACAACCTGCAGACCATCGGCCGCAACGGCCTCCATCGCTACAACAACATGGATCATTCGATGCTCACCGGGATGCTGGCCGCGGCCAACGTCTTCGGCGAGCGTCACAATCTGTGGAGGGCAAACACCGAACGTGTCTATCACGAGCGAGACAACTGACGCGAACAGGGTCGAGCCAACGGCTGCCCTGCAGGAGGTGGTCTACATGGCTGAGTCCCACCTCAAACAGGAACAGATCCTGCAGACGGGAGAGACGAACGTAGCGTACCCCGTCTACGTGCTGATCGGCACGCTGCTGTGGCAAGGATTCGTGGACGTTCTCGGCAGCCCCCTCCAGAAGCTCACCGCCTCACGACCGCTGCTAACCAAGCTCAACTTCCCGTGGGAAGCTATCGTGCTCGCCGGCCTGGGCGAGGCTTTGTTCGAGTTCGCCTTCACCAATCCCAATCTGGTCTGGAAGAACGGACGGCTGGTGCTGGCCTCTCCCTCGCCGGCGCCCCGCCCCTGGGAAGAGGAACTGAGCTGATATGGATCCTACGTTCTCCATCATTGTGCCCACTTACGCCCGCCCCAAGCAGCTGGCCACCTGCCTGGAGGCGATCGCCGGGCTCGACTATCCGCGTGAGCGCTTCGAGGTCCTGGTGGTGGACGACGGCGGGGATGGTTCGTTGGAGGGCGTGGTGGCCCCTCTCCGGAGGCAGATCAACGTGAGGCTGCTGACGCAGCCCCACGCGGGTCCGGCCGCAGCGCGTAACACCGGTGCGGCCCAGGCCAGGGGGCAGGTCCTGGTCTTCATCGACGACGACTGCGCGCCGGCCCCCGGCTGGCTGCGGGGCCTGACGTCGTCCCTGGCCGAGGAGCCCGGGCACCTCGTCGGCGGGCGGACCGTCAATGCCCTGGAAGAGAATCCTTACGCCGGCGCAAGCCAGATGTTGATCGCCTACCTGTACGAGCACTACACGTCGGAAGCAGGACAGCCGCAGTTCTTCGCCACCTGCAACCTGGCCGTGCCAAAGGAGCGCTTCCTGGCCGTCGGCGGTTTTGACAGCAGCTTTCCGAGCGCCGCCGGTGAGGACCGCGAGTTCTGCGACCGCTGGCAGTGTTGCGGCCACCGGATGATCTACGCACCTCAGGCCATCGTCTATCATTATCACGATCTGACCCTGCGCGCATTCTGGCGGCAGCACGTCTGCTACGGGCGCGCCGCGTACCGCTTCCACGCACTCCGCGCCAGCCGCAATCGAGAATCGATCAACTTGGAGCCCCTATCGTTCTATCTGAACCTGCTGCGCCATCCGTTCCTGGTTTCGCGGCGTCAGCGGGCGATACCGCTCGCCATGCTGCTCACCCTGTCCCAGGTCGCCAACGCCGTCGGGTTCCTCTGGGCACGCGTGCATCGCCGGCCCACTGTTGGGCATAGGCAGACGCGAGCATAGGAGAGGCGTATGAAGAGGATTAAGAGGGACGAGACCGGCGGACGCTGGATGCTGGCGGCGATCCTGGCCCTTGCCTTGGGGATGCGCTTATGGGGGATCGGCTTCGGGCTGCCGCATCGGTATCACATCGACGAGCCCCACACGGTCCTCGGCGCCCTCAGGAGCGCCAGCGGCGATTTCTCGCCTCGACTACCGCCGAACAGCCCCAATCTGTGGGAGCTGATCCTCCTGCTCGAATATGGCCTGCTCTTCGTCGTGGGGCGACTGACGAAAGTCTATGCCTCGCTGGGGAGCTTCGCCGCATCCTACCGGGTCGATCCCACCCCGTTCTACCTGCTGGCGCGGGGGACCAGCGCGCTGTTTGGCACGGCAACCGTCGCGGTCGTCTTCTACGCCGCCCGCGACCTCTACCGCGATCGACGGGCCGGCCTGCTGGCGGCCCTGTTTGCGGCCACGGCGTTTCTGCTGGGCCGAGAGGCCCATTACGGCGTGTCGGACACCTTTGTGGTCTTCCTGACCACGGCCGGCGTCTACCTTTGGATCAGGTACGCGCAGGGAGGCAGCACGGCTGCCCTGGGGTGGGGCAGCCTGCTGGTCGGGATCGCGGTGGGGATCAAGTGGCGCCCCCTGGGCCTGATCCCAGGCTTGCTGGCCGCCGTCGCGCTCCGCGAGGGAGGGCATACTGAGAGCCGCCGAGTGTGGGTGAAGCGATTGCTGGTGACCGGCCTGGCCCTGGCGGGCGGTTTCTTGATCGGGTTTCCAGCTCCACTGATCAGCCTGGACCTATTCAAGTGGCACCTGGCCCTGATTCTGCCCTGGCTGCCGCGGCTCACGGCACTCGAATCGACCGTTGCCCGAGGGCGGGGCGGCGGCGGGGCGTGGACGTGGTTCCCCACGCCGGCCTGGGTTTACTACCCCCGCACGCTGGCGTGGGGGCTCGGCCTGCCGCTGCTGTCGACGGTCGTCGGCGCGATGATCAAAGCAGCGCGGCAGAGAGATCCCGGCGAGCTGACTCTGATGACGGCGGCGGCGGGGTTCCTGGCGGCGATCTGCCTGCCCCGGGTCCATTACCTCCGCTACGCGCTTCCTCTTCACCCGCTGCTGATCGTCCTGGGCGCTGGCTTCACGTCCTCCGCTCTACACCTCGTCCAGGGGCGTCTGGGCCCGCCGGCACGCTGGGTGAGACTGGCCTCCATCGCCGCACTGGCGAGCCTGCCCACCGCGCGCCTGGTCCGTCACAACCAGCTCTTGACCCGGACCGACACCCGAACGCTGGCCAAGGCCTGGATCGAAAGCCACGTGCCCGAAGGCACCAGCATCGCCGTGGAATGGCCCGTTCACGTGCCCCCCCTCTCCAGGCCGGGCGACCCCGAACCGAACTCGACGAGGGTGTACGACGTCAACACGGTGGGGTGCATCGGCCTGCAGGCCCACGGCCTGCGGTGGTACCGGGAACGGGACATCGAATACTTGGTGGCCACCAGCTTCATCTATTCGATTCCCATGCGCGGTCGAGCAGCGAACGAAGAACGTCGGGCCTTCTACGCCTCGCTGGAGGAAGAGCTGGCGTTGGTCGAGACGATCTGGCCCAACCGGTCCCAGACCGAGCCCTCCTTCGTCCTCGACGAGGTGCTGGGGCCGGTCGTCAGCCTCTGGGAGAGAGACCGGCCGGGCCCCACGCTGAAGATCTACCGGGTCCGTCTCTAGGTCAGTCCGGAGCCGGCCGCCCCCTACGTCTCCAGCGACGCCACCGCGGCGACAGCCGGCAGGTCGGGGAGCAAGCGGCGCCAGACGAGCGTGTCGAGGGGGGCGGCGAGGAGTTGGCCGTTGGAGAGCACCGCCAGCAGCTCGTCGCCGACCTGTTCGAAGCGCTCGACCATGTGGTGGGGCCAGGGCACGTCGAGCCGGAGCGAGGCGTCCTCCCACGTCTCCCCGCCATCGGTCGTCCGCTCGATGCGCCCGTTGGTATCGACCCCGTCGGCTGGGCCAAAGACCAGGTGGTCCGGATCGTGGGAGTCGGCCCACACCGCCCGGCAATAGCAGTCGTAGAGTTCGATCCAGGCCTCACCGCCGTCCTCCGAAGCGTAGAGGCCACCGCCCGTGGGGGCGATGACCAGATCCGCGGAGGAGGGATGGACCGCGACAGCGTGGACGTCGGTGTGAATGCGGTCCTCCAGCACCGGGGCGTGGGGATCGCCCGTGCTCCCCCCGGCCAGGCGCCACGAGCGCCCGCCGTCGTCGGTGCGCAGCAGGCCACCCTGCTCGACGGCAGCGTAGCCGCGCGAGCCGTGGAAAGCGAAGCCGCGCACGCAGCCCGCCTCCGGCGAGTAGGGGAGGCACCACGCGTTGGCATCCCGCAGCTCGGCCACCTCCGGGCAGGGGCGCCATGTCTCGGCGCCGTCCTCCGAGACGAAGATGGCGGCCGGCTCGGTCCCGGCAAAGGCCAGCCAGGGGTCGTCCAGGTGATAGGCCAGCCAGCGAATGTGGAGCTCCGTTAGCCCCCGGCTTGCCCCTTGCCACGAGGCACCCTTGTCCCGAGAGACAAAGACGCCGTCGCGGGTCCCGGCCAGGACGGCGTACTTGCTGGCGGTCAGACTGGTGACTGCCCGGCCCTCCAACCCGCTGGCTGCCTCACGCCACGCCTCCGCCGCCCGGTCGAAGGCACGCAGTCCCTCCTCGGTGGCGACGAACAATCGTCTACCCATACGTCACCTCCTACTCTTTAATACTACACGAAATACTTAGGGGCTTCTGCGGGATCGTTACCGGTCTGGATCTGACGATCCGGATCGAGCAGATTGGACCGATCCAGGTCGGTAGATTGGACCACTGGGTCTACTTGCGCGTCAGCGTCCGGTTGACGGCCTCCTTGATGTCGCTGGGCATCAGACCATACCTCGCCAACAACTCCTGAGGCTCACCCGACTCAGCGTATGTGTTCTCAATGCCCACGAACGCCATCGGCACCGAGTAATGCCTCACCACGGAGCGGGCCACCTCGGCTCCCAGCCCGCCGTTCAAGACATGCTCCTCAGCGGTCACGATGGCCCCTGTCTCCTGGGCTGCCCGTGCGATGGTTTGATGATCCAACGGTTTCACCGTGTGCATATCGAGCACCCGGGCCTCAATGCCGTCCCGCCGAAGCTCGGCGGCCGCCTCCAGAGCCACGGCCACCATGAGGCCATAGGCGATGATCGTCACGTCGTCTCCATCGCGCAGTTGGTTCGCCTTACCGAGCTCGAAGTCCATATCTCCGCCTTCATAGACGATTGGGACCTCGGGACGGCCGCTGCGCAAGTAGACCGGCCCCTGGTGCTCGAAGATGGCCCGGGTCGCCGCCCGCATCGACGGCTCGTCGGCCGGCGCCACCACCGTGACATTCGGCAGCGAGCTGGCCAACGCAACGTCCTCAATCCCCATCTGGCTGGGCCCGTCCTCGCCGATGCTGATCCCGCTGTGCGAGCCGACCAGCTTGACGTTCTCCTGCGGGAAAGCGATCGACATGCGGATCTGGTCGTAGGCGTTGCACAAGAGGAAGCAGGCGAAGCTGGCCGCCAGGACGTCCTTGCCCGCGGCCGCCAGCCCGCTGGCGGTGCCGATCAAGTTACTCTCAGCGATGCCGACGTTGAAGAACCGCTCCGGGTACACATCCCGGAAGTAGTTGGTGCGCGTCGAGTTGCCCACGTCGCCGTCCAGGACGACCAGGTTGGGGTTCTCCCCCCCGATCTCCCGCAGGGTCTCCCCGAAGGCGTTGCGGATCGGCAGCCCGTACTCAAGTCCAATGCTCTTTCCAATATCCATAGCTAGATCTCTCCGTACTTGTCCTCAGGCGTGATCTCCGGCTCGAAGTGAGCCTCGGCGTAGGCATTGACGACCTTCATCTCGTGCAGCTCCTCCAGGGCGACCTGGGCCTCTTCCTCGGTCAGCGGCACGCCGTGCTTCCGGTTAACGTCGTTCTCCTCGAAGGCCGACAGCCCCCTGCCCTTCAGCGTATGGGCGATGATCAGCTGGGGCTGTCCCTTGATGGTACGGATGTCGTGCAGAGCCTGCATGACGACCCCCATGTCGTGGCCGTCGATCTCGCGCACATCCCAACCGAAAGCGGCCCACTTGTCCACCAAGGGTTCCAGCGTCGGCATGACGTCTCGCACCGACCCGGACTGCTGGAACTTGTTGTAGTCGAGTATGGCCGTCAGATTGTCCACCCGGTACTTGGCGGCGGACATGGCAGCCTCCCAAATCTGGCCCTCCTCGGACTCACCGTCACCGATCATGACGTAGACCTGGTAGAGTTGATCGTCGAGTCTGCCGGCCAGGGCGTGACCGAGACCGATGGACAGCCCCTGGCCCAGCGAGCCAGTCGACGCCTCGACGCCCGGCAGCACCCGTTTGTTGGGGTGTCCCTCCAGGGGGCTCTCGATCTCTCGCAGGGTCTCCAGCAGGCTGGCGTCGAAGTAGCCCGCCTCGGCCAGCACGGCGTAGAGAGCCGGGCAGCCGTGCCCCTTGCTCAGAATGAAGCGGTCCCGCTCAGGCCAATCCGGTTCCTTCGGCTTGTAGCACATGACGCCGCCGAAGTAGAGCGCCGTCATGATGTCGATGGCCGAAAGGGAGCTGGACGGGTGGCCCGAGCCAGCTCGCGTCGTCATCTCGATGATGTCCCGGCTGAGGCGATACGCCGTGTCCTGCAGCTCGTCGATCGAGTAGTTGTAGGGACAACGCCGTTCCTCCATCTCCGCCGGAGAGCTGACGTCTACGTCTCTATCTACCATGCTAACGAACCTCCTCTTCGTCTCGTCACCTAGTCCCCGGGGGTTCCCTCGGGGTTGTCTCTTCCTACCCATAGAGAATTCGGAAGTCTGAGAGATCTACCCCACATCGACAGCTCACCTTGGCGCGGGTGCGATCCCCGTCCAAGCACGCTCCCTCGTAGACTTCCGAATTCTGTGTCGTCCATAGTGCGTCTTCTTGTCTCAAATCGCTCGTCCTAGGCGCCGCGCCGTGCCCGATTAAGCCCTGGATCTGGCGATCCAGGGCGAGCTTCTACCATGCTGCCTGTGACCTCAGCCCTCTTGCTCCACGACGTAGACGCGCATCAGGTTGGTGGTGCCGGGCTCCGAGCGCGCAGCCCCGGCCGTAATCACCACGGTGTCCCCTTCCTTCACCAGTCCCTCCTCCAGCGCGGCCTCCACGGCGTGCTCGATCATCTCATCGGAGTTGTCGGCGCGGGGAGCCAGCAGGGGAATGACGCCCCAGTGGAGCATGAGGCGCCGCTGCACGCTGGGGCTGGGCGTCACCGCGACGATGGGTTGGAGCGGGCGGTACCGCGACATCACACGCGCGGTGTAGCCGGAGACCGTAGGAGTGATGAGCGCCGCGGCATTCAAGTCCCGAGCCGCCTCCCGGGCGGCGTGGCCGACGGCGTCCGCGGTCGAGGGTTCCCACTCCTCCTCCTCGGAGGGCTGGAAATCGCGGGCTGGCACCTCCGGCCCCGTGGCCTCCACCTCCCGGATGATACGCCTCATGGTCCGCACCGCCTCCACCGGATGGTTTCCGATCGACGTCTCTCCCGAAAGCATCACGGCGTCGGTGCCGTCCAGGATGGCATTGGCCACATCGGAGGCCTCCGCTCGGGTGGGCCGCGGATTGCGGATCATCGACTCCAGCATCTGGGTCGCCGTGACCACCGGAATGCCGGCCTCGTTGCAGGCCTCGATGATCCACTTCTGCTCCATCGGCACCTCCTCCGGAGGGATCTCGATCCCCAGGTCGCCGCGGGCCACCATCACCGCGTCGGCCGCCTTGATGATGGCCTGCAGGTTGTCCAGGGCCTGGGGCTTCTCGATCTTGGCCATCACGGGCACCGGCTCATCCTCGGGGGTAAGCTCCTGGATCAGGGCCTTCAGTTCACGAATTCCCTCGGCGGAACGGACGAAGGAGAGGGCAATCCAATCGATCCCCCAGCGGAGGGCGTGGGCCAGATCCTCGCGGTCCTTCTCCGTGATAGTCGGCAGGTCCGCCGCCAGGCCCGGCAGGTTAATGCCCTTGTTGCTGGTGAGCCGACCGCCCACGCGGACCTGACAGCGGACCTCGCTCTCGCTGGTCGACAGGACCTCCAGCTCCATCGTGCCGTCGGCCAGCAGGACCTGATCGCCTGGCTCGACGATCTGAGGAAAGGCCTCGTTCTGCACCGGGATCGCCTTCGGGGTCCGTCCCACGATGTCGTCGACGATGAGGGTGGTCTCCTCGCCCTCCATCAGAGCCACGCCCGCCTGGACCACCTCTCCGATGCGCAGCTTCGGCCCCTGGAGGTCGACCTGAATCGCCACAGGACGGCCTACCTCCTCCGCGGCGGCGCGGATCCGCTCCACGTTCTCCTGATGGGTCTCCGGGTCACCGTGAGAGAAGTTCAGGCGGGCCACGTCTATGCCCTCCTCGATCAACGTCCGTAGCACCTCCGGCTCTCGGCTGGCCGGGCCGATGGTGGAAACGATCTTCGTTCTCGGTCTCATACGTCCTCCTTACCTCAATCCCTCAATCGGCCGGCACCAGCTTCCAGACCTTACCCGTATTGCCCTGCGGCCCGGCCATCCCGGTGGTCAGCACGTAGAGCTCGTTCTCGGTGTCCTGACCGAAGCCGAGGACGAAAGCCCCCAACTGACCATCGTCGCTGGTGGCGACCTCCAGCTCCTGGAACGACCACAACTGGCCCTCGGTCGTCGGACGGGCGGCGGTCGCGAAGAGCGTGCCGGCGGCGGTGCTGAAGCTGCTGCTCCAGTCCCCGAAGACGTAACGGCCCTGGAAGGAGGGCAGCGCCTGACCGCGATAGACGTACCCGCCGATGGCCGAGAGGCCCAGCCCGCCGGGGACGTTGGCGTTCTGATACTCGATGATGGGGTCGACCAGCGGCGTCCCATCGGGCTCGGCGTCCGGACACTCGTCGGGTGGGTCGTTGGGCGTCGCTGGGCTGAAGCAGTTCGTCCCCTCCTTGACGTTCCAGCCGTAGTTGCCGCCGCTGGTGACGATGTTGACCTCCTCCCAGAGGTTCTGGCCGACGTCGGCTACGAACAGCTGGTGGTCGCCCGCGGCGTCGAAGGAGAAGCGGTAAGGGTTGCGCAGGCCGTAGGCCCAGACCTGCGGAAGCCCCTCCTGCCCCTGACCGAAAAACGGGTTGTCCTCCGGGACCAGGTAGGGCCCCGGGGTCTGGACGTCGATGCGCAGGATGCTGCCCAGCAGGTTCTGCTCCACGTCCTGGCCGTTGCCGCCGCGGTTCGCCTCGTACCAGTCCTCGACGTGGCCGGCGCCGACATCGTTGGCGCCCCCTCCATCGCCCAGGGCGACATAGAGATACCCGTCGGGCCCGAAGGCGATCTCGCCCCCGTTGTGGTTGCCCTGCGGCTGATCCACCCGCAGAATGCTCAGCTCGGCGTCCAGGTTGGCTTTGTTCGGATCGTCCTCAGAGACGGAGAACCAGGAAAGCTGGCTGGTGTGGTTCCATCCCGAGGGCGCCCCGCCCACCAAGGGGGCGCTGTAGTAGACGGCGAAGAGGCCGCTCTCCTCGAAGTTCGGATCGAAGGCCAGGCCCAGCAGTCCCCGCTCGTCATACCCGGGATTGATGTCGACCATGCGGTCGCGGATATCGAGGAACGGCTCCTCCAGCAGTTGCCCCTCGGCCGTCAGGACGCGAATCACGCCAATCTGGTCGGCGATGAAGAGCCGACCGCTGCCGTCGCCGGGGACGGCCATATCCACCGGGGCCGTCAGCCCCTCCGCCACCAGCTCCAGGCCCACGCGGGGCTGGAAGGGCGGCACCGTGGGTTCAGCTGTGGCAAGCTCCTCCGTCGCCGTCGCCGGCGACGTCGCGGGGGGCTCGCTAGTGGGCGCCCCAGTGACCGCCTCCGTGGGAGACGGCGTCGCCGAGGCCGCGGGCCCCGTGGTGGGCGCCTCAGGGGGACGCTCCGTTGGCGCAGCGGTCGGTGACGGCATCGGCGTAGCCGTGCACGCCGCCAGAACCACTATGAGCGCCGAAGCGAGCATCCCTAAGCGAGTCATCTTATTTCCCACAGCACACCTCCGCACACGTCCTCGTTACCCCCTCTATGCCGGCAGCGGAGCGGCAACCAGCATAGCCAGCGCCAGGACCAACACGACCGTCAGGTAGATCAACCACCTCGCATACACCCATTCCATAGCACAACTCCCTATCTATCTAAGCCATCTCGTACCGCTCTTCCTCAATCTGCCTGAGAGGAATGCCCAGTTTGCGGAGCTCCTGTTTGACCGCGCGGATCATAGCCAGGGGACCAGAGATGAAGTAGACCATCTCCTCTCGGTTCTCCGGCAGATGCCGATCCAGGACGTCGGTCGTGATATAGCCCGTCTCGCCCTCCCAATCCGACGGCGGATGCTCCAGCACGTGCACGACCTCGAGGTCAAGCCGCTCCTCCAGCGCCGTTAGCTCCTCGCGGAACGTCACCCCCTCCCAGGTGGGGTTGCCGTAGAACATACAGAGGCAGCGCTCGTCGTTCCGGTCCGCCATCGTCCTCAGCATGCTGATCATCGGCGCCGAGCCGATGCCGCCCGCCAGGAAGACGTAGCCTGGCGCCTCGTACTCCTCCATGCTGAACAGGCCGTAGGGCCCGTCCACGTAGACCCTGGTGCCGGGCTCCAGCTCCTTCACTTGAGAGGTGAAGTCCCCCAGCTCCTTGATGGTGAAGCAGAGCGTCTCGTCCACCTCCGCGCTGGAGGTGAAGGAGAACGGGTGCTCCCGGATCGCGAAGGGCGACCGTTCGACCGTCAGCCACGCGAATTGGCCCGGCTCGAAGGTCAGCCCGGGATGACCCTGGGGATCAATGACCAGCGTCCAACAGTCGCCGCGCTCCTCTTGAATCTCCACGATTCGGTAGGGATGCTGACGCATCCTCCACGGCTTGTAGAGCCTCACGTAGCCGAAGAGCGCGGCCCAGACCACGGGCAGGGCGACCCATAGCACACGCTGGGATGGGGCAGCCAGGTAGTAGCGGACGCCGAAGATGTGCCACAGCGCCAGCCCGGTCGCCCCGACGGCCAGAACGTTGTGCCCCACCCTCCAGCGCTCGTACTCCACGCTGAGCTCCTTGCGCCAGACCGATATGCCTGTCAGGGCGAGGACCGCCAGCCCTGCTACGATCCCGGCCCTGGCCCGCCAGGAGGCATTGGGCAGATTGAAGAGAATCAGGACGTTGGGATTGTCGGCCACCAGAATCAGGGGATGGGCCAGGATGAAGAGCGTGGCCACAACCGAGGTCCAGTGGTGGAAGTAGTAGAGCGTATCCATCGGGAACACGTTTGCCAGGAACCGTAACCTGGCGGTGGGAATGAACTGTAGGCCCATCAGGGATAAGCCGACGAAGCCCAGCGCCACGGCGAACTCGCGCCAGAACCCCCGCTGCGGCGGTCCGGGCATCACCAGTATGAGGATCAGAGGCGCAACAACCAAGATCACGTAGACGGCCATCCAGAAGACGGCCTTCAGACTCCTTCGCATGGGTACCCCCCGGGCTCACTGGGACGCAGGACGCAGCAGATCCCCAGTCTCCAGGGAAACTTGCTGCCCCAGGTCGTCCAGCGTATCGTACAACAGTTGCAGGACGTACTCCCCGTTGTGGGTGTAGCTGCCCTGGTCCTGAAGCGAGAAGTGGTAGTTGTAGGCGGCGCGCAGAAGCCGCGGCGTCCATGCCCCGTACTGGTTGCTGAAGGTGACCTCCTCCGAGTCCGCCTCCCCATCGCCGTTCGTGTCCACGAAGAAGTAGGGGAAACGCTTGGCATAGACGATGGGGGTCTCCGCGACCTGAGCGGCGTAGGCCTGCAGCGCCGGGTACGTCCTCTCCTGCATCGTCGCGATCTCCCCGTAGAGGCCCTCCTCCTCGTCCCCGTCGCCGTCGAAGTCCCCTTCGCTGATGCGGATGTCACGCAGGTCCGCCGCGTCGGCGACGGCGACGTGACACGGACTGCACGCCTCGGCCGGGACCATCAGGCCGTGGGCGTCGTGGCACTCGGTGCAGGCCTGAACATCGGGCACGTGCTCGAAGCGCCCTACGTAGGAGCGTCCCTGGTACTCGTAGCCCCCCTGGACCTCGGTGCCCAACCAGGTGGCGGCTGCGATGGCGTAGTGAACGTTGATGAACGACAGCTCCTCAGACACGGTG
>CAZEQC010000044.1:0-27593 GCA_964514285.1 uncultured Anaerolineales bacterium | reverse complement strand
AAGTTCTCCAGGGCCGTCTGCCCGCCGAAGGCGTCGCAAGCATAGACGCCCTCCTCAATGCCACCGATCATCTCCTCGAATGAGGTTTCTCCCTCCTCGATAAACGTGTTCGTCATCCGAACGATGGGGCGGTGGCGGTAGCTGGTCGCCCGCGCATTCCCCGTTGGCTCCTCGCCCATCCGCGCCGCCGTCTCCCGCGAGTGGAGGCGCCCAACGAGTTCCCCGTTTCTGATTAGGTCTGTGCGTCCGGTCGGGGTGCCCTCGTCGTCGTACGGGTGCGTGCCCCGCAGGCCGGGCAGGGACCCATCGTCCGCGATTGTCAGGATATCGTGTCCGAAGCGCCGCCCGAGCTCCATCATCTCCCGGGCCTGGGGATTCTCGGCGATGAAATCCGCCTCCGAGAGGTGCCCGAAGGCCTCATGGGCGAAGACGCCGGCCATCCGCGGGTTGCACACCACCGTGTACCGCCCGCCCTCCACCGGCGGCGCCGACAGGAGGTCGACCGCCCGCTGCGCCACCGTCTCTACCAAATGCTCCTGTCCCGTCACGGCGTCGAAGCCGGCTACGCGCGAAACCCCGTCGAACGCCCGCTGCACGTTCTGCTGCTCGCGGGCCGCGGCGGTGAACCTGACGCTGACCATCGGTCGTTCCTCGCTCACGTACGTGCCCTCGGAGTTGGCGAAGACGACCCGCTTGAACTCGTCGACGTAGGCCGTGCTCGTGTCCACAATGCGCGAATCAAACCCGAGCAGGATGTCGTTGTACGTCTGGGCCAGCGATTTCTTCTCTGTCACCTCGATGCCGCGGAAGTCGTTCTCCAGGGAGGCAGTGATCTCGTCCTCGGCAACGGGGACGGGGGCCAGCTCGATCGCCTCGGCCTGGACCGCCCGCGCTCCCTCGTAGGCCTGTCGTACGCGGTGCTCCAGGTCGCTCAGGTCGTTGAATGTGGCGATGCCCCAGCCGCCGCCATGCACCAGACAGCGGACGATGCCGCCCCGATCGAGAGCCACGTTAGCGGTCTCCAGGTCGGGGCCCCGGAAGGCGACCCACGTCGTCTCACTTTCCTCCAGTCGGATCTCTGTGTAGTCGGCTTCGCTGCTGCGTAGTGCGGCTTCGATCTGTTCTCGCTTCATAGAATAGCCTCGCTTGTGATGATATATGACGTCGGAGACCCGAGAGGCTTGTGGGGCCGACGGTTAAGCTGAATCTCATCTTCTCAGCGTGATCGCGACCGATAGAAAGCCAGTCTTCTGCCAGAGGCATTTATGGTCATTGCGCGGAACGTCTAACCGCCGTTGCTCAGGCCCAGTTTCCGCATCACCTTTTGCGGTGTCACTCGCTGAACCCGCTGCCACTGGTGGCGCATCCATCGTCTGAGAGTGTTAATCGGCTTGCGCCGCTGGCTTTCCGCCATCGCCCACTTGAGGAACTCATAGTCCTGGCCCTTGATCTTCGGCTCTGTCGGGTTCCGGCGGTAGGAGTCGTAGTCGCTGACGCGGCTCAGGTTCTCCTGCAAGACGTAGTTAAAAAGCTCCGTGCCGGGGTGGGGCGTGAAGAACGCCGGGCTGTAGTAATCGGGGTCAATCTCCTTCATCATCTGAACCGTGTCTAGGACCTCCTGCTTCGTCTCCGTCGGTAGGCCCATCATGTAGTTGGCCCAGATCTTAATGTCGTACTTTCGACAGATGCGTGCTGCTTCCAGGTTTTGCTCCACGGTCGTGCCTTTACGGATGAAGTTCAGGACCCTATTGTTGCCACTCTCGAACCCGATGAAGTAGCCCCGCAGTCCAGCTTCGACCATGCGGGCTACCATATCTTCATGCTTGACGATGATGTCAGCCCGGCTTTGGCAGAAGAAGGGCATGTCGAAGCCCTCATCGATGTACCTCTCGCTAAATTCTGTTACCCATGGCCGATCCTCGGTCAGGCAGTCGTCATGGAACAAGAACGAGGCGATGTCGTATCGGTCTACGAGTTCGTGTAGCTCCGCGATGACGTTGTCCACGCTGCGCCGCCGGGTTCGCTTTCCGAAAAGGTAGTCCTCGCCCGGCTTGCAGAAGGCACAATTGTAGAGACACCCGCGTCCGGCGATAATGGTCACAAAGGGCGGTGGGAGCTCGGGTACGAAGGGCACTTCCGGCGATGCTAGGTCGTAGCCCCACTTCTTCCATTCTCTCAGGAAGAGCTCGCGGTCGGCAAAGGGAGTAGTGTCCAGGTTGGGCGGCTCGCCGCGGATGACGCGATCGGGCGGCCGTTCGCCCGCCGCGATCCGTCCCAGCAAACGAGGGAATGCGACCTCTCCCTCCCGTATCACCAAGTAGTCCACGTGCGGAATCTGAAGTGCGTCCTCCAGGGCGATGGTGACGTGGGGACCGCCGATGACGGTAACTAGCTCTGGCTTGACGTCCTTGGCGATGGCGATAGCCTGCCTCGCCGGGTTGTAGTCGACGCTCATCATCGTGACGCCTACGACATCTGGATCACGATCGTTCAGAATCGCTCGGAAATGGTCCCAGCTGGAGAGAGCGCGTAAGTCGATCAGGTCGATATCGAATCCCTCAGCCTTGGCGGCGGCGCTGAGGCGGGCCAGCCCGTGGGAGATCCAGCCGGCCTCCATACCTCGTTTGAGCGACTCGAAGCCCTGGCCGGCGATGCCAGGATAGATGAAGGTCGTTTTCAAGGACATACCATGCCTTGGCACTTGTGGAGCGTACAGAGCCCGAAAATGGCCTTGCTCGATGAGCTTATCAGAGACACGGACAGGAAACGCGTGTTCTTGCGGGATCTAATCCTCATCGTATCGGACGAGGTAAGTGCAGTGACGGGGTGACTCTGGGAGTCTTCTGATATCCGTGAGGACAGGTTCCAGGAGCTGCGTCAGAAGTGCGTGGTCGATCTTACACACCTCCTGGTGGCGCTGAGCTACGCTTTCATACGGACAATTCGCTATGTGAATCCGGTACTCACCGTTGTGCTCCTTGTCCCAGTGCGCCATATACCCTCGCTCCTCCAGGAAATCGACGGTGATCGTGACACGTTCCTGGAAGCTGGCGTCTGGAGGGATGACGGCCGTCTCAGCTATCCGCTTCCCGATGCGCTCCATCATCTCCTCCACGTCGCTCTTCGAGAGGTAGCTGCGTACCTCTACCAGCAGGAGGTCGATCAGGCGCTCATACCTCTTGGGGAAGAAGTCGCTGGCCTCTTCTGTCAGCGTGTAGACGTGCTGGGGCCGCCCGGGCGCCTTGCGGTGGCGGACAGTAGGGGTGGCTACAAGCTTCTCTCTGCGCAAGGTATCGAGATGGTGGCGGATGGTGACCGTGGTCAAGTCCAACGTTCCACTTAGTTCCTTCACCGTGGCGTGACCGCGTTCCTTAAGGATGTTGAGGATGCGTTCTCGGGTAGCTTGCATAGCTCTACTTCCTTCTTGTCAACGTATCGCGCGTTCGTGACCCCATGCCTTTGTGATCCGACCACGCGTCCAACCCGCGCGATTCTAGCACGCGCTTCTCAATTTGTCAAATATATATCATTGTAATAGGCGGAGATCCCAGGAGTCAGTCTTCCCTCTTAGTCGTTTGGTCACTCAGCCCAGAGGCGGGAAACCCGTTTGCCCATTTTCCGAAAGCGTTGTAGAATACTTGACGGTGTGCTTTGGTAAGTATGATATACTGGTTGCGGCAGACATAGCCCCAAGCCTATCCCCGGCTGGGGGCCGTGAGTTAGGCGTACGGCCTGTGCCTCAAAACGTTGAGCTACATCGACACAAGACCAATCCATGATGGTAAAGCGTCTGAACGTACGACTATGGTAAGGAGAACACTGCATCAGTGAGCACTCGAGAATCGCCGCTACCCAGCTTCCTCCCAGAGTCAAGACATAATCCACTTGGATGTCTTGGAGCAGGTCTACAATTGGAGTCGGAAGCGAGCACTGTGGCCGATGTTCTTTGGTCTGGCGTGTTGTGCCATCGAGATGATCGCCTCCTTCGATCCGTGTTTTGATCTGGCCCGTTTCGGAATGGAGATCAGCAGCGGTCGCCTATGGTTGCACGGGGCCGCGGTTCATCCCTCCGACTACGCGACGGACGGCCGTGGATCGTGAGAACTGACCTCTGAGGAGGAAGCATGTTTGTGTCGTACGGTGAATCGACCCTCTCGTCGCTTAGCAACGAGCTGATCGCTGGCGTCCGTTTCCAGCCGTCGGGGAAGATCTATCACTTCGACGCAAGCAACGTCGACGACCTGCGTCCGGGGGACTTCGCGCTGGTTGAGACAGTGCGCGGCTCCCAGCTGGGCGAGGTCGTCACTGTCCGCCCGCCGCGTGAAGGCGAGGAGGTAAGGGCGCTCAAGCCCATCGAACGGCGGGCCAGCGGCCGGGAGTTGGCGCTGCGTCAGTGGTGGCAGGAGCGAGAGGAGAAAGCTCTGAACCTGGCCCGTCAAAAGGCTGATGCCCTCAATGTTCCTATCAAGGTCGTCCTCGCGGAGTACACGTTGGACGGGAAGCGATTGACCTTGCTCTACGGGAGTGAGGAGCGGCGCCTGAATCTAAGCGAGTTGGAAAGGCGTTTGCAGCGCGAGCTGGATACGCGCGTCGACTTGCTGAAGATCGGCCCTCGTGACCAGGCCAAGTTGATGGGGGGCTACGGTGCCTGTGGGAGACCACGCTGTTGCTCTCGTTTCCTCCCGGATTTCACGTCCATCTCTATCAAGATGGCCAAAAAGCAGGGCGTCTCACTCCATCCTTCTGCCATTACCGGTATGTGCGATCGGCTCCGTTGCTGCTTGCACTATGAGTACGAGCAGTATGTCAAGGCGCTGAGAGATCTGCCTCGGCGCAAGCAGCGCGTCAAGACGCCCTACGGTGAGGGGAACGTGATCGATCTGGTGCCCTTGAAGCATGCCGTTGTCGTCAGGATCGAGGATCGACGCGTTGAACTCCCTGTTGAGGAGATAGAGCCAGCTTCCTAGGCGACATGTCGCCTAGCAACGCGTCGCCCGGCGTGACATCGCCCACAGGCTCGAGAGTTAAAAAAAGATACTTCATTCTAAAGACCTTGCTGCATAACGGTTAGCGGCGGCAGGGATGTTCTGACGTTAAGTATTCGACATCGCACCTGCGGCGTGTATGTCGGACACATCGCGTAGGTCGGGTTTGCTACTCGACAAGAAAAGGAGATAGACACATGGAGACAATTCTAAAAGGAACAGAGGAGACAGTTCGCATCAGCCTTGATCTGCCGACAGTCATTATCGGCGAGAAGATCAACCCCACCGGTCGCAGTTGGCTCACTGAGCAGCTCACCGAGGGCAACCTTGAGGTTCTCCGGCGCGAGGCCACCAAGCAGCTTGAAGATGGCGCCCACGTACTCGACGTAAACGTCGGCGCTGCCAGCGTCAATGAGGTGGAGTTACTGCCCCAGGCTGTGGAGATCGTCCAGGACGAGGTCGGCGTTCCTCTCTGTATCGACACCGCCGATAAGGACGCTCTGGAGGCAGCTCTGAAGGTCTATCAGGGAAAGCCCTTGATCAACTCGGTCAACGGCGAGGAGGCCAGCCTGGAGCGCGTTCTGCCGCTCGTCGCGAAGTACGAGGCCGCGGTGATCGGCCTGGCTATGGACGACGACGGCATCCCCAAGAACGCTGAGAAGCGGCTTGAGATCGCCACCAAGATCGTTGAGCGCGCCGAGTCCCTTGGAATCCCTCGCGAGGATGTGCTGATTGACTGTCTCGCTCTGACCGTCAGCGCCGAGCCCAACGCCGCGATCATCACGCTCAACGCCATCGATCTGGTGAGAGAGGAACTGGGCGTCAATCAGGCTCTTGGTCACAGCAACGTCTCGTTCGGCCTGCCGGATCGTGAGGTCATCAATCGCGTGGCCCTGGGTATGGTCATCCGGGCCGGCGTGAACGCCCCCATTGTTGATGCTGCTGAGGTCAAGCAGTCCATCCTGGCTGCCGACTTGCTGATGGGGCGCGATCAGTACGCTATGAACTACATCAAGTACTACCGCCAGCAGAAGGACTAGGCTGACGATCTAAGATGGGGCAAGTCCGGGGGCGACGGGCACCGGGGCAATCGCCTATCGTGCTCGTGGTCCTCGTTCTCCGGGAGGAAGCCGGGAACCAGCGAACGATAGCCGCCCGCGATTGCCCTGCGAGATAGATGAGCTTCTGGTTCAGACCTGACCTGTGCGGCCAAGTGGACTCTGAAGCTGAACCATTCGCCTGCGGTTTCGCTCCATAACCCGGGGCGCGACCTCGGAAAAGGATTGACGAACGATCTAGCTGGAGGGCTTCTCCCGACGTTAAGCGACGGTGAAGCTCTCCAGTTTTTTCGGTTCGAGAGGGACAAGGGACGGTCGTTATGACAAAAGACCTAGAGGCTCCGGGCAAGGGATTGATCGGTGGTCAGTATAAGCCACTGACCGATCGCGAAGTAGAGCGGATTCACGAGGCGTCTTTGACGGTGTTGGAGCGCACGGGTGTGCGTGTAGATGAACCTGAAGCTTTGGAGTTGTTTAGGGAGGCTGGGGCGGACGTGCGAGAGAATCGCGTCCGTCTTTCCCGGTCTCTCGTCGAGGATGCTATCGACAGAGCCCCGTCGAAAGTTGTCCTGGCCGGACGCGATCCCGAACACGATCTGATCCTCGAGGACGCTCGCGTGCACATCGGGACGGGCGGCGCGGCGCTCCAGGTCCTCGACTTGGAGACGGGCGGGATCCGGAAGGCCCTCTTGAAGGATGTCGGGGACATGGCGCGCATCGTCGATGCCTTGGATAACATTCATTTCTACCTCATTCCCATCTATCCCACCGATCTACCCGAGGATCAGGTGGAAATCAGTAAGTACTACGCCTCGCTGGTCAACACCACCAAGCACGTACAGGCTGGGGTGTACACGCTGCGGGGCATCCGCGACGTGGTGGCCATGTGTGAGCGGATCGCTGGCAGCCCAGAGGCGCTCCGGGCGCGGCCCCTGGTCTCTTTCATCACCAGCTGGATGGTCAGCCCGCTGACGTTCGCCACCGACGTGACGACACTCCTCATTGAGGTGTGTCGTCAAGGGATCCCCGTGGTTCTGTCGGCGGCGCCTATGGCCGGCTCGACTTCTCCCGTGACGCTGGCCGGGACGTTGACCCAGCTGAACGCCGAACAACTGTCAGGGCTTACGCTGACGCAGCTGGCAAGCCCTGGCACGCCCGTCATCATGGGGCCCATCCCCGCCACCGCCGATATGCGCAGTGGCAAGTACTTGGGTGGTTCGGTGGAGCTCGGCCTCGGCAACGCGGCCATCACGCAGCTGGCCCATCGCTACCAGGTGCCAATCTACAACAGCGCCGGGATGACCGACGCCAAGCTCCCCGACATTCAGGCTGGCATAGAGAAGGCTCAGTCGGCGATCCAGGTCGCCCTGGCTGGCACCAATTTCATCCATCACGCCGCCGGGATGCTGGAGGATATGTCGACCATCGCCTACGAGCAGTTCGTGATCGATAACGAGATGCTTGGGATGGCGATGCGGGCCGTGCGCGGCATAGAGGTCCAGGACGAGACGTTAGCTCTCGATGCCATCGATCGAGTTGGCCCTGGAGGGCACTACCTGGCCGACGAGCACACTCTCCGCCACATGCGTACGGAGCATTATTACCCCTCGGACGTCTTTGATCGTCGGGGGCGCGACGAATGGGAGGCCGACGGTTCCACCGACGCGTGGACCCGAGCTAAGGCCCACGCCCGAAAGATCTTGGCCGAGCACGAGCCGGAGCTTCTGGATCCCGAGGTCGACGAATGGATCAAGGAGCAGTTTGCTGATACATTGATGATTCGATCGTAAGATCGAACCCTACCCGACCGGCACCACATCGGTCGGTATCGTAAATGGGGTGAAGCGTGACAGCAGAGACATCCTGGGGGCTTCGTCTGCCCCCTGTTTCTCATGCCCTGCTTCGCTCCTGATAACTTGGAGGTGTGTTTTCGTGACGGATCAACTGCCGATTCCGACGTTACAGCCGTTCAGCCGCGGCCTCTCCGACGAACAGGTGCGCGACGTTCACTACGCTACCCTGGAGATCCTTTCCGGGACTGGCGTGGATATGCAGGATTCTCAGGGCCGCGAAATCCTGCTCCAGGCGGGCGCCTGGGAGTCCGATGGCCGAGTGAAGATTCCGGAACACTTGGTCACCGATGCTATCGATAAGGCCCCCTCGCGCATCCCGATGTGTGATCGACTGGGCAATCTCACCATGCCGTTGGAGTTGGGTAAGGTCTTTTTTGGGTCGGGTTCCGATACCACATTCACCCTGGATGTGGAAACCGGTGAGCGTCGCCGCACCACTGCTCAAGACGTGGAGGATATTGCTCGCTTGTGCGATGCTTTGGACAACATCGATTTCATCATGTCGATGAGCAACCCGTCCGACGTTCCCGCCGATGATCTCTATATCCACGAGTTCGCTGGAATGATCCGTGGCTCTGTCAAGCCCAACGTCTACACAGCCAAGGATCGGGCTGACGTTGAGGATATCTATCGCATTGCTGCGGCGGCCGCCGGGGGGGAACAGGCGCTGAGGGAGAAACCGTTCTTCCTACTCTACGCGGAGCCCATATCACCGCTCATGATCATCGAGGAGTCGCTCCAGAAGCTCATCTTCTGCGCCGAAAAAGGCGTCCCTTCTGGCTACATCCCCTCGCCCAACATGGGGGGAGGCGGTCCCATCACCCTGGCCGGGGCTTTGGCTCTCGGTAACGCCGAGTGTCTGGTGGGGCTGGTGATTGCTCAGTTGCTCAATCCTGGCGCGCCCTACATCTATGGTATGAACACGGCGGCGATGGATATGCGCACCACCATCATCAGCTACGGCAGCCCGGAGTGGCCGCTGGGTATGATGGCCCAGATGGACTTGGCCCGCTACTATAACCTGCCTGCCTGGTCGGCGGCCGGGGCCAGCGATAGCAAGGTCGTGGATGCCCAGGCAGGGATCGAGATCACTTTCTCGGTCCTGGCCAACGTCCTGGCCCGCGCAACGCTGGTCCACGACGTGGGCTACATCGAATATGGATCAACCTCGTCTATGGAGGCGCTGGTCATCGCCGATGAGGTGATTCGCCAGACTCGCTTCCTGGCCCGAGGGGTGGAGGTCAGCCCGCGCACCTTGGCCCTGGACGCCACGGCCCGAGTGCGCCCCGGCGGCGGATACTTGGCCGACGACCATACCCTCGACAACTGGCGAGAGGCTCAGTGGCACCCGGAGCTGATCGATCGCAAGCGCTACGAGGACTGGGCGGAGCAGCGCAGCAAGGATAAGTACGCCCGGGCCAACGAGCTGGCCCGGAGGATCCTCGCAGAGCACGAGGTCCCGCCCCTGCCGGAGGAGGCCGAGGCGGTGATTGAGGAGATCCTGGAAGAGCGAGCTGCCGAACGAGGTGAATAGGGCGGCGCAGCTGCCAGATCCCCGGGGGTTTCACAACCCTCGGGGGTCTTCTGTCGTCACGCCTCGACGACCTCGCCGATCCAATTCAAGTAGTCCTGCGTTCCGGCAAGGATGGGCAGAGCGATGATTTCCGGCACGTCATAGGGATGGACGTTTCGGACCGCGCCAGCCAGCTGGTCGAAGGCCACCCTCGTGCTCTTGATGACCAGAAGCACCTCCTCGTCGCTGCACAGCTCCCCCTCCCAGGTGTAGATAGAAGCTATGGAAGAAACGACGTTCACACAGGCGGCGAGCTTCTGCTCGAGCAGCGTCCGAGCGATAGTCTGTCCTACATCTTCCGAGGGCGCAGTGACCAAAACGACGACCTTGTCCTCCATCAGATTCCTCCTCTACTTGATACGTCAGGTGAGCCACGGGTCTCATTCGAGATCGACCAGGGTATCAATGTGGGCGATAGCCTGATCGATGAAGCGTCCATCGTCGATGGAGAGCTCAATCGCCCCCTGCGGGCAGACCTCCACACACCGACCACATCCCCGGCACGCGTCGTCGATCACGGCGCGACCGTCTTCCAGCTGAATGGCGTCTGCGAAACAGACTCCCTCTGTGCAGATGCCGCACCCCACACACCGATCGTCTACCCTGACTGTCACGCCAGGCATGCGTCGGATCTTGCGGCTGATCCGATGCGTAAGGGAGGGCAAGATGCCCAGGAGGCAGCAGCAGGGGCAGCAGTGGCAGACCGTGAGCAATTGGCGTCCCGGCCTCACGCCCAACCAGAGCGTGTCCAGCTTGTGGCGGCCGATCATATGAATCAGACCTGCCTCGCGGCACTGCCTCACGTGCGCCAGCGCCTCCTCTTTGGTCACCCGGCGGCCCAGCTTTGGGTTGATGTCCAGCGCTGCCTCTCCAAGGAAGAGACAGCCTAGCTCCACGGGGTAGTCCTGACATCCCTCAGCGGCGCGGCACAGACAGACGTCCATAATCCAGTGCACGCTCGCTTCTTCGACGAAGTATGCTAGCACCTGTGAGGGCAGTACGATCTCCTCCGGATGATCGATGGGCTCGTGGATAGGAAGGGTCTGCACGGCCTGATCTTTTGGTAGAAAGATGATGTCGTCCCCGTCGAACAGCCAGCGATCGACAAGGTGACCGATGATCGGTAGGTGGGTCGCTCTGGCGGCGACGAAGCGAAGAGGAAAGGCTTTCTTCAGCAAACTGACGAGCCAAATCGGTCGGGCCAATCCAGTCTCTCCCTGGGATCGATGTGGTTGAGGTCAACGGGCACGGCTCGGTCTCCTCTTTCCACGGCAGCTGACAAGGGTAGTAGTATACCCGTTTGACCTGGAGAGGCAACCGGCTTACAATGACAAACACCATACCAGGAGGAGATCCGGATATGAGAAGACGTTGGTGGGTCATACTGACCATTGCGGCGGGCCTGCTGCTCATCACCGCGCCAGTCGCGGCTGATGAGCCGCTGCCCGAGGATGGCCTCGCTCTGGCCCGGCGCTATGTGCCCGTGCTCTACTTCCATCCCGAGGAGATCTTCCGCCCCCAACCCGTCGACGTCATCGTTGAGCAGGCTCGCTTACGGCGCAGCCGCCGGCTCTGGTTCGACACCAACGTTCTCCTCACCATCGATCCCCCCGACCTCTTCCACGTTGAGGGCGGCCGAGATCACTTCCTCGATGTCTGGTACGGCAATCAGGGTGGTTCTGCCTACACCAACTACTCGGCCCACCGTGCCCTCTACCAGGCGAGCCTCAGTCCGGCAGCTGGCGGCCCGCCGGTCACTGTTTACGCTCGTGTGGCGCGGGACGAGTTGGGTCGTGTCACGCTCCAGTACTGGGCCCTTTATTTCTACAACGACTGGTTCAATAAGCACGAGGGCGACTGGGAGATGATCCAGGTGATGCTTCAGCCCGATGGCCAGCCTCGGTGGGTGGTGCTCAGTCAGCATCACGGTGGCACGCGGCGTGCCTGGTCCCAAGCGCCAGTGGAGGGGGGCACCCATCCGGCGGTCTACGTGGCCCTGGGATCCCACGCCAACTATTTCGTCGGGGACGAGGTCTACCCTAACAGTCAGGAGATCGGCGATAGGCGTATCACCATCGTCGATCGCACGGGCGTCGCGGAACGCGTCGTCCCGGAAGTGCTTCTGCTCCCTGAGCGCGATCAGCTGGCGAGGGCGCCCCACGACTGGCCCAGGGCAATGTGGCTCCACTTCCGCGGCCATTGGGGCGAGATGGCCGGGCAGAGCGATTTCAGCGGACCGCTCGGGCCGGCGGACAAGGGCGAACAGTGGGAGCGACCCTATGCTTGGGGTATGGAACAGCCTCCAGATACCGAGACGTGGTACGCCCACCGTCTGCGCGTCGAGGTGCTGGGCGTGGCGTCCGATGACGCCCACATCCAGCTCACCGACCGGCATGGCAGCCCGCTCTCATCCGCCGAGGTCCTTGGTAATCTGGTTGTTTTGCACCGCGACCCGCCGCCGGAGGCCTTGGTCGCTACCATCGAGGTGCCGCAAACCGTCGCCGACCTCGTCGCCACCTGGCCCGATCGCCGGCAGGGACGGGTGACCCGTTATCGCTTCGCGGACGTCGATTTCTCCGAGACGGGCCTGGCCAGGCTGGAGCTGGGATCGCACGGCGCGGTCAAATTGCTGCAGCGCTGCCTTCCCGGCGAGTCTGGCGTGACGCCGGCGTGTCTTTCCTCGCGCGGACCGTCGGAGGCAACGACCGTCGAGGCCACGTGGGACGCCAAGGATGTCGTCTGGATCGGCGGGGTGCTCCCCGCCCATCAGGTGGGTGTTGGCCTACTGCTCGCAGTGTTAGCCAGCATCGTGCCGACGGGGCTCTATGTCGGGTCTCTCTACTGGCTGGATCGCTATGAAAAAGAACCCAGCCTGCTCGTGATGGCTGCGTTCCTCTGGGGTAGCATCCCTGCCCTCGCCTTGGCGCTGGCGGCCGAGGTCTTCTTCCGTCTGCCGCCGGACTTGATTGGAGCTCAGGCACTGGAGGTGGCGCGTTCAGACCTGACCACCCCGTTGCTCCAGGAAGGGCTGAAGGGAATAGCTGTGCTTTTCATCGCTCTGTGTTACTGGCGTGAGTTTGACAATCTGCTTGACGGCATCATCTACGGAGCAACAGTGGGCTTCGGCTTCGCTATGACGAGAAACCTGATCGACCACGTGAGCGCCTTCGCCCTATGGGGTTTCAAGGGGCTCACAGTCGGCCTATTCGTCGAGGGCGTGCTCTACGCCCTCGGCCACGCTTTCTATACGGCGGTTTTTGGCGTCGCTCTGGGCCTTGCCCGGCTCGCGCGGGCGCAATGGCAACGCTGGGCTTGGCCCTGCGCCGGGTTCGCGTTGGCTGTGGGGGCCCACGCGCTGCACAACATGCTGATCTGGGACCTGATGGGCGTCAATGCCGTCACGGTGGCGACGACCGGCGCGGGTGTCGTGCTGATTGGACTGGTGGCCGGCTGGTCGCTGCGGCGGCAGCATCGCGCTCTGCGGGTGGCGTTGAAGGATGAGCTTCCTGCCTCCTTCTACCACACGCTGCTGACCCCCGGGGGTAGGGCACGCGCTCGCTGGCGTTCATTGCGAGCCGGTGGGCTGGCCGCCTGGCAGCGTAGACGACGGCTGCACGATCGCTGCGCGGAGCTGGCCTTCAAGAAGATGCAGCGTCGTCGTCGGCCGGATGCACCGGGGCTTGACGAAGAGATCGAACGATTGCGCACGGAGGTCGACGCGTTGATGTCCTCATCCTGATGGTCCCCGATCCTGCCCAGTGGATAGGGACGCAGCCCTACTTGACGAAACCGAGGCCTTGCGCTACAATATCGAGCGCGGGCAGGAGACTTCTCCTGCCCGTTTCTTGAGCGAGATGGCATTCAGGAGGAGTGTAGTATGAGTCAGAAAGGCCGAGTTGAGCTGAAAGCGAAGGAGCGCTCCTTGCTCGGTAGCAAGGTCAAGCGTTTGCGTCGGGAGGGTTGGGTGCCCGGTGTGATGTACGGGCACGATTTTGAGTCCGTTCCTTTGAAGTTCGATAAGTACGACTTGCGGGAAGTTTTGTCCCAGGTCGGTGGTAGTCAACTGGTGAACGTCAGAGTCGCCGGTGCCGATGAACCGGAGTTTGCTCTCCTGCGCGAGGTTCAGCGTGACGTGATCACTGGGGATTTGCTCCACGTCGACTTCTACCGCGTGATGATGACCGAGACCATCACCACCGAGATCCCCCTGTTGACCGTGGGAGAATCGCCCGTGGCGGAGCAGAAGGAGGGCATTCTTCTGCATGGCATCGCGGAGATCGAGGTTGAGTGTCTGCCGGGCGATCTGGTAGATGCGATCGAGGTCGATCTGACGGAGCTGACCGAGGTCGGTAAGGCGATCCTGGTCGACGACTTAGCGGTTCCATCTGGGATAGATGTCTTGACCGATCCCGATGAGATGATCGCTCGCCTCGTGCCCTTGGAGGAGGTTGAGCTGGAGCGCCCGACGGCAGAGGTCGAGGAAGAGCTCATCATGGGCGAGGAAGGCGAGGAAGTCGAGGTTATTGGCGAGGCCAAGGCCGAAGAAGGCGAGGAAGCCGAAGAGGAAGAGATCAGAGACTACATGTAGCTGCTCCCCTAGGACCTCAAAGCGGAGACAGGACTGCTTCCCTGTCTCCGCTTTTTTGTTTCGTGACCCTTCATCTCCCTCTCTGAGCGGGTCTGCGACTTGCAGGGCAATCGCATATGAAGGTGCCGTGGCTGGAAACGCTCGAAGGTCCATTTGCCCCAATCCGTGTATGGTCCATTTGTCCGCACCCTCATATGTGGGGTTTGGCGTCAAATGGCCCAAACAGGGTTCCGCTGGGAGCAGCAGTTGAACGGTTATCTTGTTCTCTTGCCTGCGACGCCCTCGGGTTGAGCGTATATGCGAACGCCCTGCTGCGACCCAGACGATGCCTTGACAGCCGTAAGCTTACCGTATAGAATGACTTCTAGCCTTGAAGGACAGTGGAATGTACAAGGACTACTACGACATCCTGGGTGTCGATCGTGGAGCGGGCGAAAAGGAGATCAAACAGGCTTTTCGCCGTCTGGCTCGCCGGTGGCACCCTGACGTCAACCCCGACGATGAGCGAGCCGAGGAGACGTTCAAGGAGATCAACGAAGCTTACGAGGTTCTAGGCGACCCCCAGAAGCGGGCCAAGTATGACCGGCTGGGCCACAGCTGGAATCAATGGCAGCGCTCTGGACGCGACCCGGGACAGTATGACTGGTCTCAATGGTTCACCGGCGCGCCACGTGGAGGGGCGCGCGTCCAGTGGTCTGGGGATCTGGGGGATCTCTTCGGTGGTGGTCGTGGTGAGGCGTTTTCTGATTTCTTCAGAGCTGTCTTTGGTCAGATGGGGGGCGGACAAGGGCGCTCACCCAACGATATCTTCGGGCGCAGCACGGCGTCGCAGGGACAGGACGCGGAGGCCGAGGTCACCATAACGCTGGAGGAGGCCCTCGAAGGCACCAGTCGGGTGCTGGAGAGAGGAGGGCGTCGGATCCGCGTCACGATCCCTCCTGGAGTCCGAAACGGCTCAAGGGTGCGTGTCGCTGGTGAAGGCCTTGCGGCCTATACCGGGGGCACGCCCGGTGATCTTTACCTCAATATCACTGTCGAACCCCATCTCATATTCGAGCGCTACGGCGACGATCTGCGCTTCAATGTCAGCATTGACCTCTTCACCGCTGTGCTTGGTGGACAAGTCCGCCTTCCCACCCTAAACGGCGATGTCTCCCTGAAGATACCAGCTGGCACACAAGGGGGGCAGACCTTCAGGCTGCGCGGCCAGGGGATGCCCAACCCTCGTCAGCCAAGAGAGCGCGGCAATTTGATGGCCACGGTCCAGATCCAGGTTCCCCAGGACCTAAGCGACCAGGAACGCGAGTTCTTTGAGAAACTAGCCCGTATTAGGGGAAGGGAGTAGGATGGACAGACAGAAATCTCTGCTGCTTCTTATAGCGCTCTTGACCTTGCCTGTGCTGGCCTGTAACGCTCAGGAGTTGCTTCTCGAACCGACCCCTGTGCCGTCTTCTCCGGGGGCCGTCGCCACGGTCCCACCGCTCTCGGAGGCTGATCTGCAGACCTTGGATGCTCAGGATGCCCTGCTCATCAATCTCTATCGACGGGTCAACCCGGCCGTTGTCTACATTGAAGTCCTGGTGCAGCGTGGCGGGGGTCTCCAACGACTGAGCAGCGGATCCGGCTTCATGATTGATCAGGATGGATACGTCGTCACGAATAACCACGTGGTCGAGGGGGCCGATGCCCTTCAGGTCGTTCTTGCTGATGGCTCGGTGACCAAGGATGTCGAGATCGTTGGCCGAGACCCCTATTCCGATCTCGCTGTGATCCGGGTCGATGTCGGTCCTGATAGCCTGGTGCCTCTAGAGCTGGGAGATTCTGACGCGCTTCAAGTCGGCCAGAAGGTCATCGCTATCGGCAATCCTTTCGGTCTTCAGGGCACGATGACGATGGGTGTCGTCAGCGCAGTGGGGCGAACGCTGACCTCGCAGGCTATGGAGGGGGGTAATTTCTCCAACCCGGAGATCATCCAGACCGATGCCGCCATCAATCCGGGCAACTCCGGCGGTCCGCTAGTCGATTCACGAGGGCGGGTTGTCGGCGTGAACACGGCGATCCGTTCGGGCACGGGCGTCAATGCCGGTGTCGGATTTGCCGTGCCGGTCAACACCGTCAAGCGTATCGTCCCTCGCCTCATTGACGAGGGGGTGTATGAGTACCCCTATCTGGGTATTACCTCTGATACGCGTTTCACCGTGGCGGAGTTGGCCCAGCTGTTGGACTTGCCTGTGGATCAGGGGGTGCTTGTGACGGAAGTCCAGCCGGGGACGGCTGCCGCCGAGGCTGGTCTACAGGGCGGCGACCGAGAGGTCGAGGTTATGGGGCAGCCCGTCATCGCTGGGGGTGACATCATCACCGCGATTGACGGGGAGATGCTTCGGACCTTCGATGACCTGGTTGCCTATCTCGTGAGCGATACAGAGGTGGGACAGCGGGTGACCCTGACTGTCCTTCGCGACGGGAGAGAGCTGGAGCTCTCCGCGACGCTGGGCGAGAGGCCCTAGATCGTTAAGCTGTGACTGAAGATCACACGACGACGGGTAAGAACCTCGGGGTAGATGCAGTGGTCAGGCTTGAGCTAGGAGGCGGCTTCGAGCGTTGAAGCCGGCGCTGACTGCTAAAAGGTAGCAATGAGTTAAAGGGGTAAAGGGTATGTTCAATCAAGAGGACTTGCGCGAGCTGGCAGCGTACAGGTTTGATGCACCAGTGTTGAGTGTCTACCTAAACGTAGACCCTATGGATCGTTCGCGGGAGGGGTACAGGCTGGTGCTACGTCAGTTGTTGAAGCAAGCGGATGACAACGCTGCGCGGGAGGACATAGAGGCGGTGGAGGCTTTCTTCGACCACGAATACGATTGGTCGGGCCGCGGGATCGTCCTCTTCTCCTGCAAGGATCATGACTTCTGGCGTAACTACTCGCTGGCTATTCCGGTCTCCTCTGGGGTAACAGTTGCCCATCGGCCGTACATCTCGCCGTTGGCGGAACTCGTCGATGCCTATGGGAGCTACGCGGTGGCTGTGGTGGATCGGCGGCAGTTGCGCTTGTTCTTCTTTGATCTTGGGGAGTTGCGAGGTACGCATGAGTTTGTCGGTGAGGACGTGCGTAAACTCAAGCGTGGTAGGGGCTCTTCCGGCGGACACGGTCGCCGTGGAGGCGCTCCAATCACAAGTCAGCATGAGGAAGAGGTCGTGAGGCGGAATATCCGCGATGCGGTCGCGGAGATGGAGGCCTTCTGCAGACGGCACGAGCCTCGACGCCTCATCGTCGCCGGGGCCGATCGAACGGTAGCTCAGTTTCAGGAGGCGCTGCCCAAATACCTGCAGGATAAGGTGATAGGGACCTTCAGCGCCGATATGAACGCTACAGAGCCAGAGATACGCGAGAACTCCTTGGAGATCCTCCACCGGGTCGAGGAGGAGCGCAAGGAGGCGCTCGTTGAAGCTGTCTTCACGGCCGCGGCCAAGGGAGAGAATGGCGTCATTCGCCTCGCGGATACGCTGGGAGCAGCCCACGAAGGGCGCATTCAGACGCTGGTGATCGATCGCGACTACCACGAACCGGGCTATCAGTGCAAGCATTGTTCCTACATCACGGATCACGCTTTGGAGAAATGCCCCTTCTGTGGTGGTGAGTTCATGGAGATCCCCGACGCTGCCGAGGCGCTGGTGACGAAGGTGATCGAGGAGGGTGGTGAGGTCGAGGTTGTGGATGACCATCCCAAGGTGAAGGCGTTTGGCGTGGGAGCCCTGTTGCGGTACTAGCGCCTCGACGATGTTTGATGGGTGATCACGCCCCGCGTACGCTCGCCGTGCGCGGGGCGTGTCCTTTGAAAGAGGATGACGATGAAGGACGTGAATGAACGTTCCTTGGCTCTGCGCGACGCTATCATCGATGCTGTGAGACGAGTTGTCGCCGGGGCCGGCACCGTGACTGCCTATCGCGAGCCCCTCGTAGCCTTTGCCGCAGCCGATGATCCCCGCTTTCTCACGGTGCGCTGCGTCGCCAGCCCTCACCATCTCATGCCTCAGGAACTGCTTTCTGGTGCTCAGTCCGTTGTCTCCTTCTTCATCCCTTTCGAGCACAGCGTGGTGCAGGCCAACGCCCGAGACAGGGAGACGGTGGCCCGTGAGTGGGCCCTGGCCTACGTGGAGACGAACGAGCTGATCGCCCGGACGACGGCTCACCTCATCGAAATGCTGGAGGCCTGGGGCCTCCGTGCCTCTGCTGAACCGCCTACCAACAACTTCGACCCGGCAGCGTTGGTCAGCCGATGGTCGCACAAGAGCGTGGCCGTGATCGCCGGTCTGGGCAGTTTTGGTCTCCATCACATGGTCATCACCGACTCGGGCTGCGCTGGACGCTTCGGGAGCCTGGTGACGGATGCTGATCTGCCCACCACGGATGCCTCATCTCAAGCGCGATGTCTCTACCTTCACGATGGAAGTTGCCAAGCCTGCGTCGCTCGGTGTCCCATTGAGGCTCTCAGCGAAACCGATGGCATTGACCGGCAGAGATGCTACGCTCGCTGCCTTGAGATGAATGAACGGTTCAATCATCTGGGGCCTGCGGAGGTCTGCGGGAAATGTGCCATTGGCCCGTGCTCATTCACCTCCCCAGTCTGACGCCAGATTCAGTTCTCCAATCCTCGACTGCGACGGACCAGAGGGCTGTGGAAACAGCCCTCTTCGCTTGTCTGTGACGTGGGTTTCCTCATATGGAAATCCAATATCTTGCCTACATCTCTCTTATGCCGAGGCCGTATAATGTTAATAAACGTTATTGGTACATTGGGTTTTTCCGTCTTCCACAATCAGCAAACTGAGTGGTGAGTTTTTATGAATCTAAACAAGTTTACGCAGAAAGCACAAGAAGCTGTGATGGAGGCACAGTCGCTGGCGGGCGAGTACAGCCACAGCCAGATTGAGCCTGAACACCTGTTGCTGGCGCTTCTCCGGCAGTCCGATGGTATCGTGCCTCAGGTGATCCGGAAGCTGGACGTCAACCCCCACGAGATGGCGCTGTCGCTGGAAGGCGAGCTCAAGAAGAAGCCGAAGATCCGTGGCGCGGCAGCTCAGGTCGGTATGTCACGCCAGCTGGGGCGCACGCTGAAGGAGGCGGAGAACGCTGCCCAGCGTATGCGCGACGAGTATGCCAGCACCGAGCATCTCTTACTCGCCCTGACCGGTGCTCAAGGCGAAGGCGCAGCACGTTTCCTCGCTGCGCACGGCGTCACCGAGGATGCTGTCCTGCGAGCCCTGACGTCGGTCCGCGGGAGTCAGCGTGTCACCAGCCAACATCCAGAGGCCACCTATCAGGCGCTGGAAAAGTATGGTCGGGATATGACCCAGTTGGCGCGCGACGGGAAGCTAGATCCGGTGATCGGGCGTGATGAAGAGATACGTCGCGTGATGCGCATCCTGAATCGCCGTACCAAGAACAACCCGGTGTTGGTTGGGGAGGCTGGTGTCGGCAAGACCGCTATCGCCGAAGGCCTGGCGCAGCGCATCGCTCGCGGTGACGTGCCGGAGGGTCTCAAGAACAAGCGCATTATTGAGCTCGATATGGGCGCTTTGGTCGCTGGCGCCAAGTATCGTGGTGAGTTCGAGGAGCGGCTCAAGGCTGTCCTCAAAGAAGTGACTGAGTCTGCGGGGCAGGTCATCCTGTTCATTGATGAGCTGCACACCGTCGTCGGCGCCGGTGCCGCTGAGGGAGCGGTGGACGCTGGCAATATGCTGAAGCCGAAGCTGGCGAGAGGTGAGCTCCACGCCATCGGCGCGACGACACTGGATGAGTATCGTAAGTACATCGAGAAGGATGCGGCCCTGGAGCGGCGATTCCAGCCGGTCTATATCGACGAACCCTCGGTCGAGGACACCGTCAGCATCCTCCGTGGCCTCAAGGAGCGGTATGAGGTTCACCACGGTGTCCGTATCAAGGATTCTGCCTGCATCTCCGCGGCGACGCTGAGCAGCCGTTACATCGCCGACCGTCAGCTTCCGGACAAGGCTATCGATCTCATCGACGAGGCGGCTTCACGACTCCGCATGGAGATCGACTCTAAGCCTGCCGAGTTGGATGAGGTTGATCGACGCAAAATGCAGTTGGAGATAGAGCGCGAGGCGCTGAAGAAAGAGAAGGACAAGGCCAGCCGGGAGCGCTTGAAGGATTTGGAGAAGGAGCTTGCAGATCTCGAGGAGAGACGGAAGGCGCTTCAAACCCGCTGGGAGCAGGAGAAGGACGCCATACAGGCGGTCCGGGAGACCAAGGAGGCGATCGACCAAGTCCGCCACCGCATCGAGGAGGCTCAAAGGGTACACGACTACGAGCGGGCCTCGGAGTTGCAGTACGGGCGCCTGTCCGAGCTGCGCCAACAGCTCCAGACTCAGGAGCAGCGCTTGAATGAGCTTCAAGAGCATGGCGCTATGCTCAAGGAGGAGGTCGGATCCGAGGAGATCGCCGCGGTGGTGTCGGAATGGACTGGCATCCCGGTCTCCAAGCTGCTGGAGGGCGAGCGGGAGCGCTTGCTCAGGATGGAGGAGGCGCTCCATCGACGCGTCGTTGGCCAGGAGGAGGCGGTGGAAGCCGTCTCCAACGCCGTACGGCGCGCTCGGGCTGGCTTGCAGGACCCGAACCGCCCCATCGGCACCTTCATCTTCTTGGGCCCCACGGGCGTGGGGAAGACCGAGCTGGCACGCGCCTTGGCTGAATTCCTCTTCGACACCGAGGAGGCCTTGATCCGCATCGACATGAGCGAGTATCAAGAGCGGCATACCGTCTCTCGGCTCATTGGTGCGCCGCCGGGGTACGTTGGCTATGAAGAGGCGGGACAGCTCACCGAGGCGGTCCGGCGCCGGCCCTATAGCGTGGTGCTCTTCGACGAGATCGAGAAGGCCCATCCGGAGGTCTTCAACACCCTGCTCCAACTGCTTGATGAGGGACGCCTGACGGACGGTCAGGGCCGAACGGTCGATTTCCGCAACACCATCGTCATTATGACCAGCAATGTCGGTAGTCGCTGGATCAAGGACCTTGGCGTAGAGGAAGCGCGGGACAAAGTGATGGAGGAATTGGACCGCATCTTCCGTCCAGAGTTCTTGAACCGTATCGATGAGATCATCCTCTTCCGCAGCTTGACCAAGGAGGATTTGCGCAAGATCGTCAATATCCAGATGCGCCGACTTCGGAACCTCTTGGATGACCGCAAGATGGACGTCAGGTTGACCGATGCCGCACGCCGATACTTGGCCGAGGTTGGCTACGATCCGGTCTATGGTGCCCGACCGCTCAAGCGGGTCATTCAGCGTCAGGTGCAGGATCCTCTGGCCCTCTCGCTCTTGCGCAGCGAGTTCCAGGAGGGGGATACGGTGCGCGTAGATGCGCCCAACGGGCACCTCACGTTCGAACGTGAGGAAGCGCCGGCTGCTTGATGGACGTAACGAACGGTGTCGGCTTGCCGATTGTGCAACCGACACCGTTTCTTTGTATGATAAGCTGTTGTCCGGTATAATATAGTGGAGTGTCAAACTGATCTCTGGCGGATCTTCCTACCGGAGCCAGGGATCGTTGTGAGGTAGGCTAGAGGAGTTTGTCTGTTCATGATGAGGCTAGATCGATTCACTGAGCGCGCCCAGGCGGCAGCTCAAAGAGCTGTCCAGATTATGGCGCGCTATGGTCACACTCAGGTGGATACGGAACATATCTTCCTGGCACTCTTGGAACAACCCCAGGGTGTGATTTCTGACTTGATGGAGCAGCTTGGCGCGGATGTTCAGCAGGTTGAGAAGGAGCTCGATGAGGCGCTGCAGGATAGCGCTAAGGCGAATGTCTATGGTGGCGGCGGAATGGGCCAGGTCTTCATCACGCCCCGGGTCAAGCGTGTGCTCGATCGGGCCAACGGCGAGGCCAATCGCCTCAAGGATGACTACATCTCGACCGAGCATATCTTCCTGGCTATTGCCAGCGAGAAGGACACCCTGCCGGCCCGCGTCCTGCGAGAGCAGGGTATCTCGAAGAAGCGCATTTACGAGGCCATTGAGGATCTTCGTGGCGGCAAACGCGTCACCGATCGTCGTGCCGAGACGCGGTATCGAGTCTTGGAGAAATACAGCCGCAACCTGACCCAGATGGCCCACGAGGGTAAGCTGGACCCAGTCATCGCACGAGATGATGAGATTCTCCGTCTGATTCAGATTCTCTGCCGGCGCACCAAGAACAACCCGGTGCTCATTGGCGAGCCCGGGGTGGGCAAGACGGCCATCGTGGAGGGTCTGGCGCAGAAGATTGCCGAGGGGGACGTGCCAGAGATCCTGATGGGCCGTGAAGCGGTCCAACTGGACCTCGCCTCCATGGTCGCCGGCACGCATTTCCGCGGCGAGTTCGAGGAGCGTCTCAAGGCGACCATTGAGGAGATTCAGAGCTCCGAGGGAGAGATCATCCTCTTTATTGACGAGCTGCACAATGTAGTTGGTGCAGGCTCTGGCACAGGCGCCCTCGACGCGTCCAGTATGATGAAACCCGCGCTGGCTCGCGGCGAATTGCAGTGCATCGGTGCCACCACCCTGGATGAGTACCGTCAGTACATTGAGAAGGACGGTGCGCTGGAGCGCCGCTTCGCCCCCGTCTTCGTCGATGAGCCAACCGTGGACAAGACAATACAGATGCTGAAAGGCCTCCGAGATCGATATGAGGCTCATCACAAGGTGCACATCTCGGATGAGGCCATGGAATCGGCAGCTCGTCTTTCGCACCGCTACGTCACCGACAGGCATCTACCGGACAAAGCTATCGACTTGATGGATGAGGCGGCGGCCAAGCTGCGGGTTGCTCTTCACACCTTGCCGCCTGCGCTGAAGGAGATGCACGCCAGGCTCCAGCAGCTGCAGACCGAGATTGATGCTGCCAGCGGCATAGAGGACTATCAACGTGCGGCGGAGTTGAAGACTGAGCGGATCAACCTCCAGGCTGAGTTCAACCTGAAGCGTGAGATGTGGCAGCAGGAGAACCAGTTGGACGAGACAGTTGAAGAGCAAGATATCGCCGAGGTGGTGGCCAACTGGACTGGGATTCCGGTGGCACGGATGATGGAGACGGAGTCGGAGAAGCTCCTTCGGATGGAGGACGCCATTCACGAGCGGATCGTGGGACAGAATGAGGCCGTCGCCGCCGTCTCCGACGCGGTTCGTCGCGCCCGCTCTGGCCTCAAGGATCCCAGCCGGCCGATTGGAAGCTTCATCTTCTTGGGCTCGTCCGGTGTCGGTAAGACGGAATTGGCCAAAGTTCTGGCCTGGTTCCTCTTCGACGACGAGGACGCCCTGGTCCGCATCGACATGAGCGAGTATCGAGAACGGCACACGGTCTCTCGGCTCTTTGGTGCCCCGCCTGGCTACATCGGCCATGAGCGTGGTGGTCAGTTGACCGAGGCGGTGCGGCGGCGCCCTTATCGCGTTGTCCTCTTTGACGAAATCGAGAAGGCGCATCCCGACGTCTGGAATGCTTTGCTTCAGATCCTCGATGAGGGCCGGCTGACCGATGGACAGGGTCGGAGTGTGAACTTCCGCAACACGGTCATCATTATGACCTCCAATGTGGGCACAGCGTTCGACTACGAAGCAGGGACGCTGGGGTTCATGCGGGCGGGTGAGGACGGTGAGAGGGGGAGCTCCAGCAACCGCGAGATCGAGAAGAAGCTCAAGAAGACCTTCCGACCGGAATTTCTCAACCGTATCGACGAGGTCATTATCTTCAATGATCTCACGGTGGACGACATGGAGCGCATCGTTGATCTCCAGATGACCGAGGTCGCCGATCGACTGTCGGAGCTGGGGTTGGAGGTGAGGCTGACCGACGCCAGCCGAGGCTGGCTGGCTCGCAAGGGCTTCGATCCTCAGTTCGGTGCCCGACCGCTCCGACGGGCTCTACAGCGTCACGTAGAGAGCCCGCTGAGCGTCCAGTTGCTGCGGGGTGACTTTGAGAAAGGTAACATGGTCGTCGTCGACGTCGATGGCGATGAACTGACCTTCCAGACGCGGACCGAATGGAAGGAGCTGAGCGACAAAGCGGCGGAGACCGTGTCTGACGGGGTGGCGGTCGAATCGTAGCCTCCCGGTCGATTCAACGAACTCACCAGAAAGGGCCTGCAACGCAGGCCCTTTCTGGTGCAACCTAGCCAGGTCGGGGGATCGTCGCGGGCTTTTTGCCCTTGCCCACGCTCAACGGTTGCTGCTCGTCCTGTGAGTCAGTGTGCTCATTGGAAAGAAACTGACCCCTACTGTCCCGGGCCCTGAGTGAACGGCCAGGGCCGGGGAGAGCTCCGTCACGATGGCCTCGCAGCAGTCAAAGCGCGCTGTCACCATGGCCCTTAAGTCCTCCAGACGTTCCCTTGCCGCCACGTGGGTGAACGCCACCTTGATCTGCGCGCGCGCTCCGACGCTCTGTTGCATTAAGTCCACGATCCGCCGATAAGATTTCAGCCGGCTCCGCGCTGTTCCGAGCGCCACGATCTCCCCATCCTTCATACCGATCACGGGCTTGATGTTCAGTAGCGAGCCGAGGAGGTGTTGGGCCCTGCCAATCCGTCCGCCCATATAGAGGTAGCGCAGCGTGTCAGCTGTTTGAATCATCATGCCACGCTGGGCCACAGCCCGCGCTCGGGTGAGCACGTCGTCGAAGCTGAGCCCGCTCACACTTGCCCGAGCTGCCTCGATCGCCACCCATCCTTGTGACATAGCCACTTGAAGCGTATCGACGACCTCCACGCGAATCTCAGGTGCTTGTTCTCGAAATACCTCCACGGCGGCAAGACACGATTGATAGGCCCCGCTCCCTTTAGAGGTCATTGTGAGGGCGATGATCCCCATCACCCGGTTGGCCAAGGACCTCAACCCTCTGAGGTAGTCGCCTGGGGCCGGGTTCGACGTCGTCGGCAGCTTCCTCGTGTCCACCAGCCATGTCGCGAACTCCGTCGGCCTGACGTCGACCATGTCGCGAAGGGTTTCCAGGCCACGATGGATGTAGTAGGGTACAACCTCGATTTGCAGTCTCTCAATCAGTCTCTGCGGGATGCTTGCTGTGGTGTCTGTGAGAATACCGATCATTGTGAACCCTCCTCTACCTTGTGGCTCTGCCCGCACTCATCCCTGCAACTACGTTTTCAACCACCTCGACAGGCATTGTAGGCACAACAGGCAAAACCTGCAAGGATGTCAATAAGGCCGGCTCCGGTAGCGCCAAGCTAAGTGGAGGGCTCAGCTTCAGGGCAGCGGGGCTGGGGATCGGGAACCGATGAGGGCTATGGCGATCACAACACCTACTGCAACCGCGACCAAGCCGATGGCCACTGCTATTATCATCCGTTCTTGGCGCTCTCGTTTTGCCTGCGCAATCTCCCGTTCCTCCCGCAGACGTTCCTCCTCAGCCCACATCGCCGCCAGGCGCGCTTCCGACGCGCGTTCCTCCTTGGCCTTAATCTGAGCGCCTGTCTGACGTAGCTTTCGGAGCTGATCCGGTGTCGTCGTGGAGAGACGTGCGAAGACAGCCTCCGACGCGTCCAAGGTCTGCCCGCAAACTATGCACCGGGACGCCGTCAGCGGGTTATGGCTGCCGCAGAGCGGACAATCATGGGTGAGGACGGCACCGCACGAGAGGCAACGGCGAGCGCCGGGATCGTAGGTCACGCCGCACCTGGGGCATCGAGGATCGGCTGGAGCATAGGGTGCGCCGCAGTAATCACAGAATGGCGTCCCATCAGATCCGGCAGAGAAGGAGGCGCTTCCACATCCCGGGCACCTGACGGGAGACAGGGACGAGGTTTTCATGGTCTCCTCTCTTCACCTGCCCCAGTCGGACTGCTCGGCGGTGCTCTCCAGCCGACGCGTGGGCCAGAGGAGGTGATACGTGAAGCCGTTCATACATACGTGGTCCACCGGCTGGTAGTTCTGGCCGATCGCCTCCAGCACAGGTGCCGGGTAGAATTGGGCTCGGAAGATGACCAGGTCAAATGTCTGCTGGTCGATGTATTCGATAATCTCCGATGGATCGAGCAATCCGTTATTGTAGAGATTCAGCAACTGCGTCGGATTGGTCACCACCGGTTTGTCGGCGAGGATGCTGAACATCGCCTCCTCGCTGAAGATCGGTCCCTCCGCAGCTCGAACGTGGTCCATAATCCTCTCGCCTGCGGCGTAGTCCCCGGCGGACAGAGGATGACCGAGCTGTGTATACCCCATGGCGTCGTGATACGCTACCGGTTCGCAGTGCGTTGGCACCAGGGTCTCCCCCTTGCCGTAGGCCAGTTGTTCATCGACCCCAAGGACGCGCGAAAGGGGGGAGAAGAGGGGGCCAGACGTGGGAAGATGGAGCATCCGTGGGGCCTGCACGAGGTAGAGCAGCGGGATGAGGGCGGTCAGAAAGGCACGGGGAGCCTGTCTTCCAATGGATGGTTTCCAGGCCCCGAGCCTTGCCTCCCAATTGCTGTTTCTCAGCTTGCCAAGAGCGAGGCCTGAGGTCAGGCAAGCAGCGGCGGTCGCGGTGGTGAAATAGCCAAATCCAGCGCCCCATTTGCCACTCAACGCCCCAACGCCCAGGGCGAAGAAGAACCATATTGAGTAGGCCGAAAGGCGATCCCAGAATAGCTCATAGATGAGGGTGCCCGCCCCCAGCAGGATGAACAAGGTGTGTAGGCTGAACCACTGTCTGAAGAGAAACAGTGTCTGCCGGTAGTCAAACTCGTTGACGTTGGCCTGGATGATGTTAAGCCACCACGCTCCGTCCGTGAAGACGTTGATGAGCCAGAAGACGGTGCCCGCCGTCACGGCCAGACCCGCGCCGGCCAGGAGAGCTTTCCTGATGTCCCGTAGGAAGACGTAGGAGAGCGCCGCCGCGACAGTGAACACCGCGGTCTGTTTGGTGTAGCCAGCGCAGAACAGCATAGCCAGTCCCAGCATCAGGTTGCGCGTGCCGCGTTGGGCATCCTCGAACTCAGCGATGAAGGCGATGGCGAGAGTCTCGAACATCACCAGGGTCATATGCATTCGACAGAGGGGGCCGATTTGATAGACGTAGTTTGAGGCCAGGTAACCGAGTCCAGAGATCGACGGAATGATCCACGCCGTCATCCAATCCCCGTCCTCGCCTTTGACGTTGCGTCGCACGACGAAGCCGATGGTGCCTGCCGTGACCAGCGTGGCGGCGAACGACAGAAGTCGGCCAGTGATCAATCGAGGCCCGAAGATAGGGAGCAAGGGCACGATCAGCAGATGGAACAGGGGGGGATAGTTGGATGCATAGAAGGGGAAGCTTGCGTTATCGCGATAGGGCCATTCTCCTCTGCTGTAAAGAAGGGCGTCATACAGCTCAAACCCTTCGCCTTGGTCGTAGTCAAACGGCCAGCGAAAGAGCTCTACGGCGTACGAGACGTAGATGAAGAAATAGCTCAGGTAGGCCAACATCGCGAGGATGGTGAGCAGGATGGCCAAGCCTTTAAGTACACGCGGTAGCGTTATGGTCATAGGTCTTGGCCCCGTGGTCTGCTAGGC
>CAZEQC010000043.1:0-28874 GCA_964514285.1 uncultured Anaerolineales bacterium | reverse complement strand
GAGGTGCAACGCACCGGCGACGTATCGGTGCCTAGTCAACTGACCAGGTAGAAAACCGCCCACCCGTCCAGGCCTCAGACTCCCCACTTGCCGGGAGCCCTTGGGGACTCTTTGTGCTACCATGCCACCAGAAACGAACGGCCTCCCCGAGAATCGTGGGCAGGATGACTTGAGGAATCACGTTCTACTGGACGATATGGGTGGTGTAAGGTTGACTAGGTGAGAGTGAGAGCTATGGATGTCTTGCTGGCGGATGATCAAGCGAAGGTTCGCTCGGCGCTGCGGTTGTTGTTGGACCATCAGCCGGACGTCGAGGTGTTGGGCGAGGCGGTGAACGCCACCGGGTTGGTCGATTGGGTGAAGGCGGCCTCCCCCGATCTGATCCTGCTCGATTGGGAGTTGCCTGGCTTCAGCCCGGAGGCGCTGCGGTCGCTGCGGGCGTTCTGTCCCTCGCTGGCCGTCATCGCCCTGAGCGGACAGCCGGAGGCGCGGCAGGAGGCCCTCAGCGCCGGGGCCGACGGTTTCGTCAGCAAGGGGGATCCCCCGGAGCAACTGCTGGCGGCCGTGGACGACTGTAGAGAGGACAGTTAGCTCGAAAGACCTTCTTCGGCGCGCTTCACCAGCCACGGCTGCCCGAGGGTGAACGCCGCCAGCCCGGCCAAATTGAGCCAGCCGAACCAGTCCCCCAAGCGGCTATTAGGCGTGCTCGCGCCGCTGCCCAGCGGGACGTCCGCCACCAACGTCGCCTCCCCACCCTCCGGCTCAGTCGCCAACCCCACCACACGCCCATAGGGATCGATGACGGCCGAGTCGTAGCCGCCATCGGCCTTGACCATCGCCACCCGGTTCTCGACGGCGCGGAACACCAAGTGGGTGTAATGCTTGTACGTGATAGCGCCCCAATCGTTGGAGGGCACGGCAATCAGCTGCGCGCCCTGACGGGCCAGCTTGCGCGCCGTGTCGGTGAAGTCGAGATCGTAGCAGATGATGGTCCCCAGCTTGCCCAGAGCGGTGTCGTAGACCGGATAGGTGCCGCGCGTCAGGCTCGTCTCGCCGCCGAAGGTGACCGGGTGATCTTTGCCGAAGGTGCCCAGGAAGTCACCCTCGGGATTGAGGACGGTGGCCTCGTTGCGCAATCCTTCGTCCAAGAGCACGGCGTAGCCGACGGCCAGGTGGGCATCGGTCTCCCCGGCCAACTCGCGCAACTCCAGACGATCCTCCGCCTGCGGATCGAAGGAAAGCGCTCCCTCCGGCCACACTACCAGCTGCGCGCCCTCCCCCGCCGCGTCCCGCGTCTGCTCCATCATGCGCCCGGTGAGGGCCGCGACCTTCTCATCCAGACCCTGGAAGGCGATGCTGATGATGGACGCCCCCGGCTGCACGGCGGCGACGCGCACGCTAGGTGTGTCGGGCTGACGGAACAGAAGGAGACTCAGGCCCACCCAAGTCGCCAGCGCTGCCCCCGCGCCGATCAACCATGGGCGTGCGCGCCGCACCTGCGGGCTCAACTGAACGTCCTCGCCAGGCCAGCGCCGGTCGTACACCGTCACAGCGGCCAAGCCCAGGGCGTAGTTGACCAACACGATCAGCGCGCTCATCCCGAAGATGCCGAAGACGCTCACCGGCTGGATCAGCCACGGCAGGCGGTGCTGTGTGTAGGCGATGAAGCCCCACGTCCCGGCGATGGGGAGGAAGATGCGGATCATCTCGATGCCCACCCAGTTGACGACGCCATGGAGCACGAACCAGCGGTACCGCGTGCGGGCGTTGAAAGCCCGCGTTCCTCTGTCGATCACCAGCGCGATGAAGAAGACGATGGCGGGCAGATAAGTCATAAAGGTACCGCTGCCAGCAAACACCGGACCCAGATAGCCCCACAGCCACCCGCCGTTGAAGACCGCCGGGGCCAGCGAGGAGAGCTTAGGCGGTAGAATACGAAACTGGGCCAGCAGCGCTGGCACCATGGCGAACCAGGCCAGGAACCAGAGGTCGAATGGGGGAAAGGCTAGCACCAGCAAGCCAGCGCTGAGCGCCGAGAGGGCGATACCGGACACAACACGAATGATAGCGTTTCTCTTCATAGTGATTCCCTACGACCGATGCCTCCTGAACAGCACGACGGTAAAGCCAGTGAGGGGCACACCGGCAAGGACGAGATCACCAGTAGCTCGGGGCGTGTTCAGTGGTCCGTCCCGAGAGGAGCGGCAAGCGGCTGCGCCCCAAGAATGGCCGTGTGAGCCGGCAGAGACCCTACTACAAGGTTGTTAGATTGTCAAGGGACTCCCCCTCGCTTCACCGCCTCCACCATCTCGGCGAAGGCCCGGTGGAACTCTTCGCTGCGGGTGAGAGCACCGCCGTGGTCAGCACCGGGGATGAGATGACGCCGAAGGTTGGGAAAACGCTTCCGGTACCGCTCCGGCATCCTACTGCCCCATGTCTCATCCTCGGTGCCGATCACCTGGAGGACGGGAATATCGAGCCGCACCTCCTCCGGGACCTCGGCGTTGATCGGGTCGAGGGTGGCGTTGAACTCGTAGAGCACCGAATCCAGCCGCTCCTCCGGGGTGTGGCGCAGGACATCCTTGAAATGCTCCCAGCGCTCCCGTCGTGTCGGGTTCTCCCACTCATACATGAAGTCGTAGTCGATGTACTTGGGCTCCGCCTCGCCAATCTGGCGCCGGTACATGAGCTTCATCACCGCCGGTACCAGCCCGATGGCGATGAGCCAGCTCCACGGCCAGGCGATCTGCTTCAGCGTGGGCGACGAGCTGATCAGGCCCACCAGCCCCACGCGATCGTCCAGGTGGGCCAGCGTCAGCGCGATGGGCCCGCCGGTCGAAAGCCCTAGCACGTCGAGTGGCCCCGCCACCTCCAAGGCATCCAGCAGGGCCTGCATGTCCAGGGCATGATCGCTTAGGGTCGGCTTGTGGGTCCAGGGCGAGCTAGCACCGCAGCCCCGCCGGTCCGGCATGATGACCACGTCGTAGACCCCGCGATCGATGAGCCAGCGCGAGGGCCGCTCAACCAGGGTGTGGTTGCCGACGGTGCCGGAGCCGTGAATATAGAGCGCCACCCGGGCGTCGGCGGCCCCGGCGCGCTCGTCGTGGCGCAGCGCGGCGACGTGAAGGGTTCCGTCCCGATCAATCGCCACTGCCCGTACGTCCTCCTGAATGGCCGGATTGTCAATGGTGTTCAGCATACGTTCGTCCGTCTACCTCTTATTTCCATCACAGTTGTTGCACTGGTCCTTTGCCCGCGGGTCAGCGTCCTCGGCTCCCAGATGACGACCATGGCGGCCGCGGTCGGTACGGTCTACGCTAGTCGACTACCTCCAACGTGACGCCGCCAATGCCACCCTCGACGTCGAGGCGGATCGTCGCGTCTGAGGCACCATAGGCGTCGTTGACGTAGGCGTCGCCCTCCTGGGTTAGACCGCTGACGTTGAGCTCCCCCAGGCCGCCGCCGACCTGCACCTCCACACCCACGTCGCGGGGCAGCAGCACCGTGGCCTCGCCAACACCGCCGCGGATGGTCACGTCCATGTCGCCTTGGCGCTCGCCCGTCAGGTCAAGCTCCACACCGCCGACGCCCACGTTTAGGTCAAGCTCGGTGACGGTGAGCGCGCTGAGGTCGATCTCGCTCTCGCCGGCACCCAGCCCCACGTCGAGGGTCAGCGGCACTTGCTCTATGAGACGCACGTCCCAGGCGTAGCGGTACGACTCCAGGCCCAGGTTCTTCGCCTCGGGCTGCTCGATCCACAGCTCACCCTCCTCCCCGGCGACGACGTAGTCGATGGTCGGCTGCCAGGCGGGGACGTTGTAGGTGAACTCGGCCTCGGCCAGCGCGTCGGCGCCACCTGAGAGATCCAGCCGGCCGGCGCCCATGCGCAGACTAACGTCCACGCGCTCGGCGCCCTGCAGCTCGATGGTCTCTGACTCGGTCCGCAGCGGACCGGTCTGCGTCCAGGCGCAGCCGCTGATGGACACGGCGAGCAGCGCTGCGACCAACATGGCGACAAACTTGACGTTTCTCTCGATCTTATGCATGGTCCTCTTCCTTTCGTCGCTAGGGTGACTGGTCCATTCACAGACCCTTCCGCAGGCTATCATCCCCCTGGCTACCAACCGCCGTTTGCCATAAGACAACACCAGAACGTGCCAGCCACCTGCTTGTGTCATTCAGGCCTCTGTGCCCCCTATCGTATCAGAGGTCTCGGCCGCGCGTAACGGTCAGGCGGGGAGGTTAACCCCTCACCATAGAGGCAGGTTCCACCCTGGTCGACTGACCAGGGTGGAAAACCACTTGTATGGCCCACTGGTAGATGCTATAATGACTGGGGCAGCAACTCCCAAGTCAGGAGGAGACCAACACCCATTCGTTCCGTGGTCTCTGCACTCTGGCCGGATTCTGGACGCAATATCGCGGATCACGGCTCGTCTCAAGCCATCCGCTAGGAGCAAGAGGGAGTCACCAGGGAGATCGCACGTCTTGCAGACCAGTTGACCGTGAGTCCGTGGCTCCTGTACATCCATCACAATCTGCAAACGGACTGCCGCGCCGGCCCCAGGAGAGCGCCACAATGAAAGACGAAGAGATCAAGCTACTGATCGTCGACGATGACCCGCGCACCCTCCGGTCCCAGGCGACGCTCCTCGAGGGGGTTGGGTATCAGGTCGTCCAGGCCGGCACAGGGCAGGAGGCGCTCCACATGGCGCGGGACATCCAGCCCGACCTGGTGCTCCTGGACGTCATACTCCCCGACGTCGACGGCGTCGAGGTCTGCCGCCGCATCAAGGCTGATCCCGCGCTGGCCCAGACCTTCGTCGTCTTGCTCTCCGGCGTGAGCGCGGCGCCCGAGGAGCAGGTGGAGGGCCTGGAGGCCGGTGCCGACAGCGTGATCGCCCGGCCCATCGCCAATCGGGAGCTGCTGGCCCGCCTTGAGGCCCTCCTGCGCATCCAGCGGGCCCAGGAGGCCCTCCACGCCTCGGAGACCCGCTACCGCGATCTCTTTCAAAACGCCCCCATCGGCATCTACCGCACGGCGCCCGAGGGCGACATCCTGATGGCCAACCCGACGCTGGTCGACATGTTAGGCTATGACAGCTTCGAGGAACTGGCTCAGCGGAACCTGGAGAGCGAGGGCTACCACCCCGACTACCCCCGATCCGCGTTCAAGGCGAGTATCGCGGCTGAGGGTGGGGTGACCGGGCTAGAGAGCGCCTGGCAGCGCAAGGACGGATCCACCCTCTTCGTACGGGAAAACGCCCGTCCGGTCTACGATGAACGAGGTCAGCTCGTGGCCTACCAGGGCACCGTCGAGGACGTCACCGAGCGGGTGGAGCGCACCAGGCGTCTCAAGCGCCTCAACACGCTTCTAGACGCCATCGGAGACGTGAACCAGATCCTCGTCCACGAGAGCGACCCAGTCAAGCTGATCGACGGGACCTGCGACTGTCTGATCCAGGCTCAGGGCTACCATGCCGCCTTCATCGCCCTGTGGGGAGACGAGGGGAGGCCGCGCTATGTCGCGCAGGCGGGCGCCTGCAGCACCGTGGCAGGTCTGATGAAGGAGCTGCAAAGGGGCCAGCTTCAGCCCCGTGGTGAGGCGTTATCGCAGCCCGGCATCTGGGTCCTGGAGCCAGCTGAGGCGGGGCGACAGGACGACGCCTCCCAGGATCAAGACCTTAGGGTCACCCCTCTGATGCACGCCGGGACGACTTACGGCCTTATGATGGTCGCCACACCGGCCACCATCGACGTCGACGACCGGGAGAGGGTGCTTCTGGAGGAGGTAGCAAGCGACGTCGCCTTCGCGCTGCACAACATTCAGCTGGAGAGAGAACACCAGGAGGCCGACCGAGCGTTGAGGGAGAGCGAGCGTCGTCAGTCCCTGATCCTGGACGCCACCGTTGAGCTTTTCGTCTACCACGACACTGACCTGCGGGTCCAATGGGTCAATCGAGCCGCCGCGGACTCGGTAGGGCTCACCCGCGAGGATCTGGTCGGTCGCCACTGCTACCAGATCTGGGCCCAGCGGGACGATCCCTGCCCGAACTGCCCGGTGTTGAGAGCTCGAGAGACGGGGGAGCCGCAGGAGACAGAGCAGACCACGCCCGACGGCCGCGTCTGGTTCGTGCGTGGCTATCCCATCGTCGGGGAGGGCGGGGAGGTCGAGGCTCTGGTGGAGTTCGCGCAGGACATCACCGAGCAGACCGTGGCGCAACGGGCCCTGCGCGAGAGCGAAAGCCGCTTCCGACGCATCTACGAGTCGAACATGATCGGCATCAGCTATTGGGACGCCGCCGACCGGATCGTCGACGCGAACGAGGTCTACCTGGACATGATCGGGTACACCCAGGACGATCTGGAGGCCAACACCCTCAGGTGGTCGGACCTGACGCCGCCGGAGTACGCGGCGCTGGACGAGAAGGGCATGGAGGAGATCATGGAGCAGGGCTTCTGCTCCCCGTATGAGAAGGCGTACATCCGCAAGGACGGCCGGCGGGTGCCGGTCCTGATCGGCGGGGCCTCGGTGGAGGGCGATAGCTACGAGGGCATCAGCTACGCCATCGACATCACCGAGCGGAAGGAGGCGGAGGAGCAGCTGGCGCTTCGCCGCCAGCTCTGGGACGCGCTGATGGCCAACACACCGGATCTGGTTTACTTCAAGGACGCCGACCATGGCCTGATCCGGGCCAGCCAGGCCTACGCGGACGCCGTCGGCCTACCCCAGGAGGAGATGGTGGGCAAGACGGCCGCGGAGCTCTGGCCGCGCGAGGCGGAGAGAATCATAGCCGATGAACGCCGCGTCCTGGCCGGTGAGCCCATCATCCAGAAGGAGAGGGAAGCTACCACCGCCACAGGGGAGCCCCGCTGGTACCTGCTGACCAAGATACCCATCTACCGAGACGACGAGGTGATCGGCTTCTTCGCCATTGACAAGGACATCACCGAGCGCAAGCTGGCCGAGCAGGAGCAGGAGCGTCTGGCCGCCCAGCTTCAGGATCAAGCACGGCGCCTGGAGCAGATCCTGGCCACCGTGCCGGAAGGGGTCCTCTTGCTCGACGACGAGCATCGCATCCTCCACGCCAACCCGAAGGCCAAAGCCGACCTGGACGCCCTCGCTCATGCCGACGTGGGTGACGTGCTCACCGAGTTAGGCGACTGCTCGCTGGTCGACGTGCTCACCTCGCCGCCCCAGGGCCTGTGGCACCAGGTCGACGCCAGCGAGCGGACCTTCCAGGTCATCGCACGACCGATGGAGGCTGCTCTGGATGAGGCCGGCGACGGCCGCTCCGACACAGAGCACTGGGTGCTGGTATTCAAAGACGTCACCCGGGAGCAGGCGATCCAGAAGGAGCTGCAGCAGCAGGAGCGCCTGGCCGCCATCGGTCAGCTGGCGGGCGGCGTGGCCCACGACTTCAACAACATTCTGGGCGCCATCATGTTGTTTGCACAGATGCCCCTGGGCTCGCCAGACCTGTCGCCGAGGACGACGGACGCCCTGGAGACGATCCTGGCGGAGTCCCGCCGGGCCGCCGACCTGGTCCAACAGATCCTGGACTTCAGCCGCAGCTCGATGATGGAGACCAAGACGCTCAGCCTCACGGCTTTGGCCGAGGAGACGCTGGGGATCCTCGGCCGCACCATCCCCGAGAGCATCCGGCTGGTGCGGCACCTGACGCCGCATCCGTGCACCGTCAAGGCGGACGCCACGCGCATCCACCAGGTGTTGATGAACCTGGCGCTGAACGCCAAGGACGCCATGCCCGACGGCGGCGAGCTGCGCATCGCCATCGACCACGTCGACGTGCCATCCGACGATGACGCTCCACTGCCGGAGATGGGCGCCGGGTCCTGGGCGCGGATGACCGTCGCGGACACGGGCACGGGGTTGACGGAGGAGGCTCAGGAGCACCTCTTCGAACCTTTCTTCAGCACGAAAGAGGGTCAGGGCACGGGCCTCGGTCTGGCCCAGGTCTACGGCATCGTCAAGCAGCACAACGGCTTCATCGACGTGGAGACGGCCAGGGGCGAGGGGACGACCTTCACGGTCTTCCTCCCCCTGCTGGAAGGGGTGGAGGCAGAGGGGATCGTCGCCAGCCAGAGGCGTTTCTGGCAGGCCGGGAGCGAGACCATCCTGGTGGCCGAGGACGCAGAACAGCTCCGCCGCGCCATCCAGAACGGGCTGACAAGCCTGGGGTACGAGGTCCTCACCGCCGCCAATGGGCGTGAGGCGCTGGAGACTCTCCCTGAGCATACGGTCGACCTGGTGCTGACGGACGTGGTGATGCCCGAGCTGGGCGGCGAGGCGCTCCTTCGCCATCTCCGCTCGACGGCGCCGGACCTGCGCGTCATCGCCATGACGGGTCACGCCACAGACACCGACATCCAGCAGCTGCGAGCCGCCGGCTTCGCCGAGGCGATCCACAAGCCGTTTTCCATCGAGAAACTGACGGAGATGATCCGCAACGTGCTGGACAGGCCGGCTTGAGCCGAGGGCGGGCTGTGCTGTACTACGATGTCTCGCATCGACGATAAGGAGAAAACACAATGTCAAAGCCTACCCGCAGAGCAAGGCATCTCGCCTTGGCCATAACCATCGCTGTGGGCTCGTTCTTGGTTCTGGTGCTGGTGTTGAGAGAGCCGGGCGCGCACGCCGCCCACGCCTCGGCTGAACCGATGACGACCGCCACCCTGACCGACACCGCCGCGGTGAGCATCGAGCCGCTCACCTCCACCATCCAGTCGGGCGAGACGTTCACCGTCTCGGTGGTGATCACCGACGTGACGAATCTAGGCGGGTTCCAGTTCAATATGACCTACGACCCGAAGGTAGTCCATGTGGATCGCGCAAGGGTCGGACCCTTCCTGGGGAGCACCGGCCGAAATATCATTCCACAACCTAATCCTGAGATCGACAACGATGCCGGTTGGATGAGTTTTGGTGCTGCCAGCTTCGGCATGCAGCCAGGGCCAGACGGCGGCGGCACGCTGGCCAGGATCGTCCTCACGGGCCAGGGGACAGGGCACACACCTCTCGACCTCCAGGACACGAGGATCCTGAGCCCCTCCGGCGAGCGCAAGCCGGTCACAGTGGCCGATGGGACAGCGGTGGTGAAGGAGAAGCTCTATGTGCCCCTCTTCCTGCACAACGGCGGGTGATCTGGGGCAGCGTAAGAAGATACCAGACGTTGACAATTTGCCGTCTTAGCGTTACCATGAGGTCTTGGGGGAGAAGCCCCAAGACCTTTTCACACGTGTCACGGAGGCGGTCAATGGGAAAGCACGCAAAACCGTTCACCGACCATCTAGAACAAGCACTCAGCCCCGAGGCAGACAGGGCGAGAGCTTCGACGCTCCAGACCTCCAGGATTGCTCCTCTGACACCTTGCTGCGTGCTATCTCGTGCCTATCCGGCCGGCCTTGCAAGCATCGTTGCGCCGCATAGACGTTCTGGAGGCCTAAGTCATGGGGCCCCTGCCCCACGCACCATCGCACGGACGTTGAGCAAGGTCAACGTCGACTCGGCCTCTGAGTCGACGCTGCTGGGTCACAGGGATGTGACCAAGACGGCGACGTATACCCAGCCCGACGCGGGAGATCCGGTGGAGGCAGCGAAGAGGCTGGGCTAGAAGGGATACAGTATGACAAAGTCTGATGTTCAATCGGACGGACTTGAAGAGTTGATGGAGCAGGCAGAGGAACAGGGGTACCTCGTCTTCGAGCAGATCACGGCCGCTTTTCCCGAGGCGGAGGACGACCTCTCCGACCTGGAGAGTTTCTTCTCGGAGCTCCACAAGGCAGGCATCTCGGTCTACGACGATGAGGAGGAAGCCGAGGAGGCGCTGGCCGACGGCGAGGATGAGATGGATGGGGGCAACGGCGCAGAGGACACCTCTGTCCTGAGCGACATCTCCCCCAACGACACGGTCAGCCTCTACTTCAAGGAGATGGGCCGCGAACCTCTCCTGGCTCGGGAGGAGGAGGTGGCCCTGGCCAAGCGGATGGAACAAGGAGAGAAGGCCGGAGAGGAGCTGGCTCGGAACGGCCACGGGCCCCAGGAGAAGGCGGAGCTGGAGCGCCTGGTGCAGGATGGCAAGACAGCCCGGGAACATCTCATCAAGGCTAACACCCGGCTGGTGGTCAGCATCGCCAAGCGATACCGTGGGCAGGGCCTCTCCTTTCTCGATCTGATCCAGGCGGGCAACGAGGGGCTGATCAAAGCAGCGGACAAGTTCGAGTATGAGCGAGGCTTCAAGTTCGGCACGTACGCCACCTGGTGGATTCGCCAGTCGGTGGCCAGGACGCTCAAGAATCGGGGACGTACGATCCGCATCCCCGTCCACACCACCGACCGCATTAGGAAGCTCTACCAGACGGTGCAGAGGCTGGAGCAGGACTCCGGGTGTCGCCCCACCCCGGAGGAGATCGCCGAGGCGATGGATATGAAGCCGGAGAAGGTGCGCTGGCTCCTCCAGGTGTCGCAGCGTTCCTACTCACTGGACAAGCCGATGAACGAAGACGGGGAGAGCGAGTTTGGCGATCTGATCGGCGACGACAGCATCCCCATGCCGTCGCAAAGCGCGGAGCAACACATCCTTCAGGAGGAGTTGGAGGAGGCGCTGAGCACGCTGCCGCCCCGAGAGGTCCGGGTGCTGCGTCTGCGGTTCGGCCTGGGAGGTCAGGAGCCGCACACCCTGCAGGAGATCGGGGACAAGCTGAACCTGACCCGGGAGCGCATCCGCCAGATCGAGGGTATGGGCCTCCGAAAGCTGCGCCATCCGCGCCACCGACGGAAGCTGGAGTCCTACTTGCGCTGAGTGGGGAGGTGATGGCATGCACCGAAACCACATGATGGGCTGCGGCGCTGCCTGCAGCGGGAGGTGATGGATCCCGCCAGGCGGATGAAGACACCGTTCGAGCAACAGGAGGTCAAGCATGGCGAAGATAGAGCAGAGCATCATCATCGACGCTCCGGTGGAGGAGGTCTTCAACTACGTCGAGGATCCGGAGAACATCCCGGAATACTGGCCCAGCGTGATCGAGATCAAAGACGTGGAGGAGCTGCCTGACGGCGGCGCGCGAATGACGTCGGTCTATAAGATGGCGGGCGTCCGCTTCGACGTCGAGTCGGTGTGCACGGCGTTCGTCCCCAACCAGCGCACGGTCTACGAGAGCGAGGGCGGCGTCTCCAGCACGGCGACCTGGATCTACGAACCCCAGGACGGCGGCACCAAAGTGACCATCAGGAACGAGTACACGGTGGAGCTGCCCGTGCTGCGCAAGCTGGCCGAGTCCTTCCTGGTCAAGATGAACGAGAACGAGGCGGACGCGATCCTGGCCAACGTGAAGGCAAAGATGGAGGCCTAGCGGCAAGACCCCCGGGGTTTCCGGAAACCCCGGGGGTCTCTTCGTTGTGCAGCAAGGAAAGGGAGTGGGACGATGACCCACAAACGAGCCGTGGTGCTTCTGCTGGCCCTGCTGGTCTTGGGGATGACAGCCTCGTCGGACGATCCGTTCGGGATCCGATGCTCCCGCCCCAGCCCGGACGCGCCGACGGCTGCCCCGTCGCCCACCCGCCCCCCGACGCTTGCTGCAGCGTCGGAGACCCTGGGCCGCTGGCGGATTGTCACCCTTTCCAGCTCATCGAACCAGGGTACGTTCAGCTCCATCGCCGTGGATCGGGACGGAATCCCTCACATCAGCTTCCTTGATGAGTCGGAGGACAATGAGGCAGTAGGGTACGCACGCCTCGATGGGGAGACATGGGAAGAGAGCCTCGTCGAGTCCCTCCCGGACCTCTTCTGGGCAAACACGTCGCTGGCGCTGGACGAGGACGATCAACCACAGATCGCCTATCCGCACCCCGAGCCGTGCCGCATCCACCACGCCGCCTGGAGCGGGACGGCGTGGCAAGTGACCAAGCTGGATACGGGCGGCTGCCCCGAGTACGTTAACCTGGCCCTGGATGGAAACGGAGAGCCCTGCATCAGCTACCATCAGTGGGAGCGGCGAGGGCAGACCCAGATCCACGTCCTCTGCCGCGAGGAGGGCGTGTGGCAGACGCCCAGCGCCGTCGACACGGTGAACCAGACCGTTCTGGAGGAGCTGGCGCTGTACCACGACCTGGCCCTGGAGAGCGACGGCACGCCCCACCTCAGCTATTACCGGCAGACGACCGACACAGCCAAAGCCGAGCTCTGGTACGCCACCCGCATTGAGAACTCGTGGGACCGCACGGTGGTCGACGAAGGGCCAGGCGTTGGCTCCTACGCCTCCCTGTCGCTGGACAGCCAGAACCATCCCTCCATCAGCTACCACGATCACGTCGACGGTGACCTCAAGTACGCCCGGTGGGACGGAAGCTGGTGGATCAGCGAGACAGTGGACAACGCCGGAGATGTGGGCGCGCACACCTCCCTGGCGTTGGACGGGAGCGATCGTGCCCACATCAGCTATTATGACGCTACCGACGAGAACCTGAAATACGCCACCTGGGACGGAGGGCGATGGATCAGCACGACAGTGGCAAGCACGGGTGAAGTTGGTCAGTGGACCTCGCTGGCTCTGGACGATCTGGGCCGGCCTCACATCAGCGCCTACGACGCGACCAACGGCGACCTCCTCTACGCCACCCTGGACACGTCGCCGGTGGCGGACTTCAGCGCTGCGCCCACCTCGGGCCTGGCGCCACTGATGGTCGAGTTCACCAACCTCTCCAGCGGCGACTACGATACCTGCGTCTGGTTCTTCGGCGACGGTGACACCAGCAGCGACTGCAACGGCCCGAGCCACGTCTACGCTTCCGCCGACGCCTACACCGTCACCCTGAGCGTCAGCGGCCTGGGCGGCAGCGACACCCTGACCCGTACCAACCTGATCACCACCTATCAGCCAGTCGAGGCGGACTTCAGCGCCGCGCCCACCTCGGGCCCGGCGCCGCTGATGGTCGCGTTCACCAATCTCTCCAGCGGCGACTACGATACCTGCGTCTGGTTCTTCGGCGACGGTGACACCAGCAGCGACTGCAACGGCCCGAGCCACGTCTACGCTTCCGCCGACGCCTACACCGTCACCCTGAGCGTCAGCGGCCTGGGCGGCAGCGACGTGAGGACGCGATCGGCCTACGTCAAGGTGATGAGCATCGTCTACCTGCCGGCTGTCCTGCGCGGCGGGTGAAAGGGGGGAGTGAGTAGCTGCCCCCTCCACGGTTGTGGCTGGTCTCTCGACCATGCACAACCCAGAAGACTCTGTTCTAGGTCGCGGGCTTCGCATCCCGGCGCGCACGTTTTTTGATTTGGATAGCGTTGTGGGGCATAATGGTGAAGAAGGCAACCAGGGTCAGAGGGGCTACAAAGCCTAATGGGCTCGAGACAAAGGAGACGGACTACATGTCTCAGCAAGAGGTAAAACTGGAAGCAGTCAAGGACATCTCTTTGGAGGAGATTATCCTCAGGGTGCTAAAAGAGAATAAGGTCCTAACCATCTGGGTGTCCGAAGAGCAAGAAGTGATCATCGAACCTCAGCAGAAGCTGCGGCCACTTCCTGTCCTGGACGGATACGTCCCTCAAGGCTGGAAAGACGCTGTCTATGACCTCGAGTGACGCGGCTTTGTTTGATGCAGGGCTTTTCATCGGAGCGCTATTGCGTGAAGATCCGCGTCACAGGGACACCTGCTCCCCACCGACTTGCGGTCGGCAGCCCTCCGGATTGCGAATCCGGAGGGAGCACAGGCGCGCTCACCAACAGCCTCGCCACCGCTCACCTCTCGCGCACCGCCGCGTCCCCCCGCTCCCCGTGGATTGCGAATCCACGGGCCGCCGCAGGCGGCAGACCGCAGTGAGCATCGGGAGATGAGAGGGCGCCTTCCGTCCTGTCGGACGGCCTTTGGATCACGGATCCAAAGGGAGCGGGGCAAAGGGGCGAATTCCACAGGAGCGGGGCGCTGAGGGCCCTACCCGGCCGTCAGCGCCTCCACGAACCGCCCGATGGAGATCGGCTCGCCACTGAGCAGCGTTTGGGCGCGGAAGAGACGGGCCATCAGCCAGATGGTGCCCACCGTCGCCAACACCAACAGCCCCAGGCTCAGCGCCAGCTGCCATGCCGGCACCGCCGTAGCCGTCATCCGCATCAGCATCGCCACCGGCGCCGAGTAGGGGAAGAGGCTCAGGGCCACCGCCACGCCACCCTGTGGCGCGTTGGCGATCAGGGTCCAGACGTAGATCGGCGCCATCATAGGCAGGGTCAGCACGAAGATCCACATGCGGCCGCTCTCCATATCCTCGGCCAAAGCCCCGATCCCGGCCATGAGAGACGCGTAGAGGCCGAACCCACCCAGCGCGTAGGGAAGGGCCAGCAGGGCCTCGCCGGCTGACAGCCGGACGCCCTGCAGGAGCTGCCCCGCGCCCTGCCCCAGGACGATCAAGGCCACCCCACCGATGGCCACCCAGATGGCGTACTGGACCAAGATCAGCGCCGTCAGACCGAGCAGCTTGCCGGTGAGCAGCTGGCGCGGCCGGAGGGAGACGAGCAGGATCTCCATCACCCGGTTGCTCTTCTCCTCGGTCAGGCTCTGGAACAGGTAGCTCCCCCCAGTGAAGAGGGGCAGCATAACGGCGATGCTGACCACGAAGGGCAGCATGGTGTTCGCCGGCCCCTCACCCTCGCCCCCCTCCCCCGCCTCGGCGCCCAGGAGGACGAAGGACGGGCCGCCGCCACCAAAGGGCCAGCGCAGCCGCCGGATCGACTCCCCATCGGCCTCGGGGTAGAGGTTGCGGGTCAGCACCCAGTCGAAGGTCTGAGTGTCCGGGGGCGCCGTGGGGAAGCGGGCGCTGACCCGCTCCACCTCGCCGGTCGCGCGGTAGCCCTCGGGGACCACGTAGTAGGCCGCGATCTCACCTTGCTCCAGCGCCGTTCGGGCCGCGTCGACATCGTCGTAGGAACGGAACCTATCGGGCGGCACGGGATCCGGGATCTGCTCGATCAGATCGGCCTGATCGACGTAGCCGATGGTCCCTTGCTGCCCGGCCTCCTCCACCTGCTGGAGCGGAGGCTCCTCGGCCGGCCCGGTGCCGACGCCCTCAAAGCCGCCGGTGAACAGCCAGATGGCGAGGATGATCAACGGCGTGCCGATGGCCCCCAGCAGGAAGGCCCGGCTGGTGACCCGCTCTCGGAACTCTCGCAAGGCGACCAATAACGTCTTCTTCATCGTCTCCCTCCTAAGCCTGGCGCAGGGCCCGGATGATGGCCCGCGGCCTCAACGCCTGGCCATACATCAACATCGCCGCGCGGAAGATGCGGGCCACGAACCAGATGCTGACGGCGAGCGTGACCAAGAGGATGGCCAGGCTGGCTCCCAGCTGCCACGTCGGCACCTCAGAAAGCGTCATGCGGAACAGCGCGATGGTCGGTGCCGTCAGCGGAAAGAGCGTCAGGCCGACCCCCAGCGCCCCCCCCAGATTGTCGACGATGACGCCCATGAAATAGAGAGGCCCCATACCCAAGAAACCGAGCATCCCGGCGAGCTGCCGCGCCTGCTGCTTGTCGCCGGCGATGACGCCCAGGCCGGACCCGATCACGGCATAGAGCAAGTAGCCGGGAACGCCCAGCAACGTAGCCCAGACGAGGGCCATCCAGGGGATGCTTAGATCCTGAATCCGGAGCGTCCCGCCCAGGGCCAGGCCGAGCCCTATCAACGCCCCGACGACCCAGACAGCGACCTGGGTCAGGCTAAGAAGCGACATACCGACCACCTTGCCCATCACCAGCTCTCGGGGCGCGATAGAGGTGATGACCATCTCCATGGCACGCTGCTCCTTCTCTCTCACCACGGCCGAGCCCATCTGATTGGCGCTGGTGAAGACCGAGAGGACGAAGATAAGGGCCAGGAAAGCGGGGAAGGCCACCCGAACGATCAGTGCCGGCCCCTGGCCGACCCGCTCCCCCGTCTCGCGGTCCACGTAGGTGATGTTCGATGGGTCGTCCAGCCGCTCTACAGCCCAGGCCGGCGCGTCGGGCAGCATAGCCTGGCGCAGGAAGCGCTTCATGCCGTCCTGTAACCGCGCGCCCGGGCTCCTCTCGCCGTAGTAGGTGGGCGTGGTGCCCTGGACGTAGCCCTCGGGGATGACCAGATAGCCGGGAATCTCGCCGCTGTCGAAGGCCTCCCGCGCCGCGGCTGGGTCCTGGTAGGCGACGAACTCCAACGTCTCGTCCCCCACCGTCACCGACTCGACGGGCGCCAGCTCCCCCGTCTGATCGACGTAGCCGATCCGGGGGACCATGCCGCCCGTCGCCGATAGGACGCCGACAGCGCCGGCGACGACCATCAGCGCCGGAATGCCGAAGGTGAGCAGGAGGAAGAGCGTCGACCCCACGCGGCGCCGATAGGTCGTCGTCGCCACCAACCACGTGTTCCTCATGCTTCCTCCTCGGCTATCTCGCGCCCCACCACCTGGACGAATATGTCGTCCAGCGAGGTCTGCACCCGCTCAAAACGCTCCACGGTCACCTCCGGTGTGCCCACCAGCCTCTGGAGCAGTTCCTCGGGTCGGACGCCCTCCTCCAGCGCCATGCGGTAGCCGCCGTTGCGCGGGGTGAGCCGACGCACGCCGGGCACCTGGTCCAGCTGCCCCTGGAGATCGACCTCGACAGCGTGGGCGGCGAACCGCTCCCGTATCTCGTCCAGCGGACCGTAGAGCACCCGCTCCCCGTGGTCGATGAGGAGGATGCGCTGGCACATCTCCTCCACCCGCTGCATCTGATGGGTGCTCATGATGATGGCCGTCCCTTGGTCGCGCATGCGGAGCAGCAGTTTCTTGATCAGGCGCGTGTTGACCGGATCGAGGCCGCTGAAGGGCTCGTCGATGATCAGCAGGTTGGGTTCGTGCATAGTGCCGGCCACGAACTGAGCCTTCTGATTCATGCCCTGGCTCAAGGCCTCGATCTTCCGCTCCCGCGCGTCCCAGAGATCCACCTCGCGCAGATAGGTCTCGGCCCGCTGCCGGGCCGTGGCGCGCGAGAGCCCCTTCAGCTGCCCCAGGAAGAGGAGTGTGTCGAGGACGGTCATGTCGTTGTAAAGGCCGCGCTCCTCGGGGAGGTAGCCGATGCGCGATTTCTTCTCCTCGGTCATCGGGCCCCCCAGGACGCTGATCTCGCCGCCGTTCGGCTTGATGATGTCGAGCGCCATGCGGATCGTCGTCGTCTTGCCGGCGCCGTTGGGCCCCAGCAAGCCGAAGATCTCGCCCGGATGGACCTGGAATGAAAGATCGTCGACCGCACGCACCTCGGCGTACGACTTGGAGACGTTCTGAACGTCGAGCGCGCTAGTTGTGTTGGTCATCCTCTCTCCTAACCTCGTTCACTTGTTTGCAGCGGTGCCTTGTCTGCCGTCCAGGTGCGTCGCACCCCTCAAGGTGCAACGCACCGGCGGCGTCTAGACCACCTCAGCCGTCAGCGTGCCCTCAGGCTCGCTGCGCAGCCCGGTCCAGCCCCTCCAGGCCAGCGTCCACATGGTGGAGAAGTAGGCCGCGATGCCACCCTGCACCAGCAGGAGCAGCGGCCACAGCAGGCAGCATAGCGCGAACAGGATCCCGGGCAGGAAGCCCACCACGGCGATGGCGAGGCCGATGCCGATCTGGATCAAGAACAGAATCAGCGCCGGCCCGACGTTCTCCACCAGCACGTTCAGCCCGCGCCGGTAGGAGGCGAACACGCCCAGGTCCTCGAGTATGCAGGCCCGGTTGGCGAAGGTGCGCAGCAGCCCCAGAATCAGCGCCAGGGGGCCCAGGATACAGGTCAGGCCGGCGACGATTACGCCCACCCCGGCGAAGGGGAGACCCACCACATCCTCGCCAGCGAGATAGGCGAAGCCACCGGCAGCGGCGCTGAAGACCAGGCCGATGACGACGAGCAGGAAGGTGGGAATGGCGGGCAGCAGGCCGATCCCCAGCAGCCGCCAGCCCTTGCGCCAGGCGGCGCTCCAGGCCTGGCCGAAGCCGGTGGGCTCACCGGCGTCGACGGCGCTGGCGCCGGCGATCAGGCCGCCGCGAGCGATGGTGGAGACGACCCACAGCGCCAGGGCGACCACCAGCGCGCCGATGATGGCGATGATGGCCACGACGGCCACGACGGGGCCGATGGCCCGCGGGTCGGGCACCTGCGGCATCCGTGGCATCTCCGGCATCTGGAAGCCCTCGCCAGAGGGCTGGTTGAAGGTGGCGTTGCTGCCCGTCGAGGCGCCACCGGTGCCGCTTCCCAGCGCGACCAGCACGCCTAGTAGAATCAAGAATTTGTGCTCCCAGATGGTGTTCCAGGTGCGGCTCAACAGCTTCCCATAGTTCATAGCATCCTCCTTAGGTCCTTATGCTTGGTCGATCATGTCGGTCTCTATGTACATACGGACTTGAGACGTTTGAGTTGCAAGTGGCCTGATGTTCACTATACCAGACGCTGCCCGCCGGCGCATCTGCCATGTAGACAGGCCACCGCCTGGTCAGAGGGTCAGCCCGCGCCCTGGTCGATCGACCAGGGCGTCTTGGCCGTCACTCGACCGCCGTCAGCCGCCAGTTGAGCATGCCGTCGTCGAAGGCGACCAGGTGATGGGGCGCCTCGACGGTGTACCAGGCGGTGTAGGTCTCGCCCACGGTCACCCGCCAGGTGACGAACGTCCCGGCCGGCGTGGTGATCTCCTCCGCCGTGCGCACCACCACCGTCACGTCCCCCTTGGCCGGCGCGCGGCCGTCGACGTCCGGAACGGACCGGTAGGGCCAGAGGAGCGCAGCCTCGCGGCTGTACGCCAGCTGGAAGGGCAGCGCCGAGAGCCGCCACGGCCACTCGCCCGCCATCAGCGGCGAGAAGGCTCCACCGCCGGTCAGGAACCCCCCGTCCACCCGGCAGGGCTCCTCGGTCGGCGGCGCACCCTCGCCCTCCACCGCCTGGGGAAGATCGTAACAGCGGTCCATCTGCTCGCCCTCCTCAGCGTCGCCGTCGACGCGCACCGACATCGCGCCGTCCCCCACCCGGGTGACCAGCTCGACCCGATCCGCGCCCTCCGGGACGGACGCCTCAATCCGCGCCCCTTCCAGTGCCAGCGTCTGGCGGTCCCAGCGCGCCGTCTGACCCTGACTGACGGCGCCCTCCTTGAAGAATCCGGAGGGCGCGTCGGCCTCGTAGGCCGACTGCTCCATCGAGCAGTCGAGCACGAAGGCGTCCGCCTCCGGCGTCAGCGAGCACTCGGCCGCGCCCACCGGCTCGTCCAGCGCGTTCCGCACCTCGTAGCGCCAAGCCACCTCCTCGTCCCATGGCGCGGCGGAGAGCTCCACCGGCTGGCCCAGCGCCAGCGCCTCGGGCCGCACCCCGACCAGCACGCTCAGCGCGATGACGGCGGCGTAGATGGGCAGGACTGGCGCGAGGGGCCAATTGCGGCCCAGCCAGCCCCGCTCCGCCGTCTCTCGCTCCCGCTGCGGCCGCTCCGTTCGCGCCGTGAGGAGCCAGAGGGCGGCGCCAGCGACCAGCGCGCCCACCAGGGCGCCGACGGCCGAGGGCGAGAAGCCGACGCGCCGCAGGCCGCCGCCCTCCAGGAAGGAGACCAGCACGGCCTGCAGGTTGTTGCCCGCGTGGATGAGGATGGCCGGTACGATGGAGCCGGTGCGCCATGTGACGTACGCCAAAGCCAGCGCCACCGGCACCAGAGCCACACTCTGGGCCAGCTCCTGGTGAATGACGACGAAGAGCAGCGCGCTGGCGACGATGGCCCGGACGGGGCCCCGGCGCTCGTAGGCCGATTGGAGCACCCCGCGGAAGAGGAACTCCTCCACCAGGGGGGCCAGGATCACCGTTCCGACGGCCATGGCGATCTCGTCGGCCAGGGTGACGTTGAGGGCCTCCGGCGGCAGCGGGATGGTATAGCCCAGCGCCTCGTTGACGACGGTGGCAAGCCACCAGTCGAAGCGCCACAGCCCCAGCCCGATGAGCAGGCTCAGCCCGGCCACCGCCCAGCTCACGCCGCGCAGGCGCAGGGCCTCCCGCACATCGTCCACCGCCAGCAAAAGATAGAGAGCCAGCGGCAGCCCCAGGAAGATCAGCTCGTTGACCACCACGCGCCAGCCTAGTGAGATGGACGGCAGCAGGAGACTGCCGACCAGCAGGGTCAGGAAGGCGCCCAGGTAAAGCAGATTGACGTTGCGAATAGACAGCGGTCGATCCATCGTCGTTCTCCAATCGGGTCCTCTACTCCACGACCTCCAAGTTGACCTGTCCGACGCCGGCGCGGATAGCGAGTTCCAAGGTGGGGTTGCCGCCCTCGTAGGCGTCGTTGACGTAGGCGCCGCCCTCCTGGCTCAGACCGGTAGCGTCAACCTCACCGATGGCCCCTTCGACCTCGGCGCGGACGCTGACGTCGGCCGGCAGATAGACGGTGGCCTGTCCCACGCCTCCCTCCATCGAGACGTCGAGCTCATCAGCCCACTCGCCGTCCAGATCGAGCGTCACGTCGCCGGCTCCGGCTCTGATGTCGAGGGAGGTCAGGGAGAGGTCGGCGACGTTCAGGGTGCTCATCCCCGCCCCCAGGTCGACCTCCACATCCAGGGGCACGTCCTCGGCGAAGCGGAGGTCCCACTCGTTGCGGGTTTCGCCCAGGTTCAGCTCCTCGATATCCGGTTGTTCGACGGTCAGCTCGCCCTGGTCCCCGCTGACGTCGTAGGACACGGTCGGCTCCCAGTCAGGGATGTTGTAGGCGAACTCCGCCTCCATCAGGGCGTCGGCGCCGCCGTCGATGGTCAGCTGCCCGGCCCGCAGGTTGAGCTCGACGGCGACGCTCTCCGCGCCGCCCAGCTCGACGGTCTCCGTCTTGGTGCGCAGCTCACCCGGCCGGCGGACGAAGCGACAGCTGCTGACCAGGACCGCGATGAGCGCAGCGGTCAGCAGGATCGCGAAGCTCACTCTTCCTCTTGTCATCGTACACCCTCCTTATCCTATCACCGTTGTTCGGTGCCGCCAAGCCCCCGGCAAGGCGACGAGAGACGGCCTGGGAAGCAGCTTCCCACGGCTCCGCCCCACCCGTCGATGTCGAGGGCCATATAATCGCCTCTAATGATACCACGGGACCACGCCCCGTCGCCTATGGCCTGCGTGAGACGTGCGGTTGGGTTCCGTTTGACAGCGTTGGAGCTTCGTTGGACGCTGCGAAGTCTTGTCGCCTTCCAGGCCACCGGGAGGTCCTCCGCGACCTCTGCCGGCTGGAGGTCGGCGACGAGATCATCCTCTCCTCGGACGAGGTCTCGCGCACCTTTCACGTCTCTCAGACGCTGATCCTGCCCGAGGCGGTCCAGCCCCTGGGCACTCGCCTGGCGAACGCCCGCTTCGTGCTGCCCACCGAAGATAGCCGTCTGACCCTGGTCACCTGCCACCCCTACGGCAGCCTCCGCAACCGGCTGATCGTCATCGCCCGACCGGCCGAGCGCGGGTCGGGGTTCGAGCCCCTAGAGAAGTAGAACTAGCCCTTCCATCAAACACAGAAGCACACCTTGAATCCACGCAGCACGTCCAGGTCGTCATGAAACGGTCTAGAAACGGTAGTTGAGGTAGACTATTCTCAGGTAGAAAGACACAAGCCAGATACTAAGCACAGGAACTCCCAGCACTAGCCAGACCACGAAGGGAGGCACATAGCGCCGATCGAGACGGACAGGATGCAAAGCATGAACTGTCACAAACCGATAGAAACCAGGAGGTAAGCGATGGCAAATCTTGGCAGTCTTTGGCAACGGTGTAAGAGCGGTTCCAGTAACGCATGTGAGGCTTTTCGCGAGCATATGCGAGACATCCTACAAAGCGCGTATTTGGCTCGCTACTTCAAACCACGCATTCCACCACTTCCAGGCTCCTACCAACGCTTGGATCCGACGCCGACCCCGGTCATTGAGCAACTGACTAACCATCAGTTCCTCATTGGTCAGCTTATGCTGGACACGCTAGGCGACCCAAGCCCTCAGCCCAGCGTATTCTCTTACATGAGGGATCAACACTTGTCCCTCAACGCTGCGAAGCAGTTGCTTACGCAGTTTGAGCGGGCCGCAGATGAGATGCGTGAGATCATAGAGAGCGCGAGGTAGCGTTGGTCGAATCTACTGGCTGAGACTGGGCAGACCGAGCCGGCAAGAGCAGGCCGAAAGGACGACGCCCGATGGGGCCAGGTGCCTCGCACCGGCCAAGTGCAAGGCACCGGTTCCACGCGGGCCAGGTCGCGCCTACCAGATCCTCCTAGGACGCCCGCATCGGCGCCGGGGTCACGGGGGCGGCGACCTCCTCCGGCATCTCCCGCCCCTTGAACTGGCTGGTGTAGAGCTCGTAGTAGAAGTCCTCCTTCGCCAGCAGCTCCTCGTGATTGCCGCGCTCGACGATGCGCCCGTCGCGAATCACCAGAATGCGGTCGGCGTCCCGGATGGTGCTCAGCCGGTGGGCGATGACGAAGCTCGTCCGCCCCTCCATCAAGCGCAGCAGCGCCTCCTGGATCCGCATCTCCGTCCGCGTGTCGACGCTGCTCGTCGCCTCGTCCAGGATCAGGATCGCCGGATCGGCCAGGATGGCCCGCGCGATGGCCAGCAGCTGCCGCTGCCCCTGGCTCAGGTTCTCGCCCCGCTCCGTCAGCTCCGTCTCGTACCCCTCCGGCAGCCGGCGGATGAATTGGTGGGCGTTGGCCAGCGTCGCCGCCTCGATCACCTCCTCGTCGCTGGCGTCGAGCCGCCCGTAGCGGATGTTCTCCATCACCGACTCCGAGAAGAGGAACGTATCCTGGAGCACGATGCCCAGCTGGCGCCGCAGGCTCTCCTTATTCACCTTGCGGATGTCGATCCCGTCGATGGTGATCATCCCGTCGTCGACGTCGTAGAAGCGGGTGAGCAGGTTGACGAGCGTCGTCTTCCCCGCCCCCGTCGGCCCCACCAGAGCGAAGGTGCGGCCCGGCCAGGCATCGAGGCTGACGTCCTTGATCACCGGGACGCCAGGCTCGTAGCTGAAATCGACGTGGTGGAACTCGACATTGCCGTCCACGCGCTGGAGCTCGATGGCGTCCGGGGCGTCGGGCAGCTCCGGCTCCTCGTCGATGATCTGGAAGACCCGTTCCGCGCCGGCCAGGGCGGACTGGAGCTGGTTGTAGAGGTTGCCCAGCTGCCGGAGCGGCGCAGCGAAGCGGCGGGAGTAGTTGTAGAACGCGGCGATGGTGCCCACCGTGGCCAGGCCCTGAAGGACCATCCAACCGCCCAACCCGGCCAGAATGGCGATGTTGGCGTTGCTCAGAATGCCCATCAGGGGCGGCACGAGCATAGCGAAGGTCTGGGCGTGGATGCCCACGTCGCGCACCTGCTCGTTCGCCTCGTCGAAGTCGGCCAACGCCCGGGCCTCCTGGCCGAAGGCGATGATCACCCGCTGCCCGCTGAACATCTCCTCCAGCTGCCCGTTCAGCTGCCCGATGCGCCGTTGGTAGTCGCGGAACCCGCTCCGTGTCCGCCGCCCCACCCAGCCCACGAGCAGAACCATAATAGGGAAGACGATCATCGAACCTAAGGCCAGCCAGAAGTTGATGGAGAACATCATCACCAGGATGCCCACCAGCGTCAGCAGCCCGGACACGGTTTGTGTCACCTGCTGGGAGAGGACGCGGTTCAGCACGTCCAAATCGTTCGTCAAGCGGCTCATCAGCTCGCCGTGGGGGTGCCGGTCGAAATAGCTGAGGGAGAGGCTCTGCAGATGGTTGAAGAGCCGCTCGCGCAGGTCCTTCAGCACCCGCTGGGAGATGGTGGCCATCAGTGCGAACTGCCCAACCTGCGATAGCCAGGCGCCGACGTACGCCCCCAGCATTAGGAGCACCATGCGGCGCAGACCAGCCCGGTCCCCGGCGGCGATGAAACGGTCGATGGTCAGCCCCATAAGCAGAGGCGCCAGCAGATTGAGCACTGTGCCGATCACGACCAAGAGCAAGACGCCGCCTAAGGCCAGGCGGTACGGCCCGAAGGCGGCCAGCAGACGCCGCAGTGTCCCCTGGACGTCCTCAGCGCGCTCAATCCTCGCTCCGTGCCGGCCGGGACCCCGCCCGCCCCGTCTTCGTTTCTGTCGCTCCCTCTGCTCCCGCCCGTTATTCCGATCAGCCACTTGCCAATCCTCCATTCCCCAACTGCGAGCGGTAGATCTCCCGATAGATCTCGCTCGACGCCATGAGCTCCTCGTGGGTGCCCTCGGCCGCGACCCTGCCGCGATCGAGGACGACAATCTTGTCCGCGGTCAGCACTGAGCTGATCCGCTGCGCAATGACGAACGTCGTCGCCTCCTCCATCAGTCTCTCCAGAGCCTGCTCGATCTCTATCTCGGTCTGCACGTCGACGTTGGACGTGCTGGCATCGAGGATCAACACCTCTGGCTCCACGAGCAGCGCCCGCGCGATGGCGACGCGCTGCTTCTGGCCGCCGGAGAGGTTGACGCCCCGCTGCCCGACCTGGGTGTCGTAGCCCTCCGGGAAGGAGGTGATGAAATCGTGGGCCTGGGCTGCCTCGGCGGCCGCGGCGACCTCCTCCTGAGAAGCGTCGGGCCGACCGTAGCGGATGTTGTCCCGGATGGTGCCGGTAAAGAGCACCGGCTCCTGGAGCGCGGCGCCCACGTGGGTGCGCAACTGGTGGAGCGGGAGCTGTCGCACGTCCAAGCCATCCAGCCGCACCGTTCCGCTGTCCACGTCGTAGTAGCGGGGGATCAGGTGAACCAGCGTCGACTTCCCCGCCCCCGTGGCACCGAGCAGGGCCACCGTCTGCCCGGGCTCGGCCACCAAGTCGATGCCTTGCAGGACCGGCTCACGACACTCAGCCCCGTCGTAGCTGAAGCAGACGTCCTCGAAGACGATCCGCCCCTGGATGTTGGAGAGGCCCTCCGGATCGCCGAGCTGCTGCACGTCGGCCTCGCTGTCCAGCACCTCCCAGATCCTCTCCGCCGAGGCGCTGGCCGAGGAGATGGGCATGACCATCATGCCGAGCATCATCATGGGGAAGAGGGCGTAGAGCATGTAGTTCACCGAGGCGACCAGCTGGCCCACAGTGAAGTCCCCCTGAATGGTCGAGACACCGCCGAACCAGACCACGCCGACCACCGACAGGTTGACCAAGAAGAACATGGTCGGGATCACCACCGAGAGGAGACGCGTCACCTGGAGGGTCTGATCGAGGAGGCTCCGGTTCGCCCGCTCGAAGCGGTCGATCTCGTAGTCGCGCCGCACGAAGGCCTTGACCACCCGCACGCCGGCCAGATTCTCCTGGAGCACCTGGTTGAGCCGATCGAGCCTCTGCTGCACGGTGACAAATAGGGGGCGGGCCCGAGTGAGGAAGAACCAGATGAAAACGCCGATGATGGGCATCAGGGCCACCATAATCAGGGCCAGCTGCGGGCTGGTGAGCACCAGCATCGTGATGCTGCCCAGCGCCCAGAGGGGAGCCCGCGCCATAATGCGCATACCCATCTGGATCACCATCTCCACCATGTGCACGTCACTGGTGGAGCGGACGATCAACTGGCCGGTCTGGAAGTCGTCCAGGTTGCCGAAGGAGAAGGTCTGCACCTTCCGGGCGATGGCGCTCCGCAAGTCGGCTCCGGTGTTGAGCCCTGCCCTTACGGCCAGGACCGTGTTCGCCACCGCCAAGAGAGCGCTGAGCAGCGCCGCCCCCAGCATCAGGAGGGACGTCCGAGCGATGGCGCCCATATCGCGCTGGGCGATGCCCTGGTCGATCACCTGTTGGGTTAGCCGCGGGATGAGAAGATCGGCAACCACGACGCCGACCAAGAGAATCAGCGCCAGCACCGCCGACCGCCAATAGGGCCGCACAAACTGGCCCATTCGAATAAGAGGTTTCATTCACGTGCTCCTGTATGATCTGATACGTTTGATAGACATCCCAAGCTCCCGTCTCCCTGCCGCTCCCGTCTCCCTGCTGCTCCCATCTCCCTACTGCTCCCGTTGGATTCGCAATCCAACGGCCGCCGCAGGCGGACCCTCGCTGCAGCACAGCCCCGGAAGCAGAGACGCCCCTTCCTACCGCGTCAGCATCGGCGCCCGCCGCACGTAAGCATCATCCTCCAACTGCTCCAGCATAAACGCCGCCACGTCCGCTCGGGAGAGCGCCGTCGGCCCCGGCGGCTTGAACGTGGCACGATAGCCCCCCTCCGCCGGGCCTCCCTTCAGCCTCGGTACCCGGACGACCGTCCAATCGAGATCGCTCTCACGGATAACCTCGAAGGCCCGCGCCGAATCCTCAAACACGGACGGCGAGAAGACGTTCAACAGCCCCTGCATCACCGTCCGCAGCAGCGACGGTTCGTCACCCTCCGCCTCGACCCCGGCGCCCGTCAGCCAGACCAGACGATCGACGCCCTGCTTCTTCATCGCCTCGACGACGTGCGTCGCCCCGGTGGTCATCACCCGCTCGGCCGACGAGCGCGTGGGTCCGAGGCCGCTGACCACGGCATCCTGCCCCTGCACCGCCTGCTCCACGTCGGGGAGGTTCTGCACGTCGCCCTCGACCGTACGCAGCCGGGGATGGTCGAGCCCCAGCTTCCCGGGATGGCGGGCGAACGCCGTCACCTCGTGGCCCAGGTCCAGCGCCCGGCGCACGAGCTGGCGGCCGGTCCGCCCCGTCGCGCCGATCACGGTCACCCTCATGCTACGCTCCCTCCAGATTCTCGTGGACGCGCTCCAGAAGGCGCTCCAACGTGGACTGTTCCTCCGCGCTGAAGCCCTCCAGGGTCTGTTCCTCCAGCGTGGCCCATACCCTTTCCACGGCGCCGCGGATCTCGCGGCCGGCGTCGGTTAGGTAGACGCGGGAGACGCGCTGGTCCTCCGAGTCTGGCCGCCGCTCCAGGAAGCCGGCCCGCTCCATACGCTTGAGGGCGTTGCTCACGGTGGCGGGATGGACGTGGAGGTGTTCGGCCAGTTCCGAGTGGGTCACGCCCTCCTCTTTCCATAGGGCGCAGAGGACGAACTGCTGACCGCGGTAGAGCCCAATCTCATCGAGCAGGGCCCGGGCCCGCACGTGGTGGGCCTTGCAGACGTGGGCCAGCAGGTATCCGATGGTGGTCGACAGTCGCTCGCGCTCCATGGCTTCTCCCATTTCTTTTGCTAGCTAACAATTAGTCGACCAATTATAACCAGAAGACGAGGGATGTCAAGGCTGAGGGCGGGACCGTGGCCGCCCGTTCCATTGACATCATCAGATCCATCCCCTACAATAGAGGCGATTTGGTCAGCCCCTGGAGGTGCTATGAGTGCTAACAAAGTAGGGCGGAACGATCCCTGCCCCTGTGGCAGCGGGAAGAAGTACAAGTACTGTTGCTTGCGCAAGGACCAACGCCAACGGCGCCAGCGGGTTTCTTCGTCGCGCGGGCGTCCCGACCCACAGCTCGACGATCTAAGGCGGCAAGTTGACCAGATCAGCCGGCAGTTAGAACAGCATCTACCTGACGACGAAACGCAGGAGCTGCAGGAGCAGATAAAGGACGTGGAGTCCATGGCGCGCTATGCGGCCATGGAGGACGAGATCGATGCCGCCGTTCAGACTCTGGAGGCGCACCGCGTCGACGCCGAGAAGATGATGGCGGACCCTGAGGCCGCGATGACCCGTGCGCTTCGCCTCTTCTCCGAAGAGCCGTTTGCCGACCTGCGCGTCGGCCCCGACGAGCTCAAACGCGCCTTCGAGATGGTAGGTTACCCCTCGCCAGCTTGGGGGCCCCTGAGCGACGAGGACATGGAGATCATAGTCAGGGCCGCTATCCAGTTAGCGGGCGATGAAGCGCAGCGCTTCTACCTGTCTCGACGGCTGATGATGACCCTGCCGGACTACGTGGACGCCGGTCGCTACCGGGACGCCTGGCTGATCGAGTACTCTGCTTACCGTCTGCTCGAGACACCCGAGGAGAGCAACCCCTTCATGTTCGTGATGGTCCAGCTGGCCCTCGAGGCGTGGATGGAGCGGATGGAGAATCAGCAGAGGGAGCTGATGGAAGAGTTGGGCCTGGAGGCGTTGGATTCGACCGGAGCCAACGTACTCGACATGGAGGCCAAATTTGAGGAGGTCATAGCGCAGCCGCGCAAGAAGGCACAGATGGAAGCTTTCTACGAGGCCCATCCAGAGTTTCGCGCCCAGGCCACGGCGGACCTCATACACCTGGAGCGCAAGGCCCTGAAGCTGCTGGAGCGCGACGACGTGGAGCACCTTATGCTTTCACCCGAGGAGATCGCTCCCTGGCTGCCGGTGTTGATCGAGCGCCTGGGACCAGCCCTCATCCAGTTCCAAGAGGCCGCGCAACAGTGCCAGAAGCCCGATCCGAAAGCTATGCAGGAGATGCGAGAAAAGATCGTGGCGATGTCGCAAGAGATGGCAGCCGAGGTGTTCACCCCCCAGCGCATCGACCAGCTGGCCAACGAGCTGAAGGACTACCGACGGAGCTTGATCGAGGCCGGGGAGCGAGAGGCGGCTATGTGGGCCTACGGGGCGCTGGCGTCCTTACAGGCGGACACACCGCCGGCCAACATCGGTATCCTGTGTGGCATCTGCTTCGCCTCGCTGCGCAACGCACTGGCGGCGGCGATAGATGAGCCGACCGAGGAGGACACCGAGAGATCGACGTAGGCAAACGGCTGTGACCGGCCTAGCGCTACTCCAGCCCGCTACGTAGCCCACGACGAACGGTGGCCATGGCGAAGATCGCCATCCCCGTCAGGCAGACCCACCCCACCCAGTCGCCCAGCCCGACGGCGGGGGCTCCCCCCTCCCCCAGCGGCACGTCCGCCACCAGCACCGCCTGCTCCGTGCCGGGGCTCACCGCCCGCTCCACGACGCGGCCGG
>CAZEQC010000042.1:0-29614 GCA_964514285.1 uncultured Anaerolineales bacterium | reverse complement strand
ATCGCCAGATCCAGACCGAGCGTACTGAGCGGGGATTGTGGGGCGACCCACAATTTGCCAGGGGCGATTGTGGACGTCTGGTCAGGGGGAGGATATGGAGGAGCATAGAACGGTCGGAGCTGGAGGCTGCGGGCAGCGCATGGTCATCGTCTTGTTGCTGCTCTGGTTCGGGCTAACGCCGATCGGGGTGCCCTTCCTGGTCGACGCCGTCCTGAGCGGCGCAATCGGCGCCGACGCTTTGGATGCCGCTGCCCTCGTCTTGTATGGTCTGACCTCCATGGGGCCCTTCACCGGCGTCGCGCTTCTGACAAGACGCCGAGAGGGGATGGCGGACGTCGCGGCCCTGGGCAGCGGCTTGGCCGTAGCGAGTGGCTACCTGACGCTGAGGGCCACTACCGGAACTCTACTGCCTCGGCCGGACGTTCTCACACCTTTGACCAGCCGCTACACGGTTGCGGCGCTGCGCGCGGCTATCCTGCTGCCCTACGCCGTGGCGGCGGTCTGGCTGGCGCCTCGCCTGGCGGGGAGACCCAGACGCTCGATGCGGGAGTGGTTGGGGCTGAGGCGTTCTCGATGGTCGACCTGGTTTCTGGCGCTGGCTGCCGCGGGGCTCCTGGCGGTGCCCTGGCCGCTGACCGGTGCCCTGGGTGACAGCCTCACCAGCTTGGCCCTAGGTGTGGAGGTGCTTGGCACGGTCGTTCCCCAGGTGCTGCTCTTCTGGGGCGTCATCTTCGTCCTGCTCACGGCGTCGTTCCCCAAGATCAGGGGCGCAGCGACGATGGCTGTTTCAGTGTATGCCCTGTCGGCCCTCGGTCGGGCGCTGCCGGGCGGCGGCGCGGCTGCGGTGACAAACGCGCTCTTTCTCCTGTCGTTGGGCTTTCTGCTCGCCGAGATGCGCGCCCGTGGCGGCAGCACCCTCCCGCTGCTCCCCCTGGCGCTCCTCTATCAGCTGGTTCCGGCTCTCTTCGTCGATCCCCGGGACGCTGTCGGCGGTGGCATCCCTGAGCTCCAGCACGTGTTGAGTTATCTGGCTGTCTTTCTGGCGGCGACCACCTTGGCCTTGCTGCTCTGGTTGGGGCGTCGCGTGTCGGAGAGGCGTCGGGCCGGCGGAGCGGCTGACGGGGAGGGTGAGAGGGTCGCATCCGCGGTCGCTCTGGCGCTGGCGGCCCTGATGGCCTGGGGGATGTGGGCGGGGCTGTACCTCTTCGCTGGGGAGCCCGGCTTCTTCAATCACGGCTTTTTGATTATGCTCGATCAGCAGGCCGACCTGACGTCGGCCTATCAGATCTCGGGCCGAGAGGCGCGGCTAGGAGCTGTCTACAACTCGTTGGTAGAGACCGCCGAGGCGAGCCAAGAGGGGTTGCGGCGGGAGCTCGACGAGCTGGACGTCCCCTACCGGTCTTACTACGTCATCAATATGATCCGCGTCGATGGTCACCGCTGGCTGATGGGACACTTCGAGGGGCGTTCGGGGGTGGGCCAGGTGATTCTCAATCCAAACGTGCGACGGTATCCCCGCCGCTTGCCGCTGCCCTACGCGGGTGGGGGGAGCGCCACGGGCGTCCAGGGGAATCTGAAGGCCATCCACGCCGACGCGGCCTGGGCGCTGGGCGTGCGGGGGGAGGGCATCGTCGTCGGAGGGCAGGACTCAGGTTACGATTGGGATCATCCGGCGTTGAAGCCGCGCTATCGAGGCTGGGACGGCGAGGAGGCCCACCACGACTACAACTGGCACGACGCCTGGGGCGACGCGCAGGAGCCCTTCGACGATGGCTCACACGGTACGCATACGATGGGCACTGTTCTGGGGGATGACGGCGGCGAGAACCAGGTGGGTGTCGCGCCGGGGGCGACGTGGATCGGGTGTCGCAACATGCGGCGGGGGATCGGAAACCCCGGTTCCTACGCTGAGTGTATGGAGTTTCTGCTGGCCCCCTATCCGCTGGGCGGCGATCCCCTCCACGATGGCGACGTAGGGCGTGCCCCCCACGTGGTCAATAACTCGTGGGGCTGCCCTCGCTGGGAGGGCTGCTTTCCGGAGACGCTGCGGCCAGCCGTGGAGGCGCTGCGGGCGGCCGGGATTATGATGGTCGTCAGCGCGGGCAACGAGGGGCCGGCCTGTGACACGGTCGATGCGCCGCCAGCCAACTACGATGCCTCGTTCAGCGTCGGGGCGACGACGGAGGCCGGCGACATCGTCGGCTTTAGCAGCCGCGGTCCTGCGGACGGCCTGATCAAACCGGACATCGCCGCTCCGGGGCAGCAGGTCCGCTCCAGCGTGACGGGCGGAGATTACGGCACCGCCGGGGGTACCTCGATGGCCGGGCCTCACGTGACCGGTGTGGTCGCCTTGGTCTGGTCGGCTGAGGGGAGCCTGATCGGGGACATCGATGCCACCGAGGACCTGCTGTGCCGGACGGCGCTGGCGAAGCCGGTCAGTCAATCATGCACAACCATCTCGGTGCCGGAGGGAGTGTTCGCTGCGGTGATGACGCCGCCTCCGTGCGCGTGCGGCCGCGTGACGGGCGTGCCGAACAACGTGTACGGCTGCGGCCTGGTGGACGCTGAGGCCGCTGTGAGGGCGATTCTGGAAAGGTGAGGAAAGATCCTTAGATCTCAGCTCTCCCGCAAGAAGCGTTTCAGAGCCTCCAGGGCGGCCAAGAGGAGCTCCTCGCCCAGGGCTGCCATGTGGATGTCGATGAAAATCTCCTCCTCTGGCATACGATCATCGAGGCTCTGGATCTCCTCACGGAAGATGGCCAGCAGTTCCTCCTCGTGATCCTCGATGAACCGGAGAATGTCCCCGCGTGCCAGTCGGAATGCCGTCTCGCGCACCATACGCCTCATGCCGTGACCTCCTTGTCTTGCTCGTCGAACCCAAGTTGATTATACGGATTTGCCCGGGTCTGTCCAGAGCGATGATCCCTCATACCATGGTCAATGCCATCCAGCCGGCCAGCATAAGGAATAGCGCGGCCATGGCCAGCTTGACCTTGGCTGCGTGCCGGTGGATCAGCAGGCCCAGTTGCTGTGAGGTAGTACCGAGATAGGCCAGGATGAAGACCACGGCCAGGGGCGAGATGAACATCAGGTTATAGGCGACCAGGTAGAGCCTGGCCCGAGCGCGAAGCCTGGGTACGCCCAAGAGGAAGAGAATGATCGGCAGGTAGACCTAAGGGGTTCAATCCGTCCACCAGCCCGGCGGCCAGGATCGTGGGCAGGCTGAAGGCGCGGAAGCGCTCCATGATGCTGGAGGCGGCCTGACCCTGGGAGGACGTCCATTTCTCCCACAGGGGCTCGGCCCCAGCCTCGACGTGGCGAGCGAGCAGCGCTTCCAGGCGGTCGAGGCTGAGATCGTCACCGACCAGAGCCTCGTCGACTACGAAGACAGCCGGTGGAGTGAGTCGTTTCTCCTCTGCGACGCCGGCCTGCTGGCCGAGCCATTCGCAAAGGGCCGCTCTCTCCTGGACGTTGAACGGCTCGTCGGCCCTCGCGAGCTGTGGAAGGGCCGTGGAAGCTATGAGGAGCTTGACAAAGGCCAGAAGCGGCAGACGATAGCGGCCCATAGAACAAAGCGTACCGTCTATGGTCCTTGCTGTCAAGAGGGCTATGATGCCCCCTTCTGGCGCAAAAAGGTCACCTATTGTATCATGGTGGGTGACAATCTGACCATCACTCAGTCAAGGAGGAATCTCTATGCCGATGCGCGATGTCCTGGCTCTGATCCTCGGGGGAGGGCAGGGCACCCGCCTCTACCCGCTGACAAAACTGCGGGCCAAGCCAGCCGTCCCTCTGGGCGGCAAATACCGTCTGATCGACATTCCGATCAGCCTCTGCATCAACGCGGGTATTCCGAAGATCTACGTGCTGACGCAGTTTATGTCCGAATCGCTCCATCGACATATCTACCAGACCTATAAGTTCGACGTCTTCACCGATGGGTTCGTCCAGATCATGGCCGCCGAGGAGACGCGTAGCGGCATGGATTGGTACGAGGGTACGGCCGATGCTGTGCGCAAGCAGCTGTGGCGCTTGGAACACGCCCGGGCCAGTGACGTGCTGATCCTGTCTGGGGACCACCTCTACCGCATGGACTACACGGATTTTATCGGACACCACCGGGACAAACGCGCCGACGTCACCATCGCCGTGCAGCCGGTCGGGGCGGAGTTAGCCACGCGTTTCGGGATCCTGAAGAAGGACGTCGACGATCGGATCACGTCCTTCCACGAAAAGCCTGCGCCGGAGGAGTTGGCTGGGCTGGAGAGCGCTCCGGGGGAGGAGAAGCCGTACATGGCCTCCATGGGGATCTACGTGTTCCGTTCGGACGTGCTGCAGCGGGTCCTGCAGAACTCGGACGCAGAGGACTTCGGCAAGGAGGTGATACCCTCTGCGATCGAGAATGCCCGCGTCTACGCCTATGAGTTCGATGACTACTGGGAAGACATCGGGACCGTTCGAGCCTTCTACGAGGCGAACCTGGCCCTGGGGCGCCCTGATCCGCCCTTTGATTTCTATGATGTCGAGCATCCGATCTACACCCATCCGCGCTTCCTGCCTCCGACGGTGACCGATGGCTGCGACCTGGAACAGGCGGTGGTAGCCGATGGCTGTCTGATCCACGGATCGGACATCCGCCAGTCGGTGATCGGCCTGCGCAGCGTGATCGGGCGCGAGGCGCGCGTCATCCGCTCGGTGCTTATGGGCGCCGATTTCTTCGAGACCCCGGAGCGGAAGGCGGAAAACCGCGCTCTGGATCGCCCGGACGTGGGGATTGGGCGGGGCAGCAGCATCGAAGGCGCCATTATCGACAAGAACGCCCGAATTGGTGAGAGCGTTACCATTCGCGCCCACGATCCAGACGACGAGATGGTGGAGACGGAGAACTACGTCATCCGCGATGGCATCGTTGTCATTCCCAAGAACGCCGTCATCCCCGATGGCACCGTGATCTGACGTCCTCATGGGGTGGTGGTCTGTGGGCTGGAACAGGAGGGCCAGGCCGCAGCGCTACCACCCCGCCCCCGGCTGATTCCCTCGCTCCTTCTCTCCTTGGCTCACGGCCTCCTGGGTTCCCCTTCGAACCTCCTAGCAGTCTCCTTCTATCGATGCAACTGCCTTGACGAGACCCCAGAAGCAAGGGTTTTGGCGCACGAGACCTGTCAGGCCTCGTTGGCTCTCAGCAGCAAGCCATTCTGTTGCCGTGGAAGCCGCTTCGAGGGCCTTGATACGTCGCACAGAACCCCGACAGGTCCAAGACACGTGCTTCTGGCGAGATGTCTGTGGCACTTGACAAAAATTAAGTCATAGTTTACAATTATTAAAGTACGACTTAATAACTATGGAGGAGCGCTATGCATACTGCCCCAACTGAATGTCCCGTCTGTCACGACACTCTGCTGGTCACGCGCATGGTCTGCCGAAACTGCGGAACGTCTCTGGAGGGTCGTTTTGAACTTGGTCGGCTGTTCAGACTGACAGCCGAGCAGCGACACTTCGTGGAGGTGTTCATCCGCTGCGAGGGGAAGCTCAACCGTGTGCAGGAGGAACTGGGTCTCTCCTATCCCACGGTGCGCAATCGATTGGAGGAGGTGATTCGCGCCATGGGGTATCAGGTGAGCAGGGAGGAACGAAGCGACGAGGACCGCCGCCAGGAGGTCCTCCAACGTCTGGCGAGCAAGGAGGTCAGCGCTGAGGAGGCGCTGGAGCTCCTCGGGCCGTGACGCCTTTGGCGGGGCGGCACGGGCGAGCACGTCGACCAGGGGCTTCACCGCTGAGGGCAAGCTGGGAGGGTGAACCCGGGACTGCAGACGGGGGTTTGACGATCCTCTTCGAGCAGATGGAGCCGGGAGGGTGAACCCCGGTAAGGGTGAGGAGATAGGATACTAGGCAGCCTCTCCGGGGGCACTGCTTATGGAGGGAATCATGTTTGAACGATCGATTGAGACGACGGCTACGCCTCACGTCACCGTTGACGTCTGTCGGGGCAGCCTGACGGTTCGAGGGGATGAAGAGGATAGGCTGCGGCTGCTGGTCTGGGGGATGGAGGAGGACGTCAGCGTCGAGGGCGACGAGGAATCCCTCACCATCGTGATCCCCACCGACGGCACGCTGATTTGTCCGGTGGGGGCCAGCCTCACCGTCGACCGCGTGTTGGGTAACCTACGCGTGGAAGGCGTGACCGGCGTGCTGGCTATCGGCGGGGTGCACGGCAACCTCTCGCTGCACGGCGTCGGTCCGGTCACCCTGGACGAGGGATTGGGCAACGTGATCGCCCGGGACGTCCTGGGCGATCTGACGGGCGGGGAGGTGAAGGGCAATGCCCGTATGCAAGGCCTGGGGGGAAAGGCGACGTTGAAGCACGTGGCCGGCAACTTGGTGGCCGATGACGTGCAGGGCGGCCTGGATGTGGAGCGCGTACGAGGCAACGCCCTCCTGGGTCCCATCTTTGCGTCCGGTGCGACCTACACCTTAGGCGCGGACGGCAACCTGAGGCTGCGTATCCTGCCGGATGCCAGTCTCCGCCTGGTCTTACGGGCAGCGGGGCGGGTGCAGTCCCTGGTGCCGGACGTGACGTTAGAAACGGCCGACGGAGAGACGACGGGCACGCTGGGGGCTGGCGAGGCGGCGCTGGAGGCTGACGTAGGCGGCAACGTCAGCCTCCGTGCGATGGAGCCCGGTCAGCCTTACGAGATGGGCATTGACCTGGAGGGATTGGGGTCGCGGATCGAGTGGCAGGTCAACGAGGCCATGGCCGAGCTGGCCACCCGCCTGGAGAGCAGTCTGGCCCTCGCGGATACCGAGCCGATTCGACGCCGGGTGGATCAGGCTACTGAGCAGGCGCGCCGCAAGGCGGAGCAGGCGGCAGAGCAGGCTCGCTTACGCGCTGAACGAGCCGAGCGGCGCTGGCAGCGGGCCAGTGGCGCCGGGCCGCGCCCCAAGCCCAAGCCCGCCAGCGATGAGGAGCGGCTTCGGGTGTTACGCATGGTGGAGGAGGGACGGTTGACGCCCGAGCAGGCGTCGGACCTGTTGGCGGCTCTGGAAGGGGAGTAGTAACGATAGCCCGACCCAGGGTTCATTCTGGGCAACCTGGTAACCGGGAGCGAGGATAAGCTATGCGGGGACATCGATCGTGCAGGCTCTACTAGGTCAGGTGAGGCGGATCGGAGGGCTCAGGCGCAACGCCAAGCTCTTCCTGGCGATGACGGCTGTCAGCGCTCTCGGCAGCGGCATCTTCCGCCTCTTCCTGAACCTCTATATTCTGGCGCGGGGCAACGACGAGGCTTTCCTGGGCCTGTTTATGTCGCTGGTCAGCCTCTCTGCTCTTGGCCTCGGCCTGCCGATGGGTATCATCGCCGATCGGCTGGGGCGCAAGTGGTCCCTGCTCCTGGGCTCCATCTTATCGGCGACGGGGATGTTGGTCGTGGTGGCGTCTCCGCTGGATTGGCTGTTGATGGTGGCTGCTGTGGCGTGGGGCGGCGGAAACGCCGTCTACATGGCGACCGGGCCAGCGTTCATGGCGGAGAACGCGACAGATAGCGAGCGATCCACGCTGTTCAGCACCCGGATGGGGGTGATGATGTTGATGGGGTTCGCCGGGAGCGTCGTCGGTGGCCCGATGCCGGGATGGTTTGCCTCTATGTTGGAACGGCCGCCGGAAAGCGCGGCGGCCTATCGTGTCACGCTCCTGGTGTCGACCGGCATTATGGTGTTCTCGCTGCTTCCGTTGCTGATGCTTCGAGAGCGACGTGAGCACGCGGTCGAGCGGTCCGAGGGCTTAGGCTTCTCGCTTCGATCTCTGTTGCGCAAGGACGTCCTGCGGCTTCTGGTGCCGCAGTTGATCATCAGCCTGGGGGCCGGGCTTCTGATCCCCTACCTGAACGTGTTCTTCAAGCAGCGTTTCGCCATCAGCGACAGCCTTCTGGGGCTGTCCTTCGGGGTCTCCCAGCTGGGGATGGGGCTGGCCACGATGTTCGCCCCCATCCTTGCTGAGCGGTGGGGCAAGGTGCGCACCATCGTCGCTTCGGAGCTGGCCTCGTTGCCCTTCTTGCTCACGTTGGGCTTCGTCCCCGTGCTGCCGGTTGCTATCGGCGCCTTCTGGCTGCGCGCGACGTTGATGAACATGGGCGGACCGCTCTATACGGCCTTCGCCATGGAGCAGGCGGACGAGAGCGAGCGAGGGAAGCTGGGGGCGGTTCTCGGGCTGTGTTGGTCGATCGGGCGGGGGATCGGTCCTGGGATCAGCGGCGTGGTGCAGCAGAGGTTCGGCTTCACACCACTCTTCCTGACGACAGGTGCCACGTACCTGGGGGCGGCCCTACTCCTCCAGGGCTTCTTCGGTGGGGTCGAGGAAGCCGTCGGGGACGGCTCGCTGTCCACGCTGCCCGAGGGCGGCTCGTCGTGTGCGTCCGGATAGTCGCTGTCTAGCGGAGAGCTTCCTATGACCGAGGAGAGGCGTCTCACAGGGATGCGGCGTTTCACCATCGTGTGGCTGGGACAGGTGGCATCGCTCCTTGGGACTGCTATCAGCAACTTCGCTCTCACCCTGTGGGCCTACGAGGTCACCGGCAAGGCGACGCCGTTGGCCCTGGTGGGCTTCTTCTTCACGGTGCCCATGATCGTGCTCAGTCCCGTGGTCGGTGTGATGGTCGACCGCGGCAATCGGAAGCTGATGATGATGCTCAGCGACCTTGCCGCGGCGGGCACCAGTCTACTCGTCCTTCTGCTCTACCTCAGCGGTTTCCTCAAGATCTGGCACCTGTACGTCGCGGCTACCATCAGTGGCGTCTTCCAAGGTTTTCAATGGCCGGCCTATTCAGCCGCCATCACGCTGATGTTGCCCAGTGAGCAGTATGGCAGAGCTAACGGCATGTTACAGTTGGCAGGAAGTGGGTCCCGTGTCTTCGCGCCACTTGCGGCCGGGGCCTTGCTCGGACCCCTGGGCCTGGCAGGGCTCTTGATCGTCGACCTGGTCTCCGCGGCACTCGCCATCGGTGCGTTGTTGGTGGTTCACATTCCAGAGCCGCTCAAGACGGAGGTGGCTCGCAGAGCTGAGGGGAGCTTCTTGCAGGAGGCCGTCTACGGGTTTCGTTACATCTTCCAACGTCCCAGCTTGCTCGGCCTGCAGACGGTGTTTATGGTGGGGAACATCTTCGCGGGGCTTTCGTTCGCCGTTGTGGCCCCCTTGATTCTGAGCCGCACGGGCAACGACGAGCTGGTCTTTGGAAGTGTTCAGTCAGTGGGAGCGATAGGTGGTGTGGTAGGGGGGCTGGTGATGAGTGCGTGGGGCGGCCCCAGGCGGCGCGTCGATGGGGTGTTGTTGGGTTGGTTCTGTACCTGTCTCTTCGGCCAGACGCTTCTTGGTCTGGGGCGAGCCCCGCTCGTTTGGTCTATGGGGATGTTTCTTTTCTCCTTCTTTTCGCCTATTCTCAACGGATCCAATCAGGCGATTTGGCAGGCCAAGGTCTCTCCGGACGTTCAGGGTCGGGTGTTCACCACCCGCCGCCTGATCGCCTGGCTGGTGACGCCGCTGAGTCGCCTGGTGGCCGGTCCGTTAGTCGATTACGTTCTGGAGCCGGCGATGGTCGAGGGCGGTAGCCTGGCTGCTACCTTCGGCTGGCTGGTCGGAGAGGGCGCTGGGGCTGGCACCGGCCTGCTCTTCGTCGTGACAGGCCTTTTGGGCGCGCTGACCGGTCTGAGCGGCTATTTGTTCCCGGTTGTTCGCGACGTCGAGACCATTCTGCCGAATCACGAAGCTGCAGCGCAGGAGTAGGCGGGTATGTGGTATGTGACAGGATCGGAGAGGTATGCAACAGCATAATCAGGTTGGCAAAGGGTGGCAGGTTCCTTTCTTCTCTGTTTGGGTGGGTCAGGCGTTCTCCCTTTTGGGGAGCGCGTTGGTCCAGTTCGCGCTGGTCTGGTGGCTGACGGAGACCACCGGTTCCGCGACGGTGCTGGCGATGGCCACACTGGTGGCGGTGCTGCCCAGTGTCTTCCTGTCGCCTTTCAGCGGGGCTCTGGTCGACCGCTGGAACCGCCGGCTGGTGATGATGATGGCCGATGGCCTGATCGCTCTGGTCACCGTCGGATTGGCAGGCCTATTCTTGATCGGCGCTGAGCGGGTCTGGATGATCTACCTGGTTATGTTCCTCCGCTCTGCCGGTGGTGGCTTCCATTGGGCCGCGATGCAGGCCTCGACGTCATTGATGGTGCCTGAAGAGCATCTATCGCGCGTCGCTGGTCTCAATCAGTCCCTGCGCGGCGGGGTGAACATCATCGGTCCGCCGCTGGGGGCCCTGCTGCTGGCGGTAATCCCCCTGCAGGGGATTCTGGCCATCGATGTGGCGACGGCCGCGCTGGCGATCGTGCCGCTGTTCTTCGTACGGATACCTCAGCCGGAGGCGGAGTCGGGGGAGAGCGGACCGGTGGCCGAGGTCTCTGTTCTGCAGGACGTCGCCGAGGGCTTCCGCTACGTGCGGGGCTGGCCGGGACTGTTTGCTGTCCTGGTGATGGCCTCGATCATCAACTTGCTGCTCACGCCAGCAAGCTCGCTGATGCCGATCCTGGTCACTGATCACTTCGGCGGGGAGGCCTTGGAGCTGGGCTGGCTGGAGTCGGCCTGGGGCGGTGGGGTGGTGGCCGGGGGGCTCATTCTCGGCGCCTGGGGCGGTTTCCGGCGGCGGATCCTGACCTCCTTGATGGGATTGACCGGCATCGGTCTCGGGTTCCTCCTGGTTGGGTTGGTGCCTCCGTCAGCGTTCCTCCTGGCGGTGGGCGGTATCTTCGTAGCCGGGATGATGAATCCTATCACGAACGGGCCCCTGTTCTCCATCATACAGGCGTCGGTGGAGCCTGGGATGCAGGGTCGTGTCTTCGCCTTGGTCCAGAGCATGGCGGCAGCGGCGACGCCGCTCGGCATGCTGGTCGCGGGCCCGGTGGCCGATGTGCTCGGTGTGCAGCTCTGGTATGTGGTGGGCGGTTTGGGCTGTATGCTGATGGGGATCGGGGGGTCCTTCGTGCCGATCATTGTCCATTTGGAGGATGATCGCGCTGCCTCCGCGGCCGGGGCTAGATCGGTGACATCGGTGGTCGGGGGGTGCGCCGATGCGCCTCAGACTCAGTAGGGGCGTTGCGCTGGCCGTGGACCGGTATATTCGGGGCGCGGCCGAGGATCTGGCGATCCTCTGGGAGCAGGGGGGGATGGGTGGAGGCGGCCGAGTCATGGGGGGGCGTGAGGACGCGGGGGCGTTACATGGCGGCTTATGGCTTCAGTTGGATGGTCCCCTCCGTGTTGAGGCCCACCCTGGTGGGCTTGGTCATGGACACCACAGATCCGCGGTGGGTCTGGGTGGGGACCGGCGTGCTGGGCTTGTTGACTGCCTGGGGGTTTCTCCTGATCCGTCAATGGGCAGGGCAGTCCTTCGAGGTGACCGATGAGATGGCTGGTGTTGAGCTGGGGGCGCCGGGAGAGGCCTCAGAGTATGTGTAACCGTCTATGGGGGTGCTTATGAACGAGCGTGTGAGGATCTTGGAGGCGATTGAATCGGGTGAGATCAGCGTCGAGGAGGGGGTGCGGAGGCTGGAGGGGTTGGATCGAGGCGGTGCGGATCCGGTTTCGCCCGAGGGTCGCACAGCCGCTGCAGCATCGACGACTGCCGACGATCTCCCGGCTGAGCCCGTTGTGTGGCCTTTCGTGCGGATTGTATGGCAGATCGTGTTCGGCGTCGGTGTCGCGGTAGTGACCGTGGGCGGACTTCTCGTGGCCCGGGCGTATGGCCGGGAGGGCCTGCCGGGCCTCACCTGGGGATGGATCGTCTTGGCCCTGGGTATGCTGGTGATGCTCCTGGGATGGTGGCTCCAGCGTGCTCGTTGGTTCTACCTTCGCGTGCGAGAGTATGAGGGATCGGCGTTCACCATCGCCCTTCCGCTGCCACTTGGCCTGGTGACGTGGGGGTTGCGGGTGGCGAAGCCTTACGCCCCCAGGCTGCAGGAGATGGACCTGGACCAGCTGATCCTGGCGATGGAGGATGAGCTGCGGGATGGCTGCCCCGTCGCGATCACGGTCGATGAGGGCGAGGCGGGTGATCACGTTGAGATGTATGTTCGTTAGGAGGGAGTAACATGGCGGCAAGTGAGGAACGACTGAGGGTTCTGCAGATGCTGGAAGACGGAAAAATCACGCCGGATGAGGCGACGTCCCTGCTGCGGGCGTTGGGGAAGAGGCAAGAGGGGACCTATGCCGCTGCCCGTCAGACCGAGAATCGCTTCCTGCGGATTCAGGTCACGGATCTGGTCTCCGGCAGTGCGAAGGTGAACGTCACCATTCCGCTGGGTCTGGTGAGCGCCGGGCTGCGCATCGCGGAGCGCTTCGCCCCCGAGGCGCAGGGCATCGACATGCAGGAGTTGGAGGAGGCAATCATCAGCGGCGCGGAGGGAAAGGTCGTCGAGGTGATGGACGCCGAGGACAACGAGCGGGTGGAGATTTACGTGGAGTAGCGACGGTTGATAGGCCCTGTTGCACGCTAGCTGATATCTCTTCGTGACTCTTCATAGTATACCAAGAGAGTTGCTCACGGTGCCTGGCACTTGTCGAAGATGTCGTTGAAGTGCCTGGCACCTTCTGCCAACGCACTTTGGAATCGGTCATCACGTCGTTCCGTGGTCTTGGTCGAGGGAGTGGATGGCAGCGCGATCTCGCTCACCATGCCCTCGAAGACCCGGTCGGGCCAGGCGTCGACCTCTACCGCCACCGGCTGCGCCTTCCGCTCTCTCCGTCGCTATCGCCCTCTCCATCAGTGGGACCGCGCGTTGTTCTGGTCACGGTCGATGCGCCCGTCGAGCAGGTGGAGCACCCGCTCCGTTCGCGCGCTGAGCCGCGGATCGTGGGTCACCCGTCAATCTAGGGCAGTTCCTTCTGGCCCTGGAGCTGGCTGAGATGGGTGATGGGGCCTTGGCTATGCACTTCGATCGGAGTGTGCTAAGGGATATCCTGGAGACCGTTGTAACGTGTTGGGTGTGACCTCCGAAACTTCGGAAGTCTGTCTCCTTGGCACGTGCGGTTGTCGTGCTAGGCCCTCTTGACTTCGTGTAGGCAAGCGTCGATGACCGACTGTCGGTCGGCGGTATCCTCACCCGGCTTCCACCAGGCCAGAAACTCGACGTTCCCGGCCGGCCCGTGCACCGGGGAGGGGAACAGGCCGTGTAGCTCCAGGCCCAGCTCGGCAGCGCTGGCGAGCACGTCCTCCAGCACCTGCCGATGGACCGCCGGGTCGCGGACCACGCCGCCCTTTTCCACGTTTTGAGGACCGGCCTCGAACTGGGGCTTGATCAGAGCGACAGCCTCGCCGTCCGGCTTGAGCCACGTCACGACGTTCGGCAGGATGAGGTCAAGGGAGATGAACGAGACGTCGACGGTAGCTAGATCGATGGGCTCAGGAAGCTCGTCCAGGTAGCGAGCATTGGTGCGCTCCATCACGACCACGCGAGGATCGTTGCGCAGCTTCCAGTGGAGTTGCCCGTAGCCGGCGTCGATGGCGTAGACGCGCCGCGCGCCGTTCTGCAGCAGGCAGTCGGTGAAGCCACCGGTGGAGGCGCCGACATCGGCCGCTACCGCCCCGGTCACGTCCAGGTCGAAGCGCTCCAGGGCCGCTGCCAGTTTCTTACCCCCGCGGCTGACGAAAGGTGGTTTGCTCTTGAGGGTGATGTCGGCGTCCTCGGAGACCTGGGTGCTGGGCTTGTCGACCAGCTGGCCGTCCACACGCACCTCACCAGCGCGGATGAGGCGCTGCGCTTTGTTGCGGCTCTCGGTGAGGCCGCGTTGGGCGATGACGACGTCGATCCGTTCTTTGGTCATGGTGAGGGAAGGATACTCCAGAATGGGGATGTGCGCAAGACGATGTGCTATTCTGTGCCCCCGAGACCTGATTCGGTGCATGCGGCGGACTCGGGGTGTAGACTCGCCGTCATATGCTGGTGGTGCCGAGACATATGACAGCGAATCTCAACGATTGAACGAAGCTGTGATTATCACATCAGGGTTGCTCGGGCGAAGACCCGCTTGAAGTTGGGAGCTGTCCCCAACTGCGTGTCCCAGAGATCTCAGCACTTGTTAAGCATGTGGCGGATCTTGACGAGAAGGCTGCGCTGGCCATTGTTCGTCAGGGCCTCGCCCCGGCTCGACACGGCTGGTCTTTCTCGGGCTAGGGGGTCATCTGGGCGCAAACAGCAACGTTGCTGTCGCTGCCGTTCCACTCGCTCACTGAGTGAGTGGAACTCAATCTCTGTCCAGGGTGTTAGAGCATCTCGCGGAGTGCCTCTGCATCCGTCACGGGCTGCCGGCAGGTGAAATCGACGCAGACGTAGGCCGTGGCTCGACCGTCGATTCTCTCTCGATTCTCCAGCAAGGGGACCGGTTGCTCGTCCGTGCCTGGCACGCCCACTGCCAGCACCTGGTGCGGACGGAAGCCATCCCGGCAGACGTCGACCAGCGCCTGGACCTCTTCCTCCTCCGGATCCCCTACGATGGCGATCTCGCGCGTCTCGGCCAAGGCGTATTCGAGGACGATCAGCCACTGCCCGAACCCCAGAGGGTAGCGGCTCAGCATCGGTTGGACCTGCCGCAGGCTGCGCTCTGCCTCCTCTGCGTAGCGAGGCTCGACGGCGAGCTGGCTGAGGCGCAGCAGGTCAAAGGCGGCCATAGCGTTTCCGGAGGGCACGGCGTTGTCCTGAATCGAGCGCGGACGGGTGATCAGCGCCTCGTGGGCATCGCCGGTGTCGAAGAAGCCGCCCTCAGGGGCGCGGAAGCGCTCTAGCACCCGTTCCATCAGGGTCACGGTGGCCTCGTACCAGCGCGTTTCAAACGTGGTCTGGTAGAGGGCCAGGAGCCCGTCGATCAGGTTGGCGTGGTCGTCCAGGTAGCCTCGCCCTTTGGCCTCGCCGTCCCGCCAAGTGCGCAGCAGGTGGTCGTCATCGGCCTTGAGCTCCTTGAGCAGGAAGGCAGCGTTCTGCCGCGCGACCTCGACGTAGTCATCCCGTTCCAGCACCTGCCCAGCCTCGGCGAAGGCGGCGAGCATCAGGCCGTTCCAGGCGGTGATCACCTTCTCGTCGCGCTCGGGACGGACGCGTTTCTCGCGCGCCTCGAAGAGCCGCCGGCGGGCGTCGGCTAACGCCTGCCGCTCCTCCCAGGTTCCGGAGAAGGTGAGAATGGTCTTGCCCTCCCAGTTGCCCCCAGGCTGCACTCCGTAGGCCGCCGCAAACGCATCAGCCTCCTCGCCCAGCACGTCGCGGATCTGGTCCAGGGTCCAGACGAAGAAGCGGCCCTCCTCGCCTTCGCTCTCGGCGCTCTGGGTGGCGTAGAAGCCGCCGTCGGGATGGCGCATCTCGCGCACCACGTAGTCCAGAGTCTCCTCGGCGATAGTGCGGAAGAGCGGCGTGCCGGTCACCTGCCAGGCGTGGAGGTAGACCCGCGCCAGCTGGGCGTTATCGTAGAGCATCTTCTCGAAGTGCGGTACTAGCCAGCGCTCATCGACAGCGTAGCGGTGGAAGCCGCCACCCAACTGATCGTAAATCCCCCCGCGCGCCATGGCGTCGAGGGCCCCGGTGGCCATGCCCAGCGCGTCCGGCTCCCCCGTCGAGCGGTGGAGACGGAGCAGGAACTCGATAGCCATCGGTTGCGGGAACTTGGGGGCTCCGTCCCAGCCCCCGTGGGCGTCGTCGAAGTCACGCCGCAGGCTTTGGAAGGCCTGGCTCAGCGACCTCGGCTCAAGCACCTGCTCCGGCGTCCGCGCCGCCATCTGGCGCTCGATCGAGGTGACCACGCGGTCGCTGCCCTCGAGAAGCTCCTGGCGACGATCTCGCCATGCCTCAGCGATGGTGGTTAGAACCTGCTTGAACGACGGCATACCGTAGCGCGGCTCCGGCGGAAAGTACGTGCCGGCATAGAACGGCTTTCCCTCCGAGGTTAGAAAGACCGACATCGGCCAACCGCCGCTTCCCGTCATGGCCTGAACGGCGCTCATATAGACGCGGTCCAGATCGGGCCTCTCCTCGCGGTCGACTTTGACGTTGACGAAGTGCTTGTTCAGGATTCTGGCCGTCGCTTCGTCCTCAAAGGACTCCCGGGCCATCACGTGGCACCAGTGGCAGGCGGAGTAACCGATGCTGAGGAAGATGGGTTTGTCCTCCTGCTCGGCCTTCTGAAGCGCTTCCTCGCCCCAGGGGTACCAATCCACCGGGTTGTCGGCGTGCTGCTGAAGATAAGGGCTTGATTCTTCTGCGAGTCGATTGGGCACGGCAGCTCCTTTTTGTAGATAGCTTTTTGCTTTATCTAATTGTAGCACAGGTGGTTCAGGGCGTCAACGTTATGCGGCCGGTGGTGTGAGCTCGTTTGCCTGATCATGCTCGGAATGATACAATATGCGATGGTCTGGCGAGTGCCAGATCGCTTCCGACACGTGCAACTACGTATTAACAAAGGAGCTCACATCATATGTCAGCAGGTACCGCTGATTCAACGTCCGACTACCTTTTCCGAGATGACCTAGAAGATGTCTCACCGTTCGTCGATGATCTCATCCGCTGGGAGGAGGAACGGCAGGCTCGCAAGCTGATCTTCATCCCATCGCAGTCCTACGCCTCCAAGGCCGTGCGCAAGGCCTTGGGTTCACGGTTCCAGAACATCTACGCCGAGGGCTATCCCCCGACTCGGATGACGTGGGATTCCGAGGAGCGGCTACACGACGTGCCCTGGCAGCTGGCCTTCTATCGCCGCTACGCCGACCGGCGCTTCTACAAGGGAAAAGACTACGTCAACCTGATGGAGTCGCTGGCCCAGCGACGATGCGCCCAGGCTTTTGCCCGCGGCGCGACGGGGTCGCGCGAGGCTCTTCGACCCGAGCACATCCACGTCAACATCCAGCCGCTTTCCGGCACTCCCGCCAACCTGGGCGTCTACTGGACGCTGATGGAGCCCGGGGACACGCTGATGGGGCTCGATCTCTACCAGGGTGGGCACTTGTCCCATGGTTCGGAGTTCAACATGTCCGGGCAGCGCTACGGTGTGGTCTCCTACGGTGTGGATCCTCAAACCGAGCGCCTGGACTATGATGCCATCCGCGACCTGGCGCTGGAGCATCGCCCCAAGGTGATCGTGGCTGGTTACACGTCCTACCCCTGGGCCCCGGATTGGGAGGCGTTCCGTTCCATCGCCGATGAGGTGGGCGCCTACCTCCTGGCCGACATCGCCCACGTGGCCGGCATGGCCTCGGCTGGCGTCTATCCCAACCCGGTCGGCATCGCCGACGTGGTGACCTTCACCACCCACAAGACCATGTGTGGCCCCCGTGGCGCGGTGATCATGACCACCGACCAGGATCTGGCGCAGACGATCGATTTGGCCATCTTCCCCGGCGAGCAGGGCGGCCCTCACGTCAACAAGTTTGCCGCGATGGCGGTGGCCTTCGAGCTGGCTCAGACCGAGCAGTTCAAACAGCTTCAGCAGCAGATCGTGGCGAACGCCCAGGCGCTGGCCGAGGGGCTGACGGATCGCGGCCTCCGTCTCGCCTATGGCGGCACGGACACGCACCTGATGCTGGTCGACCTGAACTCTATCGCCGTGGGCAACGCTGCGCCGACGGATCTGACCTATCCGGTCTATGGCGAGCCGGCTGTGCGCATTATGGACTTGGCGGGCATGGTGGCGAACAAGAACACCATCCCCGGCGATGAGGAGACGCCGCTGGCGACGGGTATTCGGCTCGGCACGCCCTGGCTTACTCAGCGCGGCCTAGTCGAGGAGGACATGGACGTCATCGCCGGCCTGATCCATCGTCTTCTGACCAACATCGAGCCCTTTGCCTACAACGGTCTGATCGGGACGCTGCCCCGCGGGAAGGTCGACCTCAAGGTGCTGGAGGAGGTGCGACTGGGCGTCGCCGAGGTAGCCGAGCGGGCGGGCATTGATTTCGCGTATGAGAAGAGCGGGTATCCTCACTACACCCTCCTCGCCGAGGCACCCGAGCCGGAGCCGGTCACGCTGCGCGTCACCGGCTGGCGAGCCCGCCAGCACGTCGATGAGGTGGTTACCTCGAACGTCCTTCTGATGGAGCCGGGCGACGTCATCACCACGTACATGTTGGACCGCCACGGCGAGCTGATGGACGAGGTGGTCGTGGAGCGCGAGGAGCAGGACGAGGTTGGCCGGGATCGCTTCCTGATCACCCCAACGCCCGAGAACGCGGCGGAGATCACCTCGTGGCTGCGCGGTCTAGCCGACGGCTATACCCTGTTCGACGATGAGGACGTCTTTCGCAAGGTGCAGGGTCCGGTGGTGGTGGAGGCGGTCGATGCCGTGATCGAGCGCGAGGGAGAGGCGGCCGAGGCTGGCACGCCTGCGGCGGATCTGTTTGAGGCCCAGCCCGAACGGTTCGATCTCGACAAGATGTACTTCGTCGGTCAGTCGTACCTCGACGGGTTCGGCCCCGAGGTCGACAAGGAGCGCTGGGGTTGGGAGGAGCCCGAGCACGACGAGCTGAAGCGGACGCCTCTCAACGAGGTCCACAAGGCGATGGGCGCCAATATGGTCCCCTTCGCCGGGTGGGAGATGCCGGTCTGGTACTCCTCGGTGAAGCAGGAGCACCGGGCGGTGCGCGAGGCGGCCGGGCTCTTCGACGTTGGCCACATGGGTGTCTTCGAAGTGACGGGACCCAATGCTATCACGTTCCTCGACGTCGTCTTCTCCAACTACGCTGCCTGGATCACTGATGGGCAGTCGATGTACGGCTACTTCCTGGAGCCCGATGGGAGCGTCATCGACGACGGGATCATCTACCGTGTGGCGGCCGACCACTTTTATATGGTGGTCAACGCCTCGAACGAGGACAAGGACTGGGACTGGCTCAACGCGGTGAACGAAGGGCGGGTGCTGCTCGACGACGGGCGGCCCTGGCTGGAGGTGGAGGCGCCGGCAACGCTGCGCAACCTCAAGGATCCGGCGGTCGGCGCCGATCAGAAACGGGACATGGCTCTGCAGGGCCCAGCCTCGCTGGAGATTCTACAGCGGTTGACCGACGATCCCGAGCTGAAGGCGGATCTGGCCCGGGTTCGGCGCACCGAGTTGATTGAGTGTGATCTGGCCGGCGTGCCCCTGGTTATCGCCCGCACGGGTTACACAGGCGAGGAGTGGGGGTACGAGATCCTCGTACACTCGGACGATGCCGAGACGCTGTGGAACGCCATCTTGAAGGCTGGTGAGGATCTGGGTGTGAAGCCGTGCGGCCTGGCGTGCCGTGACTCGACCCGCATCGAGGCCGGTCTGCCCCTCTACGGGCACGAGCTGGCCGGACCCTTCGACATCAGCCCCGTCGAGGCCGGTTTCCCGGGATACGTCAAGTACCACAAGCCGTTCTTTGTGGGGCGGGACGCCTTGCTGGCCAAGGAGGACAGCCGAGAGCGCGAGTTGATCCGTTTCCGGGTGAATGAGAAGGGGACGCGGCGGCCCGACACGGGCGATCCCGTGGTCGACCGTCGGGGGCGTGCGATCGGCAAGGTGACCAGTTGCTCCATCGACGTGGAGGGCTACTTGGTTGGCCTGGCCGTCGTGCAGAAGCGCTACAACGTCCCCGAGACGCCTATCGCCATCTTCCCGCTGCGCGGTAAGTCGCTGGACGAAGCGCTCCTGCGCCGCAATCGCGTGCAGCTGCCGATCGAGGCCACGGTCCTGCCCCGCTTCCCGGAGGCCGAAGGCGCGCGGCCACCGTGGATGGGCGTCGAGGACTAGAGCCGGACTAGAGCTGGTACTGGACGGCCCCTCGCCACGTCGCGAGTGGCCGTCTCCCCTCTCCATAGGGTCAGGTGACTGGCATGTCACATAGCTGCCTGCCAGACGAAGAGTCTCGCTTCTGGCTCACAAGCAGCGATTGGAAGCTTGCGTCTGGGTCCTGACCCAGGTAGCGGAGGGGCGGCTGCAGGCCGCGATTGACAGCGAGATCGTACAGGAGATCCTCTATCGGTACGGGGAACTGGAGCGCTGGGATATCGCTGTCTCCTTGGCTGCCAATCTGCTAGATCTGGTCCCGACCGTCTACTCGGTCGGTTCGGATGACGCTCGATTGGCTATCGAACTGTTCGAGCAGTACGCGCCGCAGGGCGTCAAGGCTCGAGACTTGATTCACGTGGCTGTTATGCGCCGCTGTGGGTTGACCAGGGTGATCTCCACGGACAGGCACTTCGATCAAGTGGCGGGGATTGAGCGGTTGGATCCTGAGGCCCTCTGGAAGGAGGAGCCATCGAGACAGGCTGTTTAGGGGTGGGGGTGCCGCTTCGCTTGCGGCGCCCCCTTTTTTGGGAGGGTATGTGAGCCAACGACCGAAGGTGTATGTGACACGGGTTATTCCGGAGGCCGGCTTGAGCGCGGTGCGGGAGGCCTGTCAGGCGCAGGTCTGGCAGGAGACGCTCCCGCCACGTCGTGAGACCATTCTGAAGGCGGTTTCGGGCTGCAATGGTCTGCTCTGCCTGCTAAGCGATGAGATTGACGCGGCGGTGATGGATGCCGGTGAACTGCGGGTGATCAGTCAGTACGCCGTGGGGGTGGACAACATCGATCTGGCGGCCGCCACGGCGCGCGGCATCCCGGTGGGCCACACGCCCGGCGTGCTGACGGATGCGACCGCCGATCTGACCTTCACGCTGCTGATGACCGCCGCTCGCCGCATTCCGGAGGGGATCGAGAAGGTCCGGAGCGGCGGATGGCAGACCTGGGAACCGCTGGGGCTGTTGGGCGCGCGGGTCTGGGGGGCGACGCTGGGCATCGTCGGGCTGGGCCGGATTGGGACCGCCGTGGCGCGGCGCGGGCGTGGTTTCCAGATGCGCGTGCTCTACAATGACCCCGAGCGGCAGATGGACCTGGAGGAGGAGCTGGGACTCACGTACGTTCCTCTGGAGACGTTGCTGGAGGAGGCGGACTATGTCAGTCTCCACACACCCCTCGTGGCGGAGACTCACCACCTGATTGATGAGGCGGCGCTGCGGCGCATGAAGCCGGAGGCCGTCTTGATCAACGCTGCTCGAGGTGGGATCGTCGACACAGAGGCGCTGGTGCAGGCCCTGAAGGAAGGCTGGATCGCCAGGGCGGCCCTGGACGTGACGGACCCCGAGCCCCTGCCCGCTGACCATCCTCTGGTCGACTTGCCCAACTGTATCGTAGTGCCCCACATTGGAAGCGCCACGGTGCGGGCGCGTGAGCGGATGGCGGAGATGGCGGCGGAGAACCTCCTGGCCGGGCTGCGCGGCGAGCGTCTGCCCTACTGCGCCAATCCTGAGGTGTACGAGGAGGCGGCCTGATGGGCCGCATCATCTACACAGAGACACCCGGTAAGACCCGCCATCACTACCGGCGCTCGATCGCCGAGATGTTGCGGCGTCTGAGCCAGAAGGATTGCATCGATGCGGAGGCGAAGGACCAAGCCGCGCTGATCGTCCTCTGTCTGCAGGGAATGGCCGAAACGGTGGATCAGACCGTTCGTGCCTGGGAGAAGCGCGATTACTGGATGAAGGCGGAGCGCTTCCAGCGGCAATGGCGTTGGTTGGATCCGATGGCGGATCAGCTTGGTGCGTTGATCTACGAGGAGCGGTGGCACGAGCTTCCGGTCTTGCTGGCGAAGCTGGCGCCGAAGTTCGCCGACGTAACGGTCAAGCGGATGACGCGCAAGCCGAGCTTCTGGGAGGGTGCTTACCAGAAGCTCATGAACGGTTGAAAGGGAAGCTCGTTCGGACGGCGGGCTACTACCTAGCCTTCATCACCTTGGGGTTGGTGACGGCTTCGCTTGGCGCCACGCTGCCCGGCCTGGCCGAGAACGTCCACGCCTCCCTCGATGCGATCAGTATTCTCTTCACAGCAGGTGCGTTAGGGTATCTGCTCGGCTCTCTCCTGGGCGGTCGTGCGTACGATCACGCCCCCGGCCACGCGGTGATGGGCAGCTTCCTGCTCCTGTTGGCCTCGATGATGGCGTTGGTGCCCCTGGTCCCCCGGCTGTGGCTTCTGGTCGCTGTCACTCTTGTGAGAGGGGCAGCATCGGGGACCGTTGACGTCGGGGGCAACACCTTGCTGGTCTGGCTGCATGGACGCGAGGTGGGTCCCTTTATGAGCGGGCTCCATTTCTGCTTTGGCGTCGGCGCCTTCTGTGCCCCCCTCATCATCGCCCAGGCTGTGCAGCGCTCGGGCGACATCACCTGGGCGTACTGGATTCTGGCGTTGTTGATCGCGCCGGTGGCCCTGGGGATCCTTCGTCTGCCCAGCCCGGCAGCCCGATCCAATGGCGACGATGATCCGGCCAAGAACGGCAGCCCCTTCATGGTCGTGCTGGTTTCCCTGGTCCTCCTCCTCTACGTCGGTGCGGAGAGCAGTATGGGCGGCTGGATCTATACCTACGCCACCGCCACAGGCCTGAGCGGCGACACGCAGGCTGCCTATCTCACCTCAGTTTTCTGGGGTGTGCTCGCCGGGGGGCGGCTGCTCTCCATTCCCTTGACCAAACGGTTTTCGCCGCGCGCGATGTTGGTGGCCGATTGGCTGGGCTGTCTGATAAGTGTAGGGGTTATGGTGCTCTTCCACGAGGCTTCCCTGGCCGTGTGGCTGGGGACTGTTGGCGTGGGGTTTTCGATGGCCTCTATCTTCCCGATGATGCTTTCCTTCGCCGAGCGGCGCATGGCGATCACGGGGCGGATCACAGGGTGGTTCTTCGTGGGGGCCAGCGCTGGCGGGATGTCGCTCCCCTGGTTGATCGGGCAGCTCTTCGAGTCGATGGGACCGCACGTTACCATGTCCGCTATTCTGGCGGATTTGGTCATTGCAACGGCCACGTTTGGGCTATTGATGGTTTGGACTCGACGCTCTGAGCTCCACGAGAACGACTAGTGTTATGGGGCGGGTGTTGCTCCTTTGAGGAGATATCCGAAGACGGTGAAAACAGGAGGCTTCCGAAGTCTATGACAAAGATTTCGGAAGCCTCTTGAGAAGATGTTAGGTTGTCGTCCTAGAGCCGTTCCTCCACACCAATGGGCATCATCGCCATGCCGCTGATGACTTTGGGATAGAAGTCGGTCGACTTCTGCGGCATCTTCTCCCCGGCCGCGGTGCAAGCGCGAACCTGCTCCATGCGGGTCGGATTGAGGACGAAGAGGAACTCGGCTTCGCCTTCGTCGACAGCGTCGTAGCCCATCTGCGGGTCGCGCAGATATTCAATGTTCTCCTTGCGCTCGACGGCCTCCTCGCTGATATCCATCACGCGCTGGATGAGCAATTCGTGTAGCACACTGACGTCGAGCATCCGCCAAGCGGGGTCTCGGTCCGGCAGCAGGCGGTCCATCACGTCGGGGCTCTTCAGCTCCAGGACGTTGAAGCCGCCGTTGTAGAAACCAAAGCGAGGATGGTCCGGGGTGGCTTGCTCCAAAGCCTCCTCGAGCGCCTCTCGGTCCTCCACCGAGATCAGCTTGAAGTATTCTTTGGCTCCTTCCAGAATCTCGCCGGCGCTCATCTTGCCGTAGGAGTGGATCAGGCGGTGGGTGGGTAGGATCACCAAGCCGGGGTCCTGCATACTCACCATGGTCACCATACGGAAGTTGAAGCCGGCATTCTTCGGGGCGTCGGGATGCTGCTCCCGCATCTCATCACGGTAGTTGAGGGCTGTCTCATAGCGGTGGTGGCCGTCGGCGATAATCAGATTGCGCTTGGGCGCCATCTCCTCCATCACGGCCTCGACGACGTCAGCGTCGGTGATGGGCCAGAATTGCTGGAGGACGTCCTTCTCAAACAGGTCGCGGGCCTCAAGACCCTCCGTTCTCTCCAGGGCTTCATTGAGGAGCTCGTTGATCCTATCGCCAGGGTAGAGCATGAAGATGTGGCCGAAGTTGACCTGTGTGGCGCGCATCAGGTTGAGCCGGTCGACTTTGGGGCCGGAATGCGTCCGTTCGTGGGGCAGCACGATCCCCTCGTCGAAGGCGCTTAGTTGGAAGGCGGTGACCAGGCCCTGACGGCTCTTCTCGGTGCCGTCGGGGAGGGTGAAGTTCTGTCGCAGGACGTAGAGCGCGGGCTGATGCTCTCGCATCAACACCCCTTCGTCCAGCCACGCCTCGTAGTACTCCCGGGCGCGGGTGTAGACGTTGTTCTCGTCGTCGTCCCCGGGCTTCTCCTTACCCCGGATGATGCGCACGACGTTGTAGGGGCTCTGGTTGTAGTACTTGTCTTGAAGACCATGGCGCACCCGGTCGTAGGGCTGGCTGATGACCTTCGACAGATCGTCGATCTGCTCCGGATTGTATCGTGTACCGCGGAAAGATCGGATGGTTGCCATAAAGCGATCTCCTGTTCCTATAGTGACGGCGTTAAGGAGGGAGGCTGCCGGTCGGCAGCTTCCCTCCTTCGTTATCTTGAGCTAGCGATTGGCGATCTCGATGGCGATGCGGGCGGTCTCCTCGCCCACGCGCTCCTTAGCCTCAACGGTCCCAGCGCCAATGTGGGGCGAGCCGATCACCTCAGGCAAGGCCATCAACTTCTGCCCGCGCTCCTCGGCCTCGTCCTCGTAGACGTCGAACGCAGCGCCGGCTACCTTGCCGCTCTTGATGGCCTCGACCAGCGCGTCCTCGTCGACGGTACCACCGCGCCCGCAGTTGACGATCTTGACGCCGTCTTTCATCTTGGCGAGCTCCTTTTCACCGACGAGGTAGTGTGTCGCCGGGGTATGGGGAACGTGGAGCGAGATGTAGTCCGATCGCTCCAGCAGCTCATCCAGCGGCACCTGGGTGGCGAAGTCGACATCGATGTCCGTGCGGCGGTGGAAGAGCACCTCCATGCCGAGGGCGTCGGCCTTCTCGCCCACCAGGCTGCCGATGCGGCCAAAGCCGATCAATCCCAGGGTCTTGCCCGCTAGCTCGGTGCCCTTGAGCTTCTTCTTCTCCCACTTGCCCTCTTTCATCGAGACCGTGGCCTCCACGATGGGACGGGCCAGGGCGAAGAGGTAGCCGATGGTCAGCTCGGCGACGGCGTTCGACGAGGCTGCCGGTGTGTTGCGCACCTCGACGCCGTGCTCCTCGGCGTACTCGACGTCGATGCTGTCCAGCCCAACGCCGGCGCGGATGATGGCCTTCAGGTTAGTTGCCTCGTCGATGAGGGGCTCGCGGACCTTGGTGCGGCTGCGGACGACCATGGCCTCGTACTCGGGGATGATCTCCATCAACTCGTCCAGCGTGACGTCGTCGTTCACGTCGACGTCAACGCCACCCTCGCGCATTGCAGCAACGGCTTCTGGGTCTACCGGGTCACAGACAATTAGCTTCATGGTTATCTCTCCTCTTGCTAAAGATCCGGGTGACTATCTAGCTAACGCTCCCAGCGGATCCGTGATCCGCGGTCTCAAGAGTGAGATCGCGCCGATCACGAATCCGGCTTGAGCTTGCAGAGCTAAAAGGTGAATGGTTAGGCTGGTGGTTACAGATCCAGGATATCCTCAATCTGGTCCGTCAGCCACTTGAGATCGGTGAGCGTCAGGTCGCCCATGTGGGCGATGCGGAAGCATTTCTCCTTGAGGGGACCGTACCCGTTGGAGATCTGGGCCCCGCGCAGCGCCAGTTGGTCGTTGAGGTCGGCGACGCTGATGCCTCGGGTGTTCTTCACGTTGGTCACCGTGGGCGACAGGTAGCGCTCGTCGGAGAAGAGGCCGAAGTGCTCACGCGCCCAATCCTGGACGTAGGCTGCCATCTCCTTATGGCGCTCCCAACGTCTCTCCAGCCCCATCACCATGATATCCTCCAGCTGTACGTCCAGGGCCTCGATCAAGCTGGTGCACGGTGTGGCGCGAGTCTGGTGCTTCTCGTACTTCTTGTCCATCTGCTCGTAGGCGAAGTAGTAACCCTTGTTGGGCACGTCCAAGGCGCGCTCCCGGGCTCGATCGCTGACGGCGCAGACGGTCAGTCCCGCGGGCAGAGCGAAGCATTTCTGTGTGCCGGCCAAGGCGACGTCCAGCCCCCACGCGTCGAACTCGAGCTTGGCCCCGGCCATGCCGCTGACGGCGTCGACCAGAATGAGCACGTCGGGGTATTTCTCGTGGACGAGCTCAGCGATCTCGTCGACCGGGTTCAGCAGGCCGGTGGACGTCTCGTTGAAGACCACAGTCAGGGCGTCGTAGTCGCCGCTCGACAGCGCCTCGTCGACGATGTCCGGTGTGATGGCCTGGCCCCACTCCACCTCGACGGTGCCCGTGGGGACGCCGTTGACCTCGCAGATGGTGTGCCAGCGCTCCGAGAAGGCGCCACAGATTGTGTTGAGCACCTTCTTGTTGGTAGCCTGTCGGATGCTCCCCTCCATCACGCCGGTGGATGATGAGGTGAAGAGATAGACGCGCTGCTCGGTGTAGAGGAGCTTCTGGAGCTTCTCCGTCACGGACTTGTGCAGAGCGGCGTACTCTGGCGCGCGGTGATGGATGATGGGTGCTGCCTGTGCTTCCAGGATTTCGTCGCGTACGTGCGTGGGTCCTGGTGTGAAGAGCTTTCTGTACATCATGTACCTCCTGTTCAGTGAATCGAGTGTGCAGTGATTGTACCTACTGATAGATCGGCATAGCCTGGCTCGAGGTTAGTGAATGCCCTGTCGGTCATAACGAGTCCATTTGCAAGATCGGAAGCTACGCAGCCGTTGCTCTACGTCCAACGTCATCAGGAGCAGTCCATCTATCGAAAAAGGACGCACAAGCCTCTATGGCTGTGCGTCCTCTGTCTACCACCTGAGAGATTCCTCCCGAGTGATCGCTGGGGTTGCCCCTTCGGTATCCTTTGCACGGCCCCGAGCCGTTGGGCTCGGGCTTCCGGGGCTGCGGGCCCCGTAGATCTGCGCTAGGATTTTCCAGAGTGCCAAGGTACGGGGTCCTTTGACCTGAGAGTTTCGTCACTGCAATCAGCCGGTCGCAGCGAGTTGCCCCTTCGGTGTCCGTCGGTCGACGGCCTCTCCCCCATACCCCAGGGCGGTCAGACTATGGTTTAGACATATTCTACAATATCCTCCCTCAAAAGTCAATCTCCGCCAAGGGCAGGTCGATGTCTACCGGTAAGAGACCGACCGGTTTAAGGGTCGCGCAAGATGAGGTGCTCCTCAGCGAACGCCCAGGCTAGGGTGGCGCAGGTGAAGAGGCCCAGCGCGGCAGAGACGATTAGATGCGCGCTTCACACTCTTGAACATCTGTCAAGGTCCTTCGGTAGCCGTTTCTTCCGTGATCGGCTTCTCTCTCGTCCGTCTGCCTCCTGGATGTCGTGAGCGCCGACAGGCGCTTGGTTGTTCCACAGGCCGATAGGTCTCGAACAGCTCCGGCAGATCTGACGACCTCACCCCTCTCCACGTAGGGGCGCAGGCTCTCCAAGAACTCACGCAGCAGTTGATCGTCGATAGGCTGGCCGAAGTTCCAGGTGAAGAAGGCGTCGAGTGTAGCGTCGTCCTCACGACATGGGACGGCGCTTCCTGAGCCGTCGCAGGCGCCCCCGCCCCATCGTTTGTCGGAGTCTCCCGCTGGTCTCGTGGGAGGCAGGAGATCCGTGTCCCGGTGGAGGGCCATGCCGGCACTCATCGCGATGACCCATGCGACGGTCAGGACGGCAACGTAGAGCCCAGCTCGATCGACATCCGGTCTGATAGGATTGCCGCCGTCTAGCAGTCGATAGAGCAGAGCCGTCGTCTCCACGACGCCGACCAGGAGCCATCCCAGACGCAACAGCCGGCCGTCCCAGAGGTCTGTCGTGTATGGGACGAACAGGGACAGAAGTGAGGCCAGCGCGATGAGGGCCAGACAGAAGGACGCACCTCGCTGCCAGGACGATGGGGCGGGCGAGACGAGGCACAGCGCCAGGATGGCGAGCCAGAGCGCAACAGCGTCGATGAAGAAGCCCTCCACGATGAAGGTCCAGGCGGGCGCTTGCCAACTGCGGCCGACGAGGGCGAACAGCGGGCCATCCACCAGCGCCCAGCAGCTCGCCAGGGCGGAGGAGGGTAGCATGGTATAACTGTAGGACGCGGCGAGGTAGACCGCCGTCACGATGATGCCACCGATGAAAAGCGCGAAAGGCGCTCGGTGCCCATACCTCCGGACCAGGAAGAAGGTCGTCAGTGAAGGAAGCAAGCCCAGATAGACGAGATGGATGCGGTTAACGATGTGCGTCATCTCGTTGCATCACCTACCTCAACCACCTGGGGCGCAGCCCATGGCAAGGTGAAGAAGAACGTGCTGCCTTCTCCCGGCTCGCTCTCCACGCCGACCTCGCCCTCGAGCTTGTCCATGATGCGTCGCACGATGGACAGGCCGAGCCCATGTCCCTCAGCTTTGACTTGGTAGAGGCGGGTGAAGGGGGTGAAGAGCCGGGCCTGTTCCTCGGCTGTCAGGCCTTGGCCGTTGTCGCGCACCCAGAAGCGGACCGTATCGTCAGGCTGCGGCGTGGCTCCCAGCTCCACCCGTGGAGGGTCCCCGCCGTATTTGATGGCGTTGCTCAGGTAGTTGGACCATACCTCCTCGATCCAGGCCGCGTGGCCCGAGGCCGCGGGCCATGTCTCCGGCGTGACGATCTCGGCATTATGCTGGTCGATCAGGTATCTCAATCGTTCCTGTGCAGCCGTGACGACGGTGCCCATGTCCAGGGGCTCCGTGGCGATCTCTCCCCGCCGCACCTCAGAGAGGAGGAGCAGCTCCCCAATGATGTTGTTCATCCGGTCGGCCGTGACCACGATCGTGGAGAGTGCCTCCTGCCGTACCTCCGTCGGCAGGGCCTTGAAGTCGTCGACCAGGAGCTCGGCATACCCGACGAGGTGCTGCAGGGGATTCTTCAGGTCGTGGGCCACGGTGTGAGCGAAAGCGTCCAGCTCTTGGTTGCGGGCCTCCAGCTCGGCCGCGTAGTCACGGAGCGCCTCCTGGGCCTTCTTCAGCTCGCTGATATCGGTGTAGACGGCGACCGCGCCAGCGTAGTCGCCCTCGATCAGGATCGGAGAGCCGGCCAGGAGGACCTCGATGGCGGTGCCATCCTTTCGGTAGCGAACGGCCTCCACCGGCGACAGCCGCTCCCCGCTCGTGACGGCCCGCGTCAGGCCCTTGGCATGCTCCAAGGACCCCGACGTCGTGATCAGCGGGTCGAGGTCGCGGCCGACGACCTCCTGGCTGGCGTAGCCGAACAGCCTCTCGGCGCCGGCGTTCCATTCTACGATTCGGTGGTTAGCATCGAGGGTGACGATGGCGTCAGGGGCCGCCGAGAGGAGTCCCTCCAGGTAGAGACGGCGTCTCTGGGACTCGTGGAAGAGGCGGGCATTCTCGGCCGCGACCCCGATCTGTTGACCGATGGCGTTTAGCAGCGCGTGATCGGCCTCTGAGAGGGTCCGGGGCGCGCGGTCGAAGAGGCAGAAGGTGCCCAGTACGCGGTTCTTGTGGACGATGGGGGCGCCGGCGTAGGATCGCAGCCCCAGCTGGAGCCGATAGGCTTCGTCCATCGCTTCGGTCGCCTCCCAGAAAAGTCGCAGGTAGAGGGTATCGCCGACGACCAGAGACTCCTCCCCAATGTCGTATCCCAACAGCCGAAGCGGGGGGGTCACCTGCTGCTC